>DAHUZE010000085.1 GCA_027306755.1 Acidimicrobiaceae bacterium | reverse complement strand
TGCCCGGCGTGCGGGAACCCGCTGGTGGAAGAGGTCCGCAAGCCTGTCCCCTGGTACTTCAAGGCGATGCTCGTGGCCTCCGTCATCTACCTCGGGTACCGGGCGTTCCAGGGCATCACATGGGTGGCGCACCACATCTGATCCTCCCCGCGGCGTCGAGCCGGCCGGCCCGACCGGTCCGTTCGGAGCCCTTCGGGGCGCCCGGTCCGTCGGAGCCCCTCGAGGCGCCCGGTCCGTCGGATCCCCTGAAGTGAAGGCGAGACCGTAAGGGCGCTTCCCGGCGCCCGTTCCCTCCGTGACCGAACGGAGGGCTGACATGGCAGAGCGGCTGGGAATCGTGATCCGGACCGACACCGAGAGGGACCGGAGCGTCGTGGGGCTTGTTGGTGACCTGGACCTCTCGGGCGCATCGCACGTCCGCTCGGCCCTGCCCCGGCTCGCCGGCCAGGAGCTGGTGGTCGACCTGTCCCGCCTGGCCTTCCTGGACGCCGCCGGACTGTCCGCACTGCTGCTGGTCCGGGACCGACTGGCTCACAGCGGACGCTGCCTTGTGTTCCAGGGAGCCCGCGGGATCGTCCATCGGGTCTTCGACCTCGCCGGGCTGGGCCATCTGGTCGAAGAGGCCGCATAACGGCCGGCGCCGCCGGACGCTACGGGTCCAGGAAGTCGCGTTGCCAGACGTTGGCCGATCCGAGCCGGGAGGCCAGCTCGCCGGCGCTGACGGCCTGGCACCACAAGAACCCCTGGAAGAGATCGCAGCCCATTCGCTGCAGCGCACGGGCCTGCTCGACCTCCTCCACGCCCTCGGCCACCGCCTTCATTCCCAGCGCGTGCGCCCGGTCGATGAGTGACTGGACGATGGCCGAGTCGCGCTCGTCGCACACCAGGCCGCCTACGAACAACCGGTCCAACTTCAACACGTCGGCCTGGATGTCGCGCAGGTAGACGAGCGATGAATACCCGGTCCCGAAGTCGTCGATGGCCAGGCGGATGCCGGCATCGCGGAGCTCCCGGTAGGAGGCGGCCAATGTGGACAGATCCCGGAGCAACGCGGTCTCGGTGATCTCCAGGCAGAGCGCGGAGGGCGCCAGCCCACTCTGGGCCAGCGCGTCGGTGACGGTGGCGGACCATCCCTCGCGCATGAGCTGCTTTGCCGACACGTTGACGCACAGCTGCAGTGTGGGTGCAAGCGACTGCCGCCACGCCGCAACCTGGTCGGTAGCCCGGTTCAGGACCCAGTTGCCGAGCGGGACGATCAGGCCGGTCTCCTCGGCCAGGGGAATGAACTCTCCGGGCAGCAGCATCCCCCGTTCGGGATGGGGCCATCGGACCAGGGCCTCCACGGCCACGATCCCCCCGTCCCTCCCGAGCAAGGGCTGGTAGTGGACGGACAGCCGGCCTGCGGCGATGGCGTGCCGCAGGTCCGACTCGTCGCGCAGCCGGGCCGCCATCGACTTGCGAAGGCCGACCGGTGGCAGCTTGAAATCCCCGCCGCCTTCCTGCTTCACCCGGTGGAGCGCCACGTCGGCATCCCAGAGCAGCGCCTGGGAGGAGCAGGCCGGGTCGGTCGTCGTCCCGATGCCGATGCTGACGCTCGGGGTGAGCCGGTAGCCGTGCACCGTGACCGGTTCCATCACTGCCGACAGGACCGCACGCGCCAAGCCGGCGAACTCGTCGACCGAGGCGGCACCGCCCACCACGATCAGGAACTCGTCGCTGCCGAACCGGCCGATGACCCCGAGTCCGGCGCTCGCGCCCCGGAGCCGTTCGGCCACGATCCGCAGCAGCTCGTCACCGGTGGCGTGCCCGAGGCTGTCGTTCACCATCGTGAACCTGTCCACGTCCACGACCAGCACGCCGGCCACCGATCCCGCCTCCACCCCCGCCACGCTCTGGCGCAGGCAGGCCTCCATGGCCCGCCGATTGCGCAGCCCGGTGAGCGCGTCACCAAGCTCGCGTTCCTCCAAGCGCGCCGCGAGCTCGCGGCGCTCCCGCCGGGCGGCGATGCGGTGCGTGAGGTCCTCGAGAACGACCAGCGCCTCGTCGGCCCGGCTCCGGCCACCGCCAAGCGGCACCGGCACCAGTCGGGCGACCACCTCCCGGCCACCTGCGCCGGGTAGTCGGACCACCACCGGCCGCGGCTCACGCTCGGCGCCGAAGAGCACGAAGAGCATTTCGGTCGTCGCGGCCCGACTGTCGCGGTGGGCCAACGCGGTCAGGGGAGTGCCCACGAGGTCTGACGGTGCCCGACCGAGCAGGGTGGTCATCGCAGCGTTGACGGCGGTGATGCGCCCGGCGCGGTCGACCGACGCCGTGGCGGCGGGGTTCCGGGCGAAGAGCTGTTCGAACCGGAGTTGCTCATGGCCCAACGCGGGGCTACGAGCGCTGATGGGCGTCGGGGCCGGTCCGGCGGATGGAACGTGCCCCTCGGGCCCCTCAGCAGGCGCGCCTGACGAGCGCGCCGCCGGACGCGGCTGTTCGGCGACGATCGATGCGGCCCGACTGCCCATCCCCATCCTCTCTCCCCTGCACCGGTCGCCCGATGCGAGAACGGGGGTCGTGTGGCCCGCTTCCCCAAGCCTGGCCACAACCGTTTTCCCGTTCTGGATACACCTTATGTGCTCGAAACATTTGGCTGCAAACGCATTTCAGCAACCCGCGGTGATTTCGGCCGGGGCGGTCACCGCGACGGCGGGCGCAGCAGTTCTCGTAGCGGCGGGAGGCACACCCGGCAGAGTCCATTTCCCAGCCGCACGGGCACCGATACACTTCGCCTGGCCAAGGAAAACGAGCGCCGGGCCACGGCCGCACCTGACGTGGGGGCGGCGGGCCCGGATGCCCAGGCGAGCTGGAGCGGAGGGGGACCGATGGTTCGTGGGATGCGACGGAGGTTCGCGGGCGTGGGGGTGGCGGCGGCGGCCGTCGTGCTCGCCGCGGTGACGGCCGGCAATCCCGTTGCCGGTGCAGCGGGGGGGCCGAGCACGTCGCAGGTTCCCGTGCACCCCATCCTCGAGCCCCCGCTGCGGCGGGTGGCCCCGAGCATCTCGCCGCTCGCCCTGCTCCCGTCGCCGTCCAGCCCCTGGACCCCGCTCGCCAACCAGCCGTCGTTCGCCCCCGGGACCATGCTGCTCGAGAGCAACGGCGCCGTGATGGTCCAGGCCTACTCGTCCACAGGCAACGGCTCGGGCACATGGTACGAGCTCACGCCCAACGCCCAGGGCAGCTACCAAGCCGGCACCTGGACCAAGGTCGCCTCCATGCCGGCGGGGTACGACCCGCTCTATGCCGCCTCGGCCATCCTGCCCAGCGGGCAGATGATCGTGGAGGGCGGCGAGTACCTTGGCTCCACGCCGGCATGGACGAACAAGGGCGCCATCTACAACCCGGTCACAAACACCTGGAAGTCCGTCGCGCCACCGGCGGGCTGGAACAACATCGGGGACGCCCAGAGCAACGTCCTCGCCAACGGGACGTTCATGATGGCCCAGGCATGCCAGAACTGCCTGACGAACCCGACGTTCAGCACCCAGGACGCGCTGCTGAACCCCAAGACGATGGGCTGGACGGTGCTTCCGGGCAAAGGGAAGCACGACCCCAACGACGAGGAGGGCTGGAGCCTCCTGCCGAGCGGGAAGCTGCTGTCCGTGGACGCCTGGGCGCCGCCCGCCACCGAGACCTTCACACCGGGCACCTCGAACTGGTCCCTGGCCGGGAACACCCCCACCACACTGCCCAACCCGACCGCCAAGGAGATCGGTCCCCAGGTCGTGATGCCCGGAGGCAACACCTTCGTGGTGGGGGCGGGCACATCTCCCACAACACCGACATCCTCCAAAACGTGCACGGCCTCGACAAAGCCGACCCCGACCGCGGTGTACGACTACGCCGCCCAGCGTTGGACTGCCGGGCCGTCCGTCCCGCCCGTCAACGGCGTCCAGTACGACGCCGCCGACGCGCCGGGGTCGATCCTGCCCGACGGCAACGTGCTCTTCGACGTGAGCCCGTGCGTGTACTACACGACACTGCTCTTCTACGAGTACAACCCGACCACCAACTCCCTGACGTCGGTGCCCACCGTTCCGGGTGCGAGCGCGGACTCCACGTACTTCACGCGGATGCTTGCGCTTCCGACCGGTCAGGTGCTGTTCAACGACGGCAGCCAGATGCTCCTCTACAACGGGGGCGGGACGCCCAAGCCGACATGGGCGCCGAGGATCACCTCGGTCCGCAAGGTGCTGATCCCGGGCACGACAGCCCAGCTCTCCGGGACCCAGCTCGCCGGGCTGTCCCAGGGCGCCGCCTACGGCGACGACTCGCAGTCCAACACCAACTTCCCGATCGTGCGCATCACCAACAGAAGCAGCGGGGTCGTCACCTACGCCCGCACCAGCAACTGGTCCTCCGTCTCCATCGCCCCCGGCGCCAGCTCGTCAACCGATTTCTCGCTGCCCCGGACAACGCCACGCGGCTGGAGCACAGTGGTGGTGGTGGCCAACGGGATCCCGTCCCAGCCCATGCCGGTGCTCGTCCTCTAGCCCAGCCTCTTCACGCCGGCTCCCTCCTTCCCGACCCAGGCTCCACTGACCGACCGCGCCTGTCGTTTGGCACCCCGGCGCCATCGCACCGAGCGCGACCGCCATCAGCTGGACGTCGGGACGGGCCCGCGCAGGCGGAACTCCGCACCGGCAGGGTCGCGCACGGTGGCCATCCGCCCGTACGGGCTGGACTGGGGCTCGGAGGCGACCGCTCCGCCAAGCGCGGCGACGCGGCCGGCCGCGTCGTCCACGTCGTCCACGTCGAAGTAGATCGACCACCCAGGCGTCCCACCCGGGTCCATCGAGCCATCCATCAAACCTGCCAGGTCTTCCTCCGTTCCGGCCTGCCGGAGCGTGGCGTACCGGAACCCCGCCGGCTCGGCCATCGGGCGTACCTCGAGCGACAGCACCTGCTCGTAGAACGACTGGATGGCATCGAACGCAGGGGAGCGCAGCTCGAACCAGCTGGGGGCGCCCGGCTCGGCGATGACGGGGAAGCCCTGGAACGAGCCGGGCTGCCAGAGGCCGAAGGGCGCCCCGGCCGGGTCGGCCAGCACCGCCTGGATCCCCAGGTCGGCTACCGGCGTCGCCGGGCCGAATGCCGAGCCCCCCAGTTGCTCCACCAGATGGGCACTCCGCTGGATGTCCGGGGTGGCGAAGTAGACCTTCCAGGTGTCGTTGGCCGCCATATCGCCCATGGGCCCCATGCCACCGGCCACGGGCGCCCCGAGGCGATGGAACATGAAGTAGCCGCCGAACTCCGGGCTCGGCTCCTGGGGTTCCCAGCCCAGGAGCTCGCCGTAGAAGTGCCGGCTGCCCTCCACGTCGGAGGTCCACAGATCCGCCCAGCAGGGCGCACCTTCCGGCGCGTGCGTTCGAGTGGTCATGACCGCCCCTTCCTGCCCGCGCCAGCGGCCGTGCGCCGCAAACGCTCCCGCCAGTTTGCGCCATCGCCGGGGCGGTGTCGACCGAGCGGATCCGCACCCCGCGCTTCCAGACGTTCTGCCCCGAGACCCCGGCGTACCCACTGCTCTTGCGGAGCCGCGGGCCAAGCAGCGCGACACCAAGCAACCGGAGGTCCGGCGGCGGGTACACTCGGCCATCGTCGAAGTAGGACAAAGACCAGTTCCAGACGATGGAGTTCCTACGGGCTGTGGCGCAGCTTGGTTAGCGCGCTTGACTGGGGGTCAAGAGGTCCCGGGTTCAAATCCCGGCAGCCCGACGCAGCAGTGCAGCGAAGAAGTCCAGCTCACGGGCTTGCAACGCACGGTCACAGTGCAGTGATTCTGAGCGGGAAACATACGGGTGCCCCTGGGCGTGCGGCGCGTGGGCGAACCGCGGCGCTCAGCGGGGCAGTCCGCATGGGCCGGCCGAGTCCGCGGGATCAGGATGGCCGGGGCCCGGATTCATCCGCTCCGGTTGCCCGCACCTCCGCCAGCCGCCGCTCCAGGAACCGGCGCTCCACATCGGTGGGCGCCAGCGGGATCGCTCGGGCGTAGGCCGCCTGGGCACGGCCGAGCGCTCCGCTCCGGCGCAACAGATCCGCCCTGGTTGCCTCCAGCAGGTAGTACCGCTCCAGCCGGGGATCCGAGGTGAGCGCTTCCACCATCGCCAGGCCGGCATCGATATCGCCCCCCATGGCCACCGCCACGGCGCGGTTGAGCCGGACCACCGGTGACGGGCACTGGTCCTCCAACAGGGCGTAGAGGCCGGCGATCTCAGCCCAGTCCGTGTCGTGGATCGCAGCCGCGCCTGCATGGCAGGCGGCGATCGCCGCCTGAAGCTGGTACGGGCCGACACGTGACTCGTGCAGCGCCTCCTCCACAAGGCCCTGACCTTCCTCGATCTCCGCGCAGTCCCATCTGTCGCGGTCCTGCTCCTCGAGGGTGACCAGCTCGCCGTCGGGCCCCACACGTGCATGCCGGCGGGAATGGTGCAGGAGCATCAGCGCCAAGGCGCCCGTGACCTCGGGCTCGTCCGCCATGAGCTCGTGGAGGGCGCGTGCGAGACGGATCGCCTCGTCGCAGAGGCGCGTCCGGATGAGCTCGGCACCCGAAGTGGCCGAGTACCCCTCGTTGAAGGTGAGGTAGAGCACGGCCAGCACACCGTCGATTCGCTCGGGCAGCACGTGAGCCGGCGGGACCCGGAAGGGGATCCCCGCCGCCGTGATCTTGGCCTTGGACCGCGTCAGCCGCTTGGCCATCGTGGCCTCGGGAACCAAGAAGGCCCGGGCGATCTCGGCCGTCGAGAGCCCGGCCACGCTGCGCAGGGTGAGCGCCACCCGGCACTCGAGGGAGAGCGCCGGGTGGCAGCAGGTGAACAGGAGCCGGAGCCGGTCGTCTTCGATCTCCCTGGCCCGTGCGACGGGGGTGGATCCTCCGGTGATGTCGTCCAGCATCGCCTCCCGACCGATCTGCTCGTGCAGTTGCAAACCTCGCTCGCTGCGCCGGAGCCGGTCGATGGCCCGGTTCCGGGCAACCGTCGTCAGCCACGCGCCGGGCCGATGCGGCACACCGTCGGACGGCCAGCGGCGCAGCGCCTCGGCGAACGCCTCTTGTGCGCACTCCTCGGCCAGGTCCCAGTCCCCGGTCCGGTGGATCAAGGTGGCGACCACGCGTCCCCACTCGTTGCGGAAGGCGGCATCAACCGCCTGGCGGACGTCGGGCTTGACCGTCACTCGTTGCAGAACGGGCGCACCTCGATCGCGTGGTGCCGGGCGACCGGGTGCGAGGCGGCCAGCTCCACGGCTTCCTGACGGTCCTGGCACCGCACGACGTCGATGCTGGCAATGAAGTCCTCCCCTTGGACGAACGGCCCGTCAGCGAGGAGAGTGCTGCCATCGCGGACGCGGACCGTAGTAGCCGTGTCCGGCCGTCCGAGCGCGTCGCCCAGCACATGCAGCCCGCGCCGGTCGAGGTCCCGGCGCCACCCGTCGCCCTCGTCCGCCACGGCCTGGTCGTGGACGGGCGTGGCTGGCGTGCCGCCCATCCACGTGACGAGCAGGAAGGGTTCGCCGCAAGCGTCCCCCCTGGCAAAGGCCGCGGCCGCTTCCCCCAGATGCAGGTCGCCCGCGAAGGGCCGCACCTCGATCGCTGTGTACCAGGACACGGGATGTGATGCCGCCACCTCGATCGCATCGTCCAGGTTGGCGCACTCGATGATGTCGAGGCCGGCCATGAACTCCTTCGTCTCGGCGAAAGGTCCGTCGGTAACGAGGGTCTCACCGTGGCGGACGCGCACCGTGGTGGTCGCCTCAGGCGGGTCGAGCTCACGCCCGAGGAGCCGCACCCCTCGGCCGTCCATCTCGTGGACCCAGCGCGGGCACTCGCGCTGCAAGACGGCGAGCTTCTCAGGTTCGGGCATGCCGTCAGCCACGATGGTCAGCAGGTACCTCATCTCATGCTCGCTTTCCGTAGACCAATCGGATCATCGCGTGATCCCGTCCGGTCTGCACGCGGTGGCTGATCTGCCGGTAGCCGTCCCACCGGCGCTTCTTGCTCATGCGGCTCGTCCTTTCTCGCGGTTCCGACGCTCCCGGCAACACGACGAACGGGGACCGTCCGTATGGACAGATGAAAAGGTGGACAAGTGGGCAGGTGGGCAGGCTCGGAGCCGAGCGCGGCCCGGTGAAGGTCCTCGACCCGCGGTGATGACGTTGCCCGGCTCCATGGTCCCGGTACCATCCCCGGGAAGTGTCCCCCCCGCCCGGAGAGCGCCAGCAGCGCCGAGCCCACCGGCGTCGCAGGAGCCGG
The DNA here is from genome assembly GCA_027306755.1 of Acidimicrobiaceae bacterium. Classification (GTDB taxonomy): domain Bacteria; phylum Actinomycetota; class Acidimicrobiia; order Acidimicrobiales; family RAAP-2; genus JAJYVT01. Next base: position 42,584 of record DAHUZE010000085.1, on the reverse strand, counting down.
CGCCGCCAGGCGTTCGTGGGGATCGCCCTGGTCCTGGTCCTTTTCGCCGGTGCCGTGACCTATGTCGTGACGCGTCCGACCGGCTCAGGGACAACCGACTCGCGGTCCACGTCGCCCAGCACCCGAGGAGGGACCGCGGGGGGGACGGGAGCGGGCCGCGGCAAGGCTGGTCACGGGCACGCGCCGCCGGCCACGTTCAAGGGCCCGGTCGGTGTGGAAGCCCGGTGGGTGATCAAGGAGAACCAGAAGCCCGGGACCACGGCCTGGCACATATCGGGCACCGCGGGCGGCATCACAGGGTACACGGACAGGGTCCAGGCGCAGCAGGGGCAGAAGGTCACCCTCTACGTGTCCACGGCCGCGCCCACGTACCGGGTCGTCGCCTATCGCATGGGCTATTACCAGGGCACCGGCGCCCGGCAGGTTTGGGCGTCGAGCACCCAGACGGGATCGGTCCAGGCGGCGTGCCCGGCCACATCGACCGTCTACATGGTGGAGTGCTCGTGGACCCCGTCGCTGAGCTTCACCGTCACCAAGGCCTGGGTGCAGGGCGACTACCTGCTGAAGCTGGACGGCAGCGGAGGCCAGCAGAGCTACGTGCCGATCACCATCATCGACCCGTCGAGCCACGCCACCTACCTGGTGCAGAACGACGTGCTGACCTGGCAGGCGTGGAACCGCTATGGCGGCTACGACCTCTACGGCGGCGCTCCACCGGGGACATCGCCCACCTATGCGCAGCGGTCGCGGATCGTGAGCTTCGACCGCCCCTACGCCGCCACGTACGGCGGCGGCGCGGCCGACTTCCTCGGCGAGGAGTACCCGCTCGTGCGCTACATGGAGCAGCACGGGCTGGACGTCACCTACGGGACCGACATCACGACCGGTACCAACCCGTCCTCGCTCCTGCACCACAAGGCCTTCCTCAGCCTTGGACACGACGAGCAGTGGTCGCTGACAATGCGCAACGCCGCCATCAACGCCCTGAACCACGGTGTGAACCTGGCGTTCTTCGGAGCGAGCCCGGTGCTGCGCAAGGTCCGGCTCCAGCCCTCCCCGCTGGGTCCGAACCGCGAGATGGTCAACTACCGCACAGCCACAGCCGACCCCCTCCTGGCCACCGACCCGGCACAGGTCAGCCAGAACCAGTGGTCCACGCCCCCGGCCAACTGGCAGCCGTCGCAGCTGGTGGGAAGCAGCTACCTCGGGTACACAATCCACGCGCCCTTGGTGGTCACCGATCCGTCTTCCTGGCTCTACGCCGGGACGGGCCTCAAGCAGGGCACACAGCTGCCCAACGTCATCGGCTCCGACATGAACGGCTACGTTCCGACAGCCGCCAACCCGCCCGACGTCCAGATCCTGGCCCACTCCCCGGCCACGCCCGGCACTGGGTCCGGCCACTACGCCGACACCACCTACTACACGCTCACATCGTCCAAGGGCGGCGTGTTCTCCAGCGGCAGCAATGCCTGGATCCCCGAGATGGGCTGCACACCGGGCACAGCCGCCTGCCCGGCCACCAAGCTCAGCGAACTGACCGGCAACCTGCTCAAGCTGTTCGGCTCGGGACCCGCCGGTGCCACGCAGCCTTCGGTGACCAACTGGCAGCAGTACTACTCCTGAGCACCGCCCGGATCGCTCGGCGCCGGTCGCCGGCCAGGGCCGACGAGGCGCTCCCGGAGCTCATGGACGTGGCGTCGGCTGACCGGGAGCTCCTGGCTGCCGAGCCGCACCGAGCTGTGCGCCCCGTCGGTGCCCAGCTCGGTGATGTCGGGAAGTGACACCAGGTAGCTCCGGTGGACCCGGACGAACGCGTCGGACCACGCCTCCTCGAGCACCGACATCGGGGTGCGCAGCAGGTAGCTGGACCCGGCGCGCAGGTGGAGACGCACGTAATCGCCGGAGGACTCCACCCACAGGACGTCGGCCCGGTGGACGAAGATCGTCCGGGTTCCGGTGTCCACGGGGATGACCTCCCCGGGGCGATCGGGGCGATCGGCGCGCTCGTGGCGATCCAGGCGATCAGGGCCGTGCGGGTCGAGCGGGTCCTGGGGGTGGTCGCCGGGACGCGACGCCGATGGTGCCAACCGGTCCACCCGGTGCAGCACCTGCTCCAGGCGCTGGGCGTCCACCGGCTTGAGCAGGTAACCCGCGGCGCCCACCTCGAACGCCTCCAGGGCGTGGTCCTCGTGGGCGGTCACGAAGACGATGGCCGGGGGAGTGATGAACCGGTTGAGCACATGGGCCAGCTCCATCCCGTCCAGCCCCGGCATCCGGACGTCGAGCAGCACGGCGTCGAACTGCTCGCTTTGCAGCTTGCGCAGCCCTTCGGTGGCGCTGCGAGCCACCGACACCCGTGCAACCTGCCGGGACCGGTCGAGCAGGTACGACAGCTCGTCCAAGGCCGGGGCCTCGTCATCGACGGCCAGGATGGAGAGCCCGGTCACGCCAGCGCCACTGCAGGGTGGCGTTTGGGGATCCGCAACGTCACCGTGGTGCCCGAACCCGGTGCGGTGCGGATGCGGAGCCCGAACTCCTCGCCGAAGACCGCACGGAGCCTCTCGTCCACGTTGTGGAGCCCCACAGCGTCGCTCGGGTCGCTGCCCGAGAGCACCCGGACCAGGCGCACCGGGTCCGCGCCGACCCCGTCGTCCTGGATCCGGACACGTGCCTCGCCTCCCTCGTCGGTGATGGCGATGGACAGGGCGCCTGGTCGCTCGCTCGGCTCCAGCCCGTGCCGGACCGCGTTCTCCACGAGCGGTTGGATCACGAGGGACGGGAGCACCACACCGAGGACCCCTGGAGCGACGCGCACGGACACCGACAGGCGGTCGCCGAACCGGGCCCGCTCCAGGTCCAGATAGCTGTCCACCAGTCGCAGCTCGTCGGCAATGGTGACGAACTGGCCGTGGCTGCGGAAGCTGTACCGGGTGAAGTCCGCGAAGCCCACCAGCAGCTCCCGAGCCCGCTCGGGGTCGGTGCGGATGAACGACTCGATCGCCGTCAGAGCGTTGTAGACGAAGTGGGGCGCGATCTGCGCCCGGAGGAAGCGGAGCTCGGCTTGGTCGGCGCGGCTCCGCTCCCGCCCGAGCTGGGCCAGCTCGAGCTGGGTCGACACGAACGTCCCGACCTCCACGGCGAGCCGGGAGAGGGCGCCGGACCCCACGGTGGACACGGTGGCCAGAGCACCCACCACGGTGCCGTCGACCCGCAGGGGAACGGCCACCCCAACCTGGAGCGGGCACAGCAGGTCGCCACAGGCCAGGTGGCGAGCGGCGAGCACCTGCACCTTCCCCGTTCCCAGCACCGCCCGCACCGGATCCTCCAAGAGGAGGCAGTGCGCGGTATCCACCCCATCCACGGCCACCGCCCCGCTCCGGTCCGCGAGCACCACCCCGCTGCTCAGGAGGCGCCGCAGGTGGGGCGCTGCATGCCGGCCTCCCTCACGGGTCAGGCCGCTGCGCAGGGCCGGCGCGGCACGGCTGGCGGTCTTGAGGGTCTCGTAGGCCGCCCGCTGCGAAGGGGCTCCCAGGCGGCGGCTCCCCCGCAGGGCAAACCACGCCACTGCGACGCACAGGGCCCCCACTCCACCAAGCGCGATCCAGATTGCCTCACCCAACGGTTCCCCCGGGGAGTCCCGCCGCCGGCCCATGGCCGCCGGCTACAACGTGCATTCTCGCACAAGGGACCGCCGGCGTGTCCGTGACATGCCGCCGAGCGCCTTGGGCCGACCGTTCGTCTGCCGCCGCCGACCGTTCGTCGACACAAACAGGCCACCCGGCGATTCCCCGGTTCCCGACCCTTGTCTCTCCAGCAGGACTTCTGCAAGATCGACCCAGCCGGAGTCGAGCGACGACGCTCCCTTCCGGCCCGGCAGCGCCTCGGGCGTACGCCGTGAAGTGGTCGCGTCACCAGCGAGCCGCCGGCTTCCGGCGGGAGGGAGGGCTGCAAGATGGCAACGACCTATGAGGCCGCACGCAACGTGCAGCAGACCGAGATCATGGGCATGCCGGGCCCCGCGGACCCTGCGCCGCTCGGACTGGCCGCGTTCGCCCTGACGACGTTCCTGCTGTCACTGGCCAATGCCGGGCTCCTGTCCGGCGGGGGCAACGAGTGGCTGGGTTACGCCTTCGCCTACGGCGGACTGTGCCAGCTTCTTGCCGGCATGTGGGAGTTCCGCAACCGCAACGTGTTCGGGGCCACGGCCTTCTCCACCTACGGCGGGTTCTGGATCGGCCTCGGGCTCTACATCGAGCTGGTTGCACCGCTCAAGGGGGAGAACGTCGCCAACGACCTGGCCTGGATCCTGGTGGCCTTCTTCATCTTCAACACCTACATGCTCCTGTGGAGCGTCTTCGTCAACAAGGCCGTGCTCGCCGTGTTCTTCACCCTGGAGATCACCGAGCTCGTCCTGTTCATCGGCAACTTCTCGGCTAGCTCCGGCCTCATCAAGCTGGGCGGGGCGATCGGGATCGTGACGGCTGCCTGCGCCTGGTACACCTCGGCCGCCGGGGTGGTCAACGGGATGGCCGGCCGGCACATCCTGCCGGTGGGCAAGCCGATGAGCTTCCCTGCAGCCCGCAGAGCGATCGGCTAGACAGGACACGATGACGGACCAGCACGACGTCGCCGGGCAGCAGGCGCTGTCCGCCCTGCTCCACGAGACGCGGCGGTTCGAGCCGCCACCCGAACTGGCAGCCAGGGCCAACGCCCAGCCTTCGATCTACGAGGAGGCGGATCGCGATCGCCTCGGGTGGTGGGCCGAGCAGGCCCGCCTCCTCGAGTGGGAGACGCCGTTCACCGAGATCCTCGAGTGGAACCTGCCCGATGCCCGGTGGTTCTACGACGGGCGGCTCAACGCCTCGGTGAACTGCGTGGACCGCCACGTGGCCGCGGGCAAGGGCGACAAGGTGGCCTTTCACTGGGTGGGGGAGCCCGAGGGCGACGCCCGCACGATCACCTACGCCAACCTGTTGGAGCTGGTGTCCAAGGCGGCCAACGCCCTCACGTCCCTCGGCGTGTCAGCGGGCGACCGCGTGGCCATCTACATGCCGATGATCCCCGAGGCCGTTGTGGCCATGCTGGCGTGCGCCCGCATCGGGGCGCCGCACTCGGTGGTCTTCGGCGGGTTCTCGGCGGAGGCGCTGTCCTCCCGCATCCTGGACGCGGACTGCCGCACCGTGATCACCGCCGACGGCGGGTTCCGGCGGGGCACCGCCTCGGCGCTCAAGCCCCACGTGGACGCCGCGCTGGAGCAGTGCCCCACAGTGGGCACGGTGCTGTGCGTCCGCCGCACCGGCCAGGAGGTGGAGTGGAAGGAGGGGCGCGACCACTGGTGGCACGACGTGGTGGACCAGGCGTCCCCAGTCCACGAGCCGCAGGGCTTCGAAGCCGAGCACCCGCTGTATCTCATGTACACCTCTGGGACCACGGCCATGCCCAAGGGGATCATGCACACCACGGGTGGCTACCTGACCCACGTGGCGGCCACCCACCGGCTGATCTTCGACGTCAAGCCGGACGAGGACGTCTTCTGGACCGCCGCGGACATCGGCTGGGTCACCGGGCACAGCTACATCGTGTACGGCCCCTTGGCCAACGGCACCACCTCCGTCCTCTACGAGGGCACGCCCACAGCGGGCGGGCGCGACCGGTGGTGGCGCATCGTGGAGGACTACAAGATCACGATCCTCTACACCGCGCCCACCACGATCCGAACCCTCATGAAGTGGGGGGAGGACCTTCCGGCCGCCCACGACCTCTCCACGCTGCGGGTACTGGGCAGCGTGGGCGAGCCGATCAACCCCGAAGCGTGGATCTGGTACCGCAAGAACGTGGGCAGGACACGGTGCCCCGTCGTGGACACCTGGTGGCAGACCGAGACGGGCGGAATCATGATCACCCCGCTGCCCGGCATCACCTCCACCAAGCCGGGCGCGGCGATGCGCCCGTTCCCCGGCGTCAGCGCCGAGGTGGTGGACAACGACGGGAAGCCCGTCGGCAACGGTGAGGGCGGGTACCTGGTGCTCACCGAGCCCTGGCCGGGGATGCTGCGGGGGATCTGGGGCGATCATGACCGCTTCGTCCAGACGTACTGGGCCCGGTTCCCCGGCATGTACTTCGCCGGTGACGGGGCCAAGAAGGACGAGGACGGGGACCTCTGGCTCCTCGGACGGGTCGACGACGTCATGAACATCTCGGGTCACCGCATCTCGACCACCGAGGTCGAGCATGCGCTGGTGGGCCACGCTTCGGTGGCCGAGGCCGCAGTGGTCGGGGCTTCGGACGAGACGACCGGCCAGGCGATCGTGGCCTTCGTGACGGTGAAGGGCCACGTGGAGGTGGCGGACGAGGCTGCGACCGAGGCCCTCGTGGCGGAGCTCCGCCAGACGGTCGCCACCACGATCGGTCCCATCGCCCGGCCGCGCCAGATCCTGCTCACCCCCGAGCTCCCCAAGACCCGCAGTGGCAAGATCATGCGCCGCCTCCTGCGGGACGTGGCCGAGCACCGGGAGCTGGGCGACGTCACCACCCTCATGGACCCGACCGTGGTGAACATGATCGACGAGAAGATGCGGACCGGGGCCGGCGACGACGAGGGGTGACGCCCCCGGGTGGCGCCTGGATGGCCCTGCCCCCGCCTAACATCGTTGTTGTGGCAGCACTGAACCTGCATCGGCGGGGCTGGCGGAACCGGTCGTGACGGCGGCGATCAACCTCCCCACCTGGGAGGTCGTCTACGCGGTCGTCGGGCTCGTCTCCCTCGTGCCTGTCATCTGGTCCATCGTGGACGTGGCCCGACGGCCGACCTGGCAGTTCTCCGCCGGGCGCAAGGTGGCATGGGGGCTCACGCTCGGCATCGGGTGGATGTTCCTCTGGCCGTTGGCCTTGCTGTCCTCGATCGTGTACCTCTCCGTCCTGCGCCGGCGGTTCCCGCCGACCACGGCCGAGCCTCCCAATCGGTTCGCCGGCCACCACATGGGCACCCCCGGGCACTACGGGGCGTTCGGCCCCGCGAGCCCCGCCGCGCCCTACGGGCAGGGGCCCGCGGCGCCCGGGCCGGCGGGCATGCAGGCCGGCACCGGTCTGCACCAGGGTCCGTCCGACCCATACGGCCACCGGCCACCTGAGGAGAGGCTTCCCGACGCCGGGTGGTACCCCGACCCGGCCGGCAGCCCCAAGCAGCGCTGGTGGGACGGCCGCGGCTGGACGGACCACCTCAGGTAGCCGCACGTCGGAGAGCGAGCCACCCGCCCGGCTGCACCATGGCTGCCGACCGGCGAGCCGGGGCCGAAGGCGGGGCGCCGACCCCGCAGGCAGTGCGCCGGGGCCTCATGCCGGCTGACCGCCGGGAACGCCGTTAGCCGCAGGAGTCGAGCAGATCGGCGGGGATCCCGGCCGGGCGGGTGCCTTCGTGGACCTCGTAGCCGGACCACCAGCGGGCGGCGTCAGCGGGGGTGGGCAGACCGAGGCCCTTGCGTTCGCTGAGGGCGTCGCGGACGACCCGCTTGCACCTGGCCAGCGCGGCCAGGTCGGCCGCGGATGGAGTCCCGGTGGACCACAGCTCCTCTTCCCGGTGCCACGCCTGGGTGCGGGCCACCACGATGGCGTTGGTGGCCTCGGCCACGCGCCGGCGAGTGGCCTCGTCCACCTCGGAGCAGACGTCAGCGGCGCGCAACCAGCCGTAGTCCATGTTCAAGAGCATGAGCCCGCGGGAGACGTCGAACGGGCCCACCACGTCCACCAGCGGGTCGATCACCGTGAGGTCGGAGCCCGCCGGGAGGCGGGGGGTCAGGTTGGCGCGTTGGCGCTCGGCAAAGGAGATGGCCCCCACTGCCCGGAGGAACACCAGAGGGGCGCTGGCCCGGGTGTAGTCGTTACGGTCCTGCGGGGGATCGAGGGGCACGGCCAGGACGGCGTACATGCGGGTGGCGCCGAGGGCGGCGGCCGCAGCCACCGGGATGTTCTCCACCACGCCGCCGTCCACGTACGCGTCGCCGGCCATGGGATGCGGCGGGAAGATCATCGGCACGCTCGAGGACGCGATCACGCCGTCCACCACGTCCACCGGGCCGCCCGCCGGGCCCGGCACCGGCGTCACCGCGTCGCTGGCGACGATCCGGCCGTCACCGGTCACGTAGCGGAGCACGCCGGCGCTCAGAGCCACCACCGCCAGGCGCAGCTCCAGCCCCGGTCGCGCCACCAGCGCCGGGTCGATGGGGGCCACGCCGCCGCCGCCGTGACGGAGGCGCTCGGCCATCGGATCCAGGGTGAGCACCGAACCGGTGCGGCCGCGCATGCGGCGCCCCGCCCTGCCCAGGCTCGGCAGGGCCCGCGCGACCTGGGCGGCCAATCGCAGCGTGCGACGGGCGCGTGGCACCTCGGCTGGCACCTCGACTGACACCTCGGACTCCGCCTGGGGCCCGATCTCGGCCGAGCCGGGGACCGGTGGCCGCGTGCGCTCGACCACCCAGTGGTCGATGGCCCGCCCGAACAGGGTGCCCTCGAGCGCCGCCACCCAGGGCTGCTTACCGAACAGGACGTCCGAGCGTGTCATGGCCAGCAGGTCCTCGTGGAGCTGGCGTGACCGGACGACCATCTCGTCCCGCGTCCGGGCCTGGGCCAGGACGGCGGCGCACAGCGCGCCGGCTGAGGCGGCGGTGATGACGTCGGGGACGACCCCCTCCTCCTCCACCAAGTAGGAGACGGCGCCGGCCTCGAACGCCCCCTTGGCCCCGCCTCCGGCGAGCACGAACGCCGTCTTGCCCCTGCCGCTCACCGGGGCGGATTCTCGCGCCGGAGCGCCATGAACGGCGTGGGCGCCCTCGGCGCCGGACTCGGTCATCCGCCGGCGGAGGCGGCGACGATCTCGATGGACGCGCCGGCGGCCAGCCTGGCGTCGCCCCAGCGGCTGCGCGGGACGACCTCGCGGTCGACTGCCACGGCCAGGCCCCGGGGGTCGGGCACGAGCGCGGCCACCACGTCGGCCACCGAGGTGCCGGGGGGCACCTGCCGCACGGCGCCGTTCACGACGACCGGGATGGATGCGGCCAGCCCCTCTGTGCGGGGGGCCTCTCCCGGGCGGTCCCTCACCCGGAGACCTCCGCCGGCCGGCGTGCCGTGGACAGCGCGTCACCGGCCTCGAGCGCCCGACCCGGCGGGAAGGCGTCCAGAGGGGCCGGCACGGACCCCGACGTGAGGTAGATCGCCACGGCCTCAGCGGTGAGCGGAGCCAGGAGGATGCCGTTGCGGTAGTGGCCGGTGGCGATGACCAGTCCCGGCACCGACGCGGGCCCCACCCACGGCCGGTTGTCCGGCGACCCGGGCCGCAGGCCGGCGATGCACTCGACGAGCTCGAGCTCGTCGACTCCCGGCAGGAGCGTCCGTGCGTCGTCCAGCAGGGTGTGGACGGCCCCGGCCTGGACGGTGCGGTCGAATCCCCGCTCCTCGGAGGTCGCCCCCACCACCAGCCCACCGTCCCGGCGGGGCACCAGATAGCAGGGGCGGCCGTGGACCAGCCCGCGCAGCGTCCGATCGAGCAGGGGAGCGCCGGTGGGACCCTGGAGCCGGACGACGTGGCCCTTGACCGGGCGGACCGGCGGGAGGACGCCGTCGGGCAGGCCGCCCAACCGCCCGGTCTCCGCACCGGCGGCCACCAGCACGACGGGGGCGCAAAGCGTCGATCCGTCGGCGAGGACCACACCCGACACCGCACCGCCGTGGAGGGAGACCGCACCCGCCCGCTGGGCGACCAGGCGCACGCCTCCGGCCGCACAGGCGGCCAGCAGGGCGGTCACCAGCCTGCGGTTGTCGACCTGGTGGTCGCCGGGCATCAGCGCGCCGCCGCGCAACCCGGGCGAGAGGCCGGGAACCAGGTCGCGGCACTCGCTGGCCGACAGGCGGGTGGCTTCCAGGCCCAGGTGCTGCTGGTAGCCGAGGAGGTGGTCGATCGCCGCCCGGTCCGACGCGTCGGCCGCGACCATCACCGTGCCGCACGCCTGGAACCCCGGATCCTCGCCCCCGGCGACGGCCACGCGCTCGGCGAACGCAGGCCAGCGCCGGCTGGCCTCGAGCGAGAGCCGGGTGAGCGACTCCTCCCCGAAGCCGGCCTCGGTCACCGGGGCGAGCATGCCGGCAGCGACCCAGGATGCGCCGTGCCCGGGCTCGGGGTCCACGACGCACGCGGAGAACCCTCGTTCCGCCGCCTCCCACGCAGCGGAGAGTCCGATCACGCCGCCACCCACGATCACCACGTCGGCGTTCCGCGCCATCACCCCGCATGTTACGGCCCACCTGGGCCGGATCGCCCAGCCGCTCCGCCCCGGTCACGCCGCACGCCTCACGCCGCACGCCTCACGCCGAACGCCGCACGCGCCGGAGCGCCCACCGAGGCAGTACCATGGCCGGACTGCGCCGGGGCCAGCGTCGTCCCTTGCGTGACCACCTCGGTCCGGTGCCCGTGCTGGCGCATGGGCCACGAGCCTGGAAGGGACGACACCAGTGCAGTTCCCGTGGACGACGGCGCCTGTCGGGGCGCCCCCGGCCCTGTGACCGCCGCGCCCGCCGGGAGCGCCGCGCCCGCCGCGCCCGCCGGGACCGCCGGACTCTACGACCCCCGGTTCGAGCACGACGCCTGCGGGGTGGGCATGGTGGCCGACCTCGCCGGACGCCCGTCCCACCGGATCGTCGGCCAGGGGCTCACCGTGCTCGAGCGGCTGGCCCACCGCGGCGCATCGGGCGCCGAGGTGGACACGGGCGACGGCTCGGGCATCCTCGTCCAGGTCCCGCACCGCTTCCTGGCCGCCCAGGCCGAGGCGGCCGGGGTGGAGCTGCCGCCGGCGGGCGGGTACGCCTGCGGCTCGGTCTTCCTGCCCACCGACGCCGAGACCGCGGCCAAGGCCCGGGCGCAGATCGAAGCCCTGGCCGCCGAGGAGGGCCTGGCCACCTGCTGGTGGCGCCCCGTGCCGGTGGAGGCATCCGGGCTCGGCGGTGCAGCCCGAAGGGCCGCACCGCGCATCGAGCAGGTGGTGCTGGCTCCCGCCGACCCGTCCCCTGGCACCGGGGCGCCGGATCCCCTGGCGCTGGACCGGGTCGCCTACGTGGTGCGCAAGCGGGTGGAGCACGCCGTGGACTCGGTGTACCTGCCGTCACTGTCCGCCCGCACCCTCGTCTACAAGGGGATGCTGACCTCGCACCAGCTCCGGGCCTTCTACCCGGACCTGTCTGACGGGACCTTCGAGAGCGCGCTGGCCGTGGTCCACTCCCGGTTCTCCACCAACACGTTTCCCAGCTGGCCGCTGGCCCATCCCTACCGGTACCTGGCCCACAACGGGGAGATCAACACCCTGGCGGGGAACCGCAACTGGATGCGGGCCCGCGAGGCGCTGCTCGAGACCCCGCTCATCTGCGGGGACCTGGAGAGGATCTTCCCCGTCTGCACCCCGGGCGCCAGCGACTCCGCTTCCTTCGACGAGGTGCTCGAGCTCCTCCACCTGGGCGGCCGGCCCCTGGCCCACGCCGTGCTCATGATGATCCCCGAGGCGTGGGAGAACCACGAGGGCATGGACCCCGCGCGCCGGGCCTTCTACGCCTTCCACGCCGCCCGCATGGAGCCGTGGGACGGTCCCGCCGCCGTGGTGTTCACCGACGGCACGGTCGCCGGCGCCGTCCTGGACCGCAACGGGCTGCGGCCCGCCCGATACTGGGTGACCGACGACGGGCTGGTCGTGCTGGCCAGCGAGGTGGGCGTGCTCGACCTGGACCCCGGCACCGTGGTGCGCAAGGGGCGCCTCCAACCCGGCCGGATGTTCCTGGTGGACACGGCTCAAGGCCGCATCGTGGACGACGACGAGATCAAGGCGGCCCTGGCCGCCGAGCACCCGTACGCCAGCTACCTCGACGAGGACCAGGTCCACCTGGACGACCTCCCGCCCCGGCGGATGCTCACTCCCCAGCACGCCAGCGTCGTGACCCACCAGCGGCTCTTCGGCTACACGACCGAGGAGCTCCGCACCGTCCTTGCGCCCATGGCCCGTACGGGCGAGGAGCCGATCGGCTCCATGGGCTCGGACACGGCGATCGCCGTGCTGTCCGAGCGCTCACGGCTGCTCTACGACTACTTCACCCAGCTGTTCGCCCAGGTGACGAACCCGCCGCTGGACGCCATCCGCGAGGAGCTCGTCACCTCCCTGGCCGCCACCATCGGGCCACAGGGGAACCTGCTCGACGCCCGGCCGGGAGAGGGGCGCCAGATCCTGGTGCCCCAGCCGGTCATCGATCGGGACGACCTGGCAAAGCTGATGTACGTCAACGAGCACGGGGAGACCCCCGGGTTCAGGGCCTTCGCCGTGGACGCCCTGTTCCCGGTGAGCCGGGCCGGGCGCGCCGGGCGGCCCACCGCGGCGGGGGGCGACGCGCTGGCCTGGGCGCTCGACGGAGTGCGGCGCCGGGTGTCCGAGGCGATTGCCGAGGGCGCCAACATCATCGTGCTCTCCGACCGCAACGCCACCGTGGAGCTGGCGCCGATCCCCTCGCTGCTGGCCACCGCGGCCGTGCACCACCACCTCGTGCGCGAGCGGTCGCGTACCAAGGTGGGGCTCGTCGTGGAGTCGGGCGACGCCCGCGAGGTCCACCACATGGCTCTGCTGGTGGGGTTCGGCGCCGCGGCGGTCAACCCGTACCTGGCCCTGGACACGATCGACGACATGATCGCCGGCGGCCAGCTCGAGGGCGTCTCCCCGCGCCAGGCCCGGCGCCACTACCTGAAGGCCGCCTGCAAGGGGATCCTCAAGGTGATGTCCAAGATGGGCATCTCCACGGTGGCCTCCTACACCGGGGCCCAGGTGTTCGAGGCGGTCGGCCTGGACGCCTCGGTGGTGGACGAGTACTTCACCGGCACCTCGAGCCGGATCGGTGGCGTGGGGCTGGACGTGCTGGCCGCCGAGGTGGCCACCCGGCACGAGCGCGCCTACCTGGAGCGCCCGGCCTCGCGGGCCCACCGGGAGCTCGAGGTGGGCGGGGAGTACCAGTGGCGGCGCGAAGGCGAGCGCCACCTCTTCGATCCCCGGACCGTCTTCAAGCTGCAGCACGCAACCCGGAGCAAGCGCTACGACGTCTTCAAGGAGTACACGGCCGCCGTCGACGACCAGTCCGAGCGCCTGGCCACCATCCGGGGCCTATTGCGCTTGCGGACGGCCGACCGGCCCGTCCCCATCGAGGAGGTGGAGCCGGCGGCCGCCGTCCTGGCCCGGTTCTCCACCGGGGCCATGTCCTACGGCTCGATCTCCGCCGAGGCGCACGAGACCCTCGCCATCGCCATGAACCGCATCGGGGGGCGGTCCAACACCGGCGAGGGGGGAGAGGACCCCGCCCGTTTCACGCCGGATGACAACGGGGACCTCCGCCGCAGCGCCATCAAGCAGGTGGCGTCCGGCCGCTTCGGGGTCACCAGCGAGTACCTGGTCAACGCCGACGACATCCAGATCAAGATCGCCCAGGGGGCCAAGCCCGGCGAGGGGGGCCAGCTCCCGGGCCACAAGGTGTACCCCTGGATCGCCCGCACCCGGCACTCGACCCCGGGCGTGGGCCTCATCTCGCCGCCGCCCCACCACGACATCTACTCCATCGAGGACATCGCCCAGCTCATCCACGACCTCAAGTCGGCCAACCACGGGGCCCGGGTCCACGTGAAGCTCGTGGCCGAGGTGGGCGTGGGCACGGTGGCGGCCGGTGTCGCCAAGGCCCATGCCGACGTGGTGCTGATCTCCGGCCACGACGGCGGCACCGGCGCCGCCCCGCTGACCTCCCTGAAGCACGCCGGCATCCCCTGGGAGCTCGGGCTGGCGGAGACCCAGCAGACGCTGATGGCCAACGGCCTGCGAGACCGGATCGTGGTCCAGGTGGACGGCCAGATGAAGACCGGGCGCGACGTGGTGATCGCCGCGCTGCTCGGGGCCGAGGAGTACGGCTTCGCCAGCGCGCCGCTCGTGGTGTCCGGGTGCATCATGATGCGCGTCTGCCACCTGGACACCTGCCCGGTGGGCATCGCCACGCAGAACCCCGCCCTGCGAGCCCGCTTCAACGGCCGGCCGGAGTTCGTCACCACCTTCTTCGAGTACATCGCCGAGGAGGTGCGCGAGCACCTGGCCGCCCTCGGGCTGCGCTCGCTGGAGGAGGCCATCGGGCGGGTAGACCTGCTGGACACCGCCGACGCGGTCGGCCACTGGAAGGTGCAGGGGCTGGACCTGGAGCCCGTGCTGGCCGTGCCCGGCGCCGCCTTCGACACGGCGCCCCGATGCGTGCGCGCCCAGGACCACAGCTTGGAGCTGGCCCTGGACCACCAGTTCCTGGACGCCTGCCTGCCGGCCATCGAGGACGGGGCGCCCGTGGCGATGGAGCTGCCCATCGCCAACAGCGACCGCACGGTGGGCACCCTGCTCGGGTCGGCGGTCACCCGACGCCGGGGAGCGGCCGGCCTGCCCGACGGCACCATCACGCTCACGTTCCGCGGCTCGGCCGGCCAGAGCTTTGGCGCCTTCCTGCCCCGCGGCATCACCCTGCGGCTGATCGGCGACGCCAACGACCACGTGGGCAAGGGGCTCTCGGGGGGCCGGCTGGTCCTCCGGCCCCCCCCGGACGCCCCGTTCGCCCCCGAGGAGCAGATCATCGCCGGCAACGTCATCCTCTACGGCGCCACCGCGGGCGAGGCCTTCATCTCCGGGCAGGTGGGCGAGCGGTTCTGCGTGCGGAACTCGGGCGCCCTGGCCGTGGTGGAGGGCGTGGGCGACCACGGGTGCGAGTACATGACCGGCGGCCGGGTGGTGGTCCTCGGACCGACGGGCCGCAACTTTGGCGCCGGCATGTCGGGCGGCACGGCGTTCGTGCTCGACCCCGACCGCACGTTCCTGCGCCGGTACAACGCGGGCATGGTGGACGCCGAGCCGCTCGACCCCGACGACGAGGAGTGGCTGCACGGCGTGGTGCGCCGGCACCGCGAGGAGACCGGCTCGCCGCTGGCGGCGCGGCTGCTCGACCGCTGGCCGGCGACGGTGCCGGACGTGGTCAAGATCATGCCCCGGGACTACCGCCGGGTCCTGGAGGTGACGAGGCGGGCCCTGGAGGAGGGCCGCTCGGTGGACGAGGCAGTGATGGCGGCGGCCCGTGGGTAAGCCCACCGGCTTCCTCGAGCACGGGCGCGAGCTGCCCCGCCGCAGGCCGATCCCGGTCCGCCTGCGGGACTGGCGCGAGGTCTACGAGGCGTTCCCAGAAGAGACAGCCCGGGACCAGGGGGCGCGCTGCATGGACTGCGGCATCCCGTTCTGCCACGACGGCTGCCCACTGGGAAACCTGATCCCCGAGTGGAACGACCTCGTCTACCGCGACGACTGGTCGTCGGCCATCGAGCGGCTGCACGCCACGAACAACTTCCCCGAGATGACCGGGCGCCTGTGCCCGGCGCCGTGCGAGGCGTCCTGCGTGCTGGGCATCAACACAGACCCGGTCACCATCGAGCGCGTCGAGTACGAG
Source organism: Acidimicrobiaceae bacterium (assembly GCA_027306755.1). GTDB lineage: Bacteria > Actinomycetota > Acidimicrobiia > Acidimicrobiales > RAAP-2 > JAJYVT01. The sequence goes on along the minus strand of DAHUZE010000085.1, from coordinate 27,056 downwards.
ATCGCGGAGCGCGCCTTTGAGGAGGGGTGGGTCACGCCCCTGGCCGCGCCGGAGCGCACCGGGAGGTCGGTGGCAGTGGTGGGGTCCGGTCCGGCCGGGCTCGCCTGCGCACAGCAGCTGGCCCGGGCCGGCCACACGGTCACCGTGTACGAGCGGGCCGAGCGGCCAGGTGGGCTGCTGCGCTACGGGATCCCCGAGTTCAAGATGGAGAAGCGGGTGCTGGACCGCCGCCTGGCCCAGCTCCGGGCCGAGGGGGTCCTGTTCGCGTGCGCCACCTCGGTGGGGGAGAGATCGGTGCTCTCCGGCGGGCCCTCGGCCGGCGCCAGCGCCCCCGAGGTGGCCGTGCTGGCCGCGCGGGCTCTCCAAGAGCGCCACGACGCCGTGGTCCTGGCGTGCGGGGCGACCGAGCCCCGTGACCTCGACGTGCCCGGGAGGTCGCTGGCCGGTGTCCACGTGGCGCTCGAGTACCTCAAGCCGGCCAACCAGGTGCAGGAAGGCACGCTGGCGGCGCCGACCGTCGACGCCGCCGGAAGGCACGTCGTCATCATCGGCGGGGGGGACACCGGCGCGGACTGCCTGGGGACGGCCCACCGGCAGGGTGCGGCCTCCGTGCACCAGCTGGAGATCCTGCCCGAGCCGCCGTCCAGCCGCTCGGCCGAGCACCCCTGGCCGATCTGGCCGGTCATCCTGCGGACCTCCTCGGCGCACGAGGAGGGCGGCCGCCGGCTCTACTCGGTGACGGCCACCGAGCTGGTGGACGACGGCGCCGGAGGGGTGCGGGCGCTTCGGGGCCACCAGGTGGCCGTCGGCACCCAAAGCGGGCGTCCCACCTTCACGCCCGTGGACGGGACCGAGTTCGAGCTGGCGTGCGACCTGGTGCTTCTGGCCATGGGGTTCTCCGGACCCGAGCGCCACGGCCTGGTGGCCGAGCTGGACCTGGCCCTCGACGGGCGCGGCGGGGTTGCGGTGGACGCCAACTGGCAGACCTCGGCGCCGGGGGTGTTCGCCTGCGGCGACATGGCCCGGGGCCAGAGCCTCATCGTCTGGGCCATCGCCGAGGGGCGGTCGGCCGCCGCCGCGGTCGACCGGTGGCTGATGGGCGACAGCGCCCTGCCGGCCCCGATCGGGCCGGGCCAGCTGGCGCTCCGGTAGCGGCCCCGGCAACGGGCGCTCCGGCGGCCGGACGGGGAGAGCGCTGCTCCCGGCTGCAACGCCCGCTCGCCTACGCTGTCGCCCTGATGACGGGCTCGGAGCCGAACGAGGAGGGCGGGCCCGGCGGACCGAACGCCAAGGCGTCGCGCAGGCCGCGCCACGCCCGGCCACGGCGGACGTCCGGGGGAGCGGGGGCCGCCGCGCCGGGTTCGGGGAAGAGGCGCGGCAAGCACCGCTGGCTGAAGCGGACCCTGGTGGCGCTGCTGGCGGTCATCGTCCTGGCCGCGGCCGGCGGGGCCGGCTACGTGTGGTACCTCAACCACAAGGTGCACCGGATCGTCGTGAAGGGGCTGTCGCAGGGCCAGAAGTCCGGACCGGCCGCGGGGACCGAGAACATCCTCATGGTCGGCTCGACCACCCGGTGCGGGCTCGCCCACCAGACAGCCGCCTACGGGCTGTGCACACAGGGCGTCACCGGCGTCAACAGCGACGTGGTGATGATCCTGCATCTCAACCCCAACACCAAGACCGTGTCCGTGCTCTCCCTGCCCCGGGACCTCTTCGTGCCCAACGCGCGGTCCACAGGGGCCTACAAGATCGACGCCGCGCTGGCCCAGGGCCCGAGCCAGCTGGTGGCGGTGATCGAAGAGGACTTCGGAATCCCCATCCAGCACTACGTGGAGCTCAACTTCGACACGTTCGCCGCCGTGGTCACAGCCCTCGGGGGCATCACAATGGATTTCCCCGACCGGCTGTTCGACCGCTACTCCGGGCTCCGGGTGCTCACACCGGGATGCCACCACCTGACCGGCGTGCAGGCGCTCCAGGTGGTCCGGGCCCGCCACCTGCAGTACTGGGTCACAGGCCAGCCCACCACGTATCCCTACACATGGCCGCAGACACCGCAGAGCGACCTGTCGCGCATCGTCCGTGACCACGAGTTCCTCCGGGTGCTGGCGTCCACCGTCGCCCAGCGGGGGCTGGGCAGCCCCGGCACCGACTTCAACCTCCTGCGGACCGTGCTGCCGGACCTGACCGTGGACAGCGGCTTCAGCCTGACGGACCTGGCCGACCTGGCGCTCACGTACCACTCGATCAACATCAACAAGGCGCCGCAGCTCACCCTGCCGGTGATGGTGGGCACGTTCGGCACATACATCTACCAGGGGGGAGACTTCGGCTATATCGAGTTCCCGACCGAGCCGCTGGACCACAACGTGGTGGACCGGTTCCTCGGCGTGCAGGCGGGCACCAACACCATGACCGGCGCCCCGCTGCCCGCACCGAGCACAGTCACCGTCTCGGTCGTGGACGGGACCGGCACACCGTCCACCGCAACAGCGGCGTCCGCCGGCCTGGGGCGCCTGGGCTTCCACGTGGTGGCGGGCGGGTCGACGACACCGGTAGCCCAGCAGTCCGAGACGCTCGTGACCTACGCCCAGCAGACGCCGGCCGACGAGGCAGCGGCCCAGGCGGTGGCCGACTCGCTGTCGGGGGCGGTGATCCTGGACTTGGGACCGACCACGTCCGGGGCGCAGGTGACGGTCACCACCGGCACCAGCTTCTCGGTGGACGCCACCGCCGCCGCGGGCGGCACCGTCCCGGCCAGCACCGCGACCACCGGGGCCGCGGCCACCGCTACAGCAGCTGCCGCTACAGCCGCTGCCGGCACAGCATCGACCACCACCTCCACCACGGTGGCAACAGGGAACCAGAACGCCCTCAACAACGGCTTCCAGGCGCCCTCGGCCAGCAATCCCGGGCTCACGCCGTGGGACCCTCGGGCCTGCCCGGCCGGGGTGACGGGCAACAGCGGGAACTGGTAGCGCTACACCTGGACGAGCGGGCCGAACCCGGTCCAGTAGCGCGTCCCGGCCACCAGCAGCTCGCCGGCCGGGAAGCGGGTGATCACCCGGCACCCCGTGTCGGTCACCACCACCTCCTCCTCGATCCGGGCGGCCGCGCTGCCGTCCTCGGTGGGCCAGTAGGTCTCCAGGGCGAAGACCATGCCGGTGCGGAGCGCAACCGGGTGCTCGAAGGAGTGGAAGCGGCTCATGAGCGGGGGCTCCCAGTTGCTGAGCCCGATGCCGTGGCAGTACTGGAGGCCGAAGGCCTCCTCCTCGTCGGCGAAGCCGAACTCCTGCGCGGACGGGAAGGCGGCCACGATGTCGTCGCTCGTGGCGCCCGGCCGGATGCGCTCGATGGCCACGTCCATGAACTCCCGCGCCCGACGGTAGGCCTCGCGCTGTGCGGGGGAAGAGCTGCCGACGTTGAACGTGCGGTAGTAGCAGGTGCGGTAGCCGTTGAAGGCGTGGATGATGTCGAAGTACGCCGTGTCGTCCGGGCGGATGAGCCGGTCCGAGAAGACGTGGGGGTGCGGCGCGCAGCGCTCCCCGGAGATGGCGTTGACCGCCTCCACCTCCTCGCTGCCGTGCTCGTAGAGGTAGCGGTTGACCAGGGCGACGCACTCGTTCTCCCGCACGCCCGGCCGGAGGAACCGGTACAGCTCGTCGTAGGCGCCGTCCACCAGCCCGGCCGCGTGCTCCAGGAGGGCGATCTCGTCGGTCATCTTGATGGCCCGCACCTGCTGCATGAGTCCCTGGCCGTCCACCAGGTCCAGGCCCTCGGCCTCGAGGGCCCGCAGCACAGGCATCTCGACCACGTCCACCCCTACCGGCTCGCCGGCCAGGCCGCTCTCGCGCAGTATCCCGGCGATGCGCCGGGCGTTGCCGGCCTCCACCCCCACCTCCACCGGGATCGATCCGCGCCAGCTGGACAGGCCCGCACGCCAGGACTCCTCTTCGAACCAGTCCGCGTGGACCCGGTGCTGACGGGCGGACGAGCCGATCGTCCAAAGGATCGGGTCACGGCCCCGCTGGACAAGCGCGCAGCGGAACAGCTTGTCCCGGGCCCAGTTCCCGATGTGGGTCCCCGTCGTGTAGCGGATGTTGTTCATGTCGAACAGCAGCAGTGAACCCAGCTCGCTCGCCTCCAGGGCCGCGGTCACCCGTGCCAGCCGCTCGACGCGCAGGCGGCCCATGTCGGCCCGGTGCTCCCAGTCGACCTGGGCGACAGCTCCTGGCGACGCGACCGCACCCGACACCGTGCGGGGCGGCCCGACGGCCCGGTCGGCGGCCGCCACCGCCGCGGCGATGGACTGCGGCGAGGGGCGGGGCGCAGGCGCGTTGCCGGGGGATCGGTCGGGGGTGGGATGGGTCCCTGCCATGGTTGTCTCTCTCCTTGTCACTGCGGGGCCGCTGCGCCCCGGCTGTCACTGCGGGGCCGCTGCGCCCGGTTCCTCACACCGGCGCGTAGCGGCCGGGTTCCACCGCCACGTCTGCCGCCGTGGGGGCCTGTCCCGGCTGACCGGCCGCGGTCCAGGCTGCCTGGGCCACGGCGTTGACATCGAGCCCGTGCTCCCGGAACAGCCACGGGGCGGAGGATGCCTGGGCGTACGTGTCCTGGACGCCGACGCGCCGCAGCGGAGTGGCCGCGCCCGCTTCTGCCAGGACCTCGGCCACCGCGGAGCCCAGCCCGCCCACCACCGAGTGGTTCTCGGCCGTCACGATGGCGCTCGACCTCCGGGCCGCCTCGAGCACGGCCTCCCGGTCGATGGGCTTGAGGGTCGGGACGTTGAGCACCGAGACCGGCAGCCCCGCCTCGTCGCAGACGTGCGCGGCGCGGACGGCCGTGGCCACCAGCATGCCCGAGGCGATGACGGCGACGTTCCCCGGCTCCAGGATCCACTGGGCGTCGGGGACGGCCAACCGGTGCTCGCTGCCGAAGAGCACGGGCACCTCACCCCGCTTGAGCCGCAGGGAGCAGGGGCCCTCCCGCTCGGCGATGAGGGCGACCGCCTGGCGCACCTCGGTGGCGTCGGCAACGTCCATCACGGTCATGTTGGGCAGGGCACGCATGAGGGCCACGTCGTCCACCGCCTGGTGGCTCGGTCCTCCCGGGCTCGAGAGCCCGGGCATGAACCCCACGATCTTCACGTCCAGCCCCGGATAGGCGACCTGCATGGCCACCTGCTCGAACGGCCTGCGGGTGGCGAACACGCCGAAGGTGTGCACGAAGACGCAGCGGCCCGTCCGGGCCAGCCCCGACGCGATCCCCATCAGGTTCTGCTCTGCCATCCCCACGTTCACGAACTGCTGGGGGAGCTCGTCGCGGATGAGGTCCGTCTCCGTCTGGCGGGTGAGGTCCGCTCCCAGGGCGAGCACGTCCGGCCGGGCGCGAGCCAGCTCCAGCAACGCGGACCCGTAGGGCTTGGTGGTCGTGGTCCACGGGAAGGGAAGGAGATCCACGCCGCTCACGACGCGGCCCCCGCTGCGACCGCCGCAGCCGACGCAGCCGCCGGAGCGGGAGCAGCCGACGCAGCCGGAGCGGTGTCGGCCAGGGCACGCTCCACGTCGCCCGGGCCGAAGGTGACGAAGTGGGCGTCCCGGTCGTCCCCGACGGACCCGAGCCCCTCCAGCATGACGGTGCGGGCAACGAGCACGGACGGGCGGACCGAGGCGGTGGCCGCCTCCAGGGCGGCGAGGATCGCGCCCACGTTGTGTCCGTCCACCCCGTGGACGTCCCAGCCGAAGGAGCGCCACTTGGCGGAAACGGGCTCGATCGTGGTCACGGTGCCGATGGGCCCGTCCACCTGCGAGCCGTTGCAGTCCAGGAGCAGCACGAGGCCGCCCAACCCGTGGTGGGCGGCGAACATGGCCGCCTCCCACGTCTGGCCCTCCTCCATCTCCCCATCGCTGGCAAAGACGAAGGTGCGGCGGTCCTCGCCGGCCAGTGCCGCGGCCAGAGCCAGGCCGACCCCAACCGAGAGGCCCTGGCCCAGGGCGCCGCAGGTGGCGGAGACGAGCGGCGTCCGCTCGGTCGAGATGCTCTCCAGCCAGGTCCCGTCCACGCCGTAGGTGGCCAGCGCGCCTTGCGCGAGGAGTCCGGCCTCCACCGCGGCGGCGTAATGGGTGATGGCGTAGTGGCCGGGGGAAAGGACGAACCGGTCCCGGCCATGCCGGAGGACGGCCCGGTACAGGACGGCGAAGAGCTCGGCCGACGAGGTGGCCTGACCCAGGTAGCCCATGCCGGCGATCGCCACCATGCCCACCGCGTGGCGGCGGATGCGCCGGGCGGTGGCGGCCAGGGCGGCCAGGTCCGCAGTGGCCGGCAGCGGCCCGGAGCCGGCGAGCTCGGGCGGCGCCGGGCGGCATGCACCCTCTAGGACGGCGGGACGTTGCGTTGGCACGGTCACCCTTGCGTGAGTGGGCAGGCGATGGGTTGTCGATCCGGAAAAGTGGCTGAGCCACCTGGCCACTTCATAGGCGTTGTAAGATGGCGTGTCAAGGGTTTCGAGAGCGGCACAAGGGAGCCGAGCCATGGACCACGCGGAGGGGGCGGAGGCGAGTCCCCACCAGCACTCCGCCGTGGACGTGGGCGCCTTCCGCCCGTTGGGCCGGCAGCGCCTGGCCGACGGCATCGTGGACCAGATCCGCCGCCTGATCGTTGACGAGGGCCTCCAGGCGGGGGCCCGCCTGCCCGCCGAGCGCAAGCTGGCCGAGCGTGTCGGATCCAGCCGCGCCGTGGTCGCCCAGGCCCTGCGCTCCTTGGCCCTGATGGGCCTGGTGGAGATCCGGCCCGGGTCGGGTGCCTACGTCCTGCGGGACCCGGGCTCGATGGTGTCCGCGTCGCTCAACGTGATGGTCGACCTCCGCCACGGCTCCCTGGACCAGCTGTGCCAGCTCCGCCTGTGGCTGGAGACGCTGGGCGCGGTGGAGGCCATGGCCGGCCCGGCGCGTGGGGCCGTCATCGAGGGCCTTGACGAGACGCTGGCCCAGTTGGGCCAGGAGACGGCGGGCGCCGCGTCGTTGGTGGCCGCCGACACGAACTTCCACGCCCGACTGGTTGCGGGGGCGTCCAACCCGTACCTGTCCACGCTGTACGAGAGCGTCCACACGGCCATCTTGGAGCTCGAGTACGACCAGTGGGTGCGCACCGATGACGCACCCGAGTGGCTCGGGTCCGAGCATGCAAGCGAGCACCGGGCCCTCCACCTCGCCGTCCGTGACGCCTTGGCGCGCGAGGACGAGCAGGCCCTCCGGGGCTCGCTGGGCGACCATCACCGGGCGATGTTGGACCACCTGGCCGCCATGCGCTCCGTGACGGTCCCCGCCGGCCCCATCTGAGCCGCCCCCATCTGAGCCGAGCCCGGTTGAGGCGGCCCCGGCGAACCGGCGGACACGCCGCGCTGGGCTAGCCGGCGGGACGGGCCGCACCCATGGGGGCGGGCCATCTCGAGAGGACTTCGATCCGCACCGTGGCACCGGTGTGCGGCGCATCGACCATCTGGCCGTTGCCGAGGTAGATGCCGACGTGGCCCGGCAGCCCGGGCTGGAACTCCCCGGGCTGGAAGAACAGCAGGTCGCCCGGAGCGATGTCGGCCAGCGGGACGTGGGGGAGTGTCGTCCACTGCGCTGTGGACGTGCGCGGGATGCGCACACCCGCCGCCGCGTATGCCGCCTGCGTGAGCCCGGAGCAGTCGACGCCCCCGCCCGGCGTCTCCCCACCCCACCGGTACGGGGTGCCGAGCTGTGCCAAGGCGTAGGTGATGGCCACCGCTGCGACATCCGAGGCAGAGGCGGCCGGGGCTGGGACGCTCGCTGTGGCGTACTCGGACGCGTAGGCCAGCACGCTGTGGACGTAGCCGGCTGTGTGGTTGTAGGCGTACACGGCACCGGACACGTCGGCGCCGCCCAGGGCTCCGTCGGCGCAGAGGAGCCGGGCCGCGGCGTAGACGGCGTCCACCAAGTCGAACGGGCTGGGCGGTGTGGCCCCGCCCGGTGGGACCGGCCGCGCATAGGCCACGAAGGTGGACGGCATGAACTGCATCGGCCCCTCGGCCCCGGCGGAGGAGATCCGGTTGTCGGCGCCGAAGTCCGTCTCGACGCGGCCTATCCCGGCGAGCACGGTCCACGAGAGCCCCGGGCAGGTGGAGGCCGCGGCCTGGAAGGCCTGCAAGTAGGCGGGCGGGATCTGGGACCGCGCCTTGCCCGACGGGACCTGAGCGGCGGTGAGCATCCCTGTCCCGGCCCCGGCCATGCCCACCATGCCGACGCCGGCCAGCACCACCATGGCCCCCATGGCAGCCATCAGTGCGCCCATCAGGATGGCCGGGATGCGCAGGGACACGGGTGGCTCCTTCGGCAGGCACGGTGCGGAAGGGAACGGTCGGCCGGCGCCGCCGACCGAGGGGCGCACGCACGGTGCCGGGGCGATCCCGCTGGGTACGCTGAGCGGGATCGACCACAGGAGGGCGCCATGCGCAGCACCATGCAGGACGGGCCGCTTCTCATCAGCGGGATCCTCCGTCACGGGCAGTCCGTCTTTGGCGAGAGCGAGGTCGTCACCGTCGAAGCCGGCGGCTACCACACGGCCACGTTCGCCGCGGTGGCCGCGCGGGCCGAGCGGCTGGCGAGCGCCCTCGCACGGCTGGGCGTGCAGCGCGACGACCGGGTGGGGACCTTCTGCTGGAACAACCAGACGCACCTGGAGGCCTACCTGGCCGTCCCGTCCATGGGTGCCATCCTCCACACCCTCAACATCCGCCTCTTCCCCGAGCAACTGGCCTACGTCATCGACCACGCCCAAGACAAGGTCGTGATCGTGGACGCACCGCTCGTCCCGGTGCTCGCCCGGGTCATCGACAAGGTCCCGAGCGTGGAGACGATCATCGTGAGCGGTGACGGGGATGCGTCAGCTCTGGGTGACACGCTCCGCTACGAGGAGCTGCTGGCCGCCGAGAAGCCGGGCTACGACTGGCCGGAGATGGACGAGAAGGACGCCGCCGCCATGTGCTACACGAGCGGCACCACCGGGGACCCCAAGGGCGTGGTCTACAGCCACCGCTCCACGTTCCTGCACTCCATGGCCGTCACGTCGGCCTCTTCGATCGGGATGACCGAGCAGGACAAGCTGCTGGCGATCGTCCCGATGTTCCATGCCAATGCCTGGGGAACGCCCTATGCCGCCTTCCTCGCCGGGACCAGCCTCGTGATGCCCCAGATGTTCCTGCAGGGCGAGCACCTGCTCCGGATCATCTCCGAGCAGCGGCCGACCCTGTCCTGCGGGGTGCCGACCATCTGGAACGACCTGCTCCGGGCCGCCGCGAGCTCGGACGCCGACCTGTCCTCCTTGCGGGGGGTCACGGCCGGAGGTTCCGCCGTCCCGCGGGCGCTCATCGAGGCCTTCGAGGCCCGTGTCGGCATCCCGCTCACCCAGGGATGGGGCATGACCGAGACCAGCCCCCTGGCTGCCATGGCCGTGCCGCCCAGGCAGGCGGCCACCCGGGAGGAACAGCTGGACTACCGCACGCGGGCGGGGCGGGTTGTGGCCGGCTGCGAAGTGCGGGTGATGGCGCCCGACGGAGAGACGATGCCCAACGACGGGCGATCCGTGGGCGAGTTCGAGATCAGGGGGCCCTGGGTCACGGGCTCGTACTACAAGGACCCCGACCCGGCCCGGTTCCACGACGGCTGGCTCCGCACCGGCGATGTCGGCTCGCTCGACGCCCGGGGCTTCATGCAGATCACGGACAGGACCAAGGACGTCATCAAGTCGGGCGGGGAGTGGATCTCCTCGGTGGAGCTCGAGAACGAGGTCATGGCCCACCCGAGCGTGTACGAGGCCGCGGTGGTGGCGGTGCCGGACTCCAGGTGGCAGGAGCGCCCCCTCGTGGCCGTGGTGCCCGCGCCCGGAACGGCACCCACCGCTGACGAGCTGGTCGAGTTCCTCACCGGACGCGTGGCCCGATGGTGGCTCCCGGAGCGCTGGACCTTCTTGACCGAGCTGCCGAAGACGTCGGTCGGCAAGTTCGACAAGAAGGTGCTCCGGGCCGAGCACGCTGCCGGGACCCTCGACGTGGTGGAGGTGGCGGTCTCGCCCGAGCGCTGACCGACACGAGCTCTGCGCATTTCCCCTGGCCAGCGCCCCTGTCCGCCCGCGGCGGCCAGTACCACTGGCGGCCAAACGGTGCATTCGGTACATTTTCGCTGAAACGGCAGGAACCTCGTCATCCGGCCATCGTCGGAAGGGGGTGACAGTGGTCCTCCAGGGGGAGGCGGGCGGTCCGTACCGCGGACCGGACCGTCGAGCGCGCAACGAAGGGCTCTTCGCGTGCCCTTCGCTCCCGCACGTGCTCGGCCTGGCCGCCGTCGTGAGCGTCGTCGCCCTGGCCCCCGCTCTGATCCTCGTACCGCGGCATCCGAGCGGGGCCGACGTGGCCACCTACGCGGCGGTTGCCGCCGGCCTGGGCTACGCCGTGGCCGGCGGATCACGGCTCGTCGCCTGGAAGGTGACCGGAAGAGCCATCTTCGGATGGGTCGGCGCGGCGCTGGTCGTTCTCGGCGTGATGATCGTCGCGTGCGACGGCCTCTTCGCGTGGGGCTTCGCGTCCGAGCCCGCAGTCCGTCCGGCCGGCAGCCTGCTCTGGACGGCACTGGTCGGATCCCTCATCTGGAAGGGCTTGGCCGACCAGGAAGTGAACGCCGGCCTGCGCCCCTTCCTGATCCTGGCGGTCACCCTCGGCGCCGGCCTGGCCGGCATGGGACTCCTCGGCGCCACGCAGGACAACGGGTTGCTCCCACCATGGCTGACGGGGAGGCCGGCCGCGGCCTGCCTCGGAGGCGTGTCGGCGCTCATCTGGGTGACGATCGGGGTCCTCTCCTTCTGCGCGGCGCGTCGCCAGCGCCCCGGAGTCCCGCCGTGGGCCTTCTGCACTGCGGCTCTGCTGGCCGCGAGCGTCGGCGTCAACGCGATCTCGCCGGGGCGGTGGGCATCGGCCGTCGTGACCTCCGCGTGCGTGTTCGCGGCCGCCACGGTCCTGCTCGGGACAAGCATCTACCGGGTCCAGCAGATCCTCGCGTGGGAGGACCGGGCGCAGCGGCGCCTCCAGCTCGCACTGACAGCCTCCGTCTACCAGACCGCCCGCGATCGTCACGCTCTCGAGCACTGGCTCCATGACCTCCGCAACGCGGTGGCCGGGCTGCAGGCGGCCGATGCGGTGCGACACGACGTCAACGGCGCCGCCCCCCCCACAGAGCACGAGCTGGGGAGCGCCATCACGGCGGAGCTGGCCCGGTTGCATGCCATGTGCTATCCCGATCGCCAGCTCAAGATCGGCGAGGTGGACCTTGCGGCAACGCTCGGACCCATCGTTGCCGCGGAACGTTCCCTCGGAGGTTCGGTTGCCCTCCGGCTGCGCACCCGCACGGTGGTGGCTGACGCACCTTCGCTGGGCCGCGTCGTCCAGAATCTCCTCACCAACGCCCGGCTCTATGCTCCAGGAGCGGCCGTCACCCTGACTGCCGAACGACGCGCCGACATGGTGGAGATCTCCATCCACGACTGCGGGCCGGGAATCGCGATCCCGGAGCGCTCCCTCGTCTTCGAAGCTGCAAGACGCGGCCTGAACAGCGCCGGCACGGCTGGCAACGGCCTGGGCCTGTACGTGGCTCGCACCCTCGTGACCGCCATGGGTGGCACCATCACGCTTGCGCCCGCTGCCAGCACCGGCTGCCGCATGGTGGTCGCCCTCCCGGCGCCGGTCAGGGTCCTCGACGGCGCGAGCGCAGTGCCATCGTCGTCCCCGGTTCTGCCGGCCCGCTTGGCGCCGTCGTCGTGAGCGCCCCCGGGGGTCAGGACATGACGAGGGTGATGCTGGTGGACGACCACCGCCTCTTCACCGCGTCTCTCGCGATGGCACTCCGGCACCGGCACTTCGGCGTGGATACCCCGGCGCTGACCAGCCTCGCCGACGTGGCCACCCGCATGGTCGAGATCCGCCCCGACGTCGCCATCGTCGACCGGGACCTCGGAACGATCGGGAGCGGGGAACCCCTCCTCGACGTTGCGACCGCGGCACACGTGCCGGTCATCATCGTCACGGCCACGCTGAACGACGTGGTGGCGGGTCGGTGTTACAGCCGCGGTGCTGCGGCGTGCATCTCCAAGGCCGAGCCACTTGACAGCCTGCTCGGCACCGTGGCAGAGGTGGCGCGCGGTGAGCAGGCAGTGCCTCGGGCGGACCGCTACCGGCTCATCGACGTCTGGCGACAGTGGCAGACCAGCACTGATGCCGCGATGACCCCCTTCAGCCGGCTGACCCAGCGGGAGGCCGCCGTGCTGCAGGCGCTCATGGATGGGTGCCCGGTCAAGGCGATCGCCGTCTCCAGCGGGGTGGCCGAGGCGACTGTGCGCAGCCAGGTGCGCTGCATCCTGTCGAAGTTGGGCGTCTCCAGCCAACTGAGCGCAGTCGCCATGGCACTGCGGGTCGGATGGTCCGGACAACTCGGGCCAGCACCGGCGCCGCTTCGCCGCCCGATTGACACTTCAGCGATGACGCGGGACTGAGCCCCGCCGCACCGAAGTCAAGAAGAGCCGGCAGCCGGGCCGTTCGGAACCGTGGGCGGTGTCGCGTACGTGAAGGTGCCGGCCGGCACCGACGTGGGGAACCCGCCGGCCGTAGAGACCACGACCGGAACCGGGCCCGGAACGTGAGCCGGAACGGTGACTACGATCGTGGTCGTCCCCTCGACGGTCACGCCGGTGGCGGCCGCTGTGCCGAACTTGACCGTCGATGTGGCCGTAAACGCTTCACCCGTGATCGTCACCGACGTTCCCCCTGCCGTGGAGCCGGTGGCAGGGGCCAGCCCGGACACGCTGGGGACCATCGGCACAGGCGGCGGAGCTGCCGTGCTGGCGCCGGCGGGCGCCGTCTTCGGGGCAACTGTCGCCGCCACTCTGGCGGTATTGGACGTCGCGGACCAGCTCCCGAGCGTGTACGTCAGCACGAACGTATAGGAGCTGGAGGGGGAGAGGCCGGTCACCGTGCACAGGGGCGACGGGCTTGTCGTGAAGCAGGAGCCCGAACCCGAGGCAGCTCCTGTCTCCTTCACGAGCCAGGTCGTACCTGGTGGGTTCGTTGGGGGCGTCCACGTCAGGACGACGGTCGCCTCCGGCTGGTCGGTGTCGCCTGTCCCGCCGGCTGTCTTGCACCCTGTGGTCTGGCTGCCGCTGGCGTGGGAGCCCGGCTTGGCCGTGCCTGTGGTCTGGCTGGTGCACGGTGTGGGTGTCCCGCCGGCTGTCTTGCAGTTCTTGCCCGTGCCCCCTTTGTCCAACGAGTGTGCCCCCGTTGTCCCGACGGTGCGGTGCGGCGACTTCTGGAGCTCCCCATTGGAGGGGGAGGTACGAGGCCGGCACCGGCCGGACACGCCACCCGATCCGCCGCGGTCGTTCCGCGAGCTGGTTCCCGCCTGCATGCTGGGCTCGGAGCCGGGCTTGGAGGGCCCCTGTGTCCGGCCACAGTTGCCGTCGGCACTTCCAGCACCACCGCCCGAAGGCTTGCACTTCTTGGATGTTCCCGATGTTGTCTCACATCCGCCGCCGCCATCGTGGGCACCGCTGCTCTGCAGCGACCCCGTGGAGGATCCGCCCGCGGTGCCTCCGCTCGGCGCTCCACCACTCGAGGGATCGTCGCCGACGTCCTGCGGACATGCGAGCTGAACCTTCGCGGACAGCCCCGTGGGCGCTGCAAGCGCCCCGGCCACCCCCAGGCCATATGTCCCAGCCGAGGAGATGGAGAAGAATGCGAACGCTGCACTCGAGGAAGCAAAGAGGAACCCGACTGCGATGAGGAGGACGTGGACGATCCGACGGCGTCCCGCCCTGCGCCGCGCGTGCCGGGCACGGATCTCGGTCCGCCCCATCTTGCCCCGAAGAGGCGAGCCGATCACAGGTGCACCGTCACGGACACCGGGATGTGGAACGACGCGCCCTGGCATGTCGTGTTGGAGCTCATGCTCATCGTGGCGCCATCAGGGACCACCAGGGTGGTGTGCACCGAAGGTCCTCTTGCAACCGGTAGGGAAAGGCCCGTCACCACGTTCCCCGTCACCGCCACGTCCGACGTCCCCGGCGTACCGGCCGTACCACTCGTGCAACCCGGTCCGCCGCCCACCACGGTTACCAGTCCGTCCTGAGCGACGCCGACGATCGTCACTGCCGACGCGTTGGGGTTTGTGACCTCGAGCACCAGTGTGCCTGCCCCGCCGGGGAACAGCTTGGTGGCCACGGTTCCGCTGGCGTGCTCGACGACGAGGGGCAGGAGGGTTCCCGTGTGCGCCTGCCCTGCGCCCGAGCCTGTCGTGCCGAAGTAGGCGTAGGCGGTGCCCGCCGAAGCGCCGGCGCCGAGTGCCGCGGCAACGAGGAGGATCGGCGTGGCCCGGAGTGCTCCGAGGCGCCGCGGCGGGCGCCGGTGGGCAGCCCTCCTGTGACGCCGTGAAGACGGGGACTGGCCTCGGGCATCGAGGACCCGCTCACGGTCGCGGAGCACCCCCTCTGCCCAGAGCGTCGTCGTCCCCATCGGGCCCCGGCGCGGTGCTGACCCCACGGCCACCCCCTCAGCCCCCGTCATCGCCGCCGCTCCCGCCCGTCGAGTAATGGAGCGTGAGGGTCAGGTCAGCGCAGGCGTCCTGTGTGACGTGGGTTGTCAGCATCTCGATGACCGGCCAGGCACCGGGTGGGACCCGGAGGCTCCCGAGCGACACGTCCTCAGCATGCCGCGGGATGGTCACCGCGGCCAGGAGGGAGCGGTCCACCTTGAAGTTCACCGACGCGGAGCATCTCGGATTGGGTGAGGTCACCCTGATGCCGACGGCACCGGAGCCGAGGTCGATGGGCGTGCCGGACTTGTTCGTGAACGAGAGGTCGATGGGGCTTGTGGTCCCCGGATAGAGGACCCTTGTGGCGTTGCCGGCGATGCTGAAGCGCACCCCGCCGCCGCCGTCGTCTCCGCCCCGTTCATTGTCGCTCGGGCCCTGATACCTGAGGAGCGTTGCACGAGCTGCGACGGCCAGCACCCGTGGAGCCGCCGGAGTGGCCGTCACCGAGCCGACGACCGCGGCGCCTCCGACGGCAAGAAGCAGCACGACGGCACCCACCAACAGCCGCGGACGGCGGACCAGCGCCCGCACGCGGCCTCGGTGCTCAGCGCGCACCGGCGGTCTCCGGTCGCTGGGGCTCAGCCGGCCCCCGGGACTCCGCTCTCAGCTGGCTCACGTTCCTCCATGGGTCGCTACATCGTGCGGGCACCGGCACCTGCGGCACCCGGACCCTGTGCGGGGCTGGGCGGGACGCTCGCAGTTGCCCGGTTTGCGGGATGCCGGCAGCTCCGCGGGCCGGCGTCCAGCGCCGTCAAGGGCGCCAACGCCGGGGGACGGACCGGACCGCGGAGCACCTGGCTCCGCGGTCCGGTCGCACTTCCAGTGCCGTCAAGGGTCCGTGCAAGTACGAGCCCTTGCCCTTCCGGCTTCGCTATGCGTGACCTCCGCTGAAGTTGAGGGGAATCTCCATTCCTGCACAGGCGTCCTGTGTGACGGGCTGTGTGAGCATGGCGATTGTGATCCCCGGGTTCGCCACAACCGTGAGCCCCGGTGGGTACGTCCTGTCCACCGTGTGCGGAGAGCCGTACACCTGGAACCACGTTGTGTGCGTCGCACACGTGCCAGGCAGCGTTCCGAGGGCCACGGACACGGTTGTGAGGTGGGCGCCGGTCACGCCCGGGTTTGTTACCGCGTACTCCACGGGCGAGGCAGGGTTACCGGGGAACAGTGCGCCGATCTTCCCGCCGACGGTGCCGAAGCGCGCCGCAGGAATGTATGTTGTCCAGGGCGCAAGCAGTGTTGTCTTCTTGAAAGTGCCGCTCTTCTTGGTCCACGGCTGCTTTGTGACCGATTCCCCGACACTCACGTCAACGGGTGCTTTGGAGAGTGCAACGTTCACGCCTGCGTTGCCATTCGACAGTGAGACACCGTAGACGAACGTCTTGTTGACGAAGACGCCCTGCGTCGCAAATGTGAACGTGACTGTCGTGACAACCTGTGTCGCCGACGTGCCTGGTGCGATGGGTGCTGTCTTCGTGAACGTGTAGGAGCCGTTCGGCCCTGTTGTGAGATGCAACGTCACCGTCTCCGAGCTCACCGTGTGTGTGAAGTTGACGAGCGGGACGGTCACGGAGGTCAGCTGCGCGAACGTTTGCGGGTATGTTGCGCCCGGTGGAATTGTCAGCGTGACCTTGCCGCCGATCTCCCCGAGTGTGTAGCCGCATGTGAGGCACTGGCTGGCGCTGTACGGGTCGGGGCTGCTCGGCGAGAGGATGCTGTCGTAGCCCGCCCCCACCGGCTTGATCGTGACGTTGGTGGCTTGCCCGGTCTTGGCTGTGGCCGTCCCCGAACCTGTCACGCCGAAGTAGGCAGCGGCGATGCCCGCTGCCCCCATCACGAGGCCGGCCGCCAGTGCGCCCGCAACGTACTTCTTTCTGAAGCTCGGAAGTTTCACTCCGTGGTCCCTCCTTGTTTGCCGATGAGCTGCTGCTGGTGCTGCGTGGCGTGAGCTTCCGGACGTGGTCGCCCGGCAGCCCACGTGGCCGAAGCGGTTCCGGCCTGGTGCGAGACGGCTGCGGCTAGGTCGCCATCGTCTCGGTCCCCCCGGCTCGAACCGGTTGGTCGCGGGACAACGGTGCGATGGCCCGCTTCGCCCACGGATGTGGGGGGAGGAGCAATAGCACCGTGATCCCGAGAAGAACGCCGACCACCCACCACCTGTGGAAGGCGTAGAAGATGTCCACGTGCCGCTTGGGCATGAACGTGTGAATGACCGCTCCTCCGCCGAACAGCACGCCCGCAGCGAGGCCGTAGACGAGGACGACGCTGCCCACGGCGATGAGGGTGCTCTGCCAACGCTTCAGGACCACTTGGCCGGCGGCCTGTGCCTCGTCGGCATCCGTGCCCCCGAATTCCGTGCCGGTCTCTGGGCGTGTCACCGATCTCTCCGCCTCCGGACTGCTGGGCGGAGCGGGTCAGGGCGCGCGCAACCGGCGCAACAGATCAATCCGTTGTCTGCACCCTCAGGTGGCTCCGCACCACCTCTTCGCGAAGAGGTCTACGCCCCGCCCGCCGTGGTGCGCATCGTCAAAATTGAGGAAGTGCCCTCAGGCCCCGGTGCACTGGTTGAGCGCGTCGATGAGGAGCCGCAGCCGGGAGAAGTGGAACTTGTCGAACCGGAAGGCCAGGCGGGGCAGGTCCAGATGGTCGTGGCCGCTGCGCTCCGGGGGGAAGGGCTGGGCCGGCCGGATGCTGCCGGACGCCACCACGTCGGCGAACCGCCGGTTCAGCTCCTTCAGCTCACCCGGTGAGGGGAGGACCTGGAGCCGGACCACCAGCAGGTCGCCCACCCACCGGACCGAGTGGTAGTTGCGGTAGAAGCCGAGGACCTCGTCCGCCGCCTCGTCCACGCTGTTGGCCACCTTGAAGAGGGAGACGTCGTCCGGGGAGACGTACCCGGGCCGCACCGCCTCCTCGTCGATGAACCGGCGCCAGCCGTGCCAGTAGGTGCCCCCTTCGGTCTCCACCAGGACCATGGGCGCCGGCTCGGCCTTCCCGGTCTGGAGCAGGGTGAGCAGCTCGTAGCACTCGTCCTGGGTCCCGAACCCGCCGGGGAGCACGGCGTAGCCGTGGGACTCCTTGATGAGCATGAGCTTGCGGGTGAAGAAGTACCGCATCTCCACCAGCTTGGGGTCCTGGGCGATGAACGGGTTGGCCCCCTCCTCGTGGGGGAGGCGGATGTTGACCCCGAAGGAGTGGTCGCGGCCCGCCCCCTCGGAGCCGGCGGCCATGATCCCGGGCCCCGCTCCGGTCACGACCATCCACCCGGCGCCGGCCAGACGGGCCGCCAGGTCCCGGGCAAGCACGTACACCGGGTCCTCCGGCAGGGTGCGGGCCGAGCCGAACATGGTCAGCTTGCGCACCGACCGGTAGGGGCGGAACACCCGGTAGGCCTCGGCCATCTCGGCCAGCGCGGCGTCGGCGATCTTGAGGTCGCCCACCTCGGTGTCCCCGGCCGCCAGGTCCCAGACGGTGGACAGCATGGAGCGGATGAGCCCCCGCCGGGCCGGGGAGAGCTCCCGGCCCTCCAGGATGTCCGCGTAGGCGGCGTCCACCCGGCCGGGGTCGGGCCCGGGGACGCCCTCGAGGACGCCGTCCGACGAGAGCGGCGGGGTGGGGTCGCCGGCGACGGACCCGGGCGGGGAGCCAGGGCCCCCAGAGGATCCCGGGGGGGTCGTCACGCGCCGGCCGCGACCGGGCGGTCGTAGAGGGTGGTGCGCTGGGCCAGCGGGCGTCCGAGCGGCGCCACCAGCTCCTCCAGCTCCTCCACCCCCATCCGCTGGCCGTGGCTGGCACCGGCTGCCCGGGAGATGTTCTCGTCCATCAGCGTGCCCCCGAGGTCGTTGGCCCCGGCCGCCAGCACCTGCCGGGCCCCCTCGGGCCCCATCTTCACCCACGAGACCTGCACGTTGTCGATGGCCTCCCGGTAGGCGATGCGGCCCACGGCGTGCATGAGCAGCGCCTCCCGGAAGGTGGGACCGCGCCGGGCGCGCCGCTGGAGGTAGATGGGGGAGGCCATATGGACGAAGGGCAGGGGCACGAACTCGGTGAACCCGCCCGTCTCGCGCTGCAGGGAACGGGTCCGGACCATGTGCCGGGCCCAGCTGACCGGGTGCTCCACCGCGCCGAACATGATGGTCACGTTGGAGCGCAGCCCCACGGCGTGGGCGGTGCGGTGGGTCTCCAGCCACTGCTCGGTGTCGATCTTGTCCGGGCACAGGACGGCCCGGACCTCGTCTGTCAGGATCTCCGCCGCCGTCCCGGGCAGCGTCTTGAGCCCGGCGTCGCGCAGGCGGACCAGGTACGCCGCCAGCGGCTCGTCCAGCCGGCGCGCGCCTTCGGTGACCTCCAGGGCCGTGAAGGCGTGGATGTGGATCCGCTCGGACCCGGCCCGCACGGCCTTGAGCACCTCGATGTAGTAGTCACCGTCGAACTTGGGGTGGATCCCGCCCTGCAGGCACACCTCGGTGGCGCCATCCTCCTCGGCTTCCGCCACGCGCTGGGTGATCTCGTCCAGCTCCAGGAGGTAGGGGGCCCCGCGCAGGTTGAGGGACAGCGGGCCCTTGGAGAAGGCGCAGAACCGGCACTTGAACGTGCACACGTTGGTGTAGTTGATGTTGCGGTTGCGGACGTAGGTGACCTCGGTGCCGGCCACCTCCCGGCGCATCGCGTCGGCCACCTCGGCCACCGCCCGGACCTCGGGGCCCCGGGCCGAGAACAAGGTGACGATCGCCGCCTCGTCCACCTCCTGGCCCATGGCCACCCCGGCCAGCACCTCACCGACCGGGCCGCCGGTCACCGCCGTGGCGGCCCGCAGCGTGGCCGAACGTGTGCGGTCGTCGGCCGCGCCCGCTCCGTCGGACAGGACCAGGGCCGGTGGCGGCTCGTCGCCGCCCGAGCACCAGCCGTCCTCCCGGGCCAGGCCTTCGGCGTCGGAGGCGTCCAGGACCCCGAAGCGCACGGCCTCGTCCAGCCATCGCTCGGGCGCCAGGGCGACGTGGGGGTACACCGTGAGGCGGGGCGCGAGCGTGTGCCCGGCGCGCTCGGTGGCGTCGCGCAGGCGGTCCAGGGCCGGCCACGCCCGCTCGGGGTTGACATGGTCCGCGGTGACAGGCGACACACCGCCCCAGTCGTCGATGCCCGCCGCCAGGAGCGGCGCCAGGTCGTCGGAGAGGTTGGGCGGCGCCTGGACGTGCACGTCCTCCGGCAGCAGCAGGCGGGCGGCGGCAATGGACCAGGCCAGCTCCCCGGGCGGGCACGGGTCGGCCCCGGCCATGGCGGTCCCGGGCTTGGGAAGGAAGTTCTGGACGATGACCTCCTGGACGTGCCCGTGGCGCAGGTGGGACGCGGCGATGGCCTCCAGCGCGGCCAGCCGGTCGGAGCGGTCCTCCCCGATGCCGACCAGGATCCCGGTGGTGAAGGGCACAGCCAGGTGGCCCGCCGCCTCCAGGGTGGCCAGTCGGCGCTCGGGCACCTTGTCGGGGGCACGGCGGTGCGCGGCCAGGTCCGGGCGCAGCGACTCGAGCATCATGCCCTGGCTGGCGGTCACCGGGCGCAGCCGGGCCAGGTCGTCCGCGCCCAGGGCGCCGGCGTTGGCGTGGGGGAGCAGGCCGGTCTCGGCCAGGACCGCGGCGCACGCCGCCGCCAGGTAGTCCACCGTGGATGCGTAGCCGTGGCCGTCCAGCCACCGCCGGGCCACCTCGTAGCGGTCCTCAGGTGCTTCACCCAGGGTGAAAAGGGCCTCGTGGCACCCGGCGGCCCTCCCGGCACGGGCGATGTCGAGCACCTCGTCCAGGCTCAGGTAGGGCGACGCCAGCCGGGCCGGGGCCTTGGCGAAGGTGCAGTACCCGCACCGGTCCCGGCACAGCATGGTGAGGGGGATGAACACCTTGGGGGAGAAGGTGATCCGGCGCCCGTGGAGGGCGTCACGCCGGGCGGCCGCCGCAGCCGCCAGCTCCTCGTCGCCGGCGCCGAGCACCTGGCGCGCCGACCAGGGCGGGCCGCCGGCCGCCGCGCCGTCGGGATGCACGCTGAGGGCGGTGCTCATAGCTCGGGGGTCCTCCATGAATCGCCTGACCGCTCCAGCAGCAGGTCCGCGATGTGCGGGCCCCACGTGCCGGCGTTGTAGAAGTGCAGGCCCCCGCCTCCGGGCTGGGACCAGGCGGCCAGGTACGGGTCCACGATCCGCCAGGCCTGCTCCACCTCGTCGGTGCGGATGAACAAGGTGGCGTCCCCGCACATGGCGTCGTGGAGGAGCCGGGGGTAGCCGTCGCTCTCGCGCTCGTGGAAGGCGTTCTCGTAGAGGAAGTCCATGGAGACGGACTGGACCCGGAACTCCTCGCCGGGCACCTTGGCCCCGAAGTGCAGCGAGATGCCCTCGTTGGGCTGGATCCGCAGCACCAGGCTGTTTGGCCGGAGCTGGCGGGCCAGCTCGCCCTCGAACGCCAGGAACGGCACCCGGTGGAACTGCATGGCGACCTCGGTGACCCGGGCCGGGAGCCGCTTGCCGGTCCGCACGTAGACGGGCACCCCCGCCCACCGCCAGTTCTCGACCCCGAGGCGCAGCGCTACGTACGTCTCGGTCTGCGAGTCCGCCGCCACGCCCTCCTCGTCGCGGTAGGCGGGCACCGCCTCCTGGCCGACCACCCCGGCGCCGTACTGGCCCCGCACCGACCTGTCGACCGCCTCGTCCGGCGTGGGGATGTCCACGGCTTTGAGCAGCTTGACCTTCTCGTCGCGCAGGTGGGTGGCGTCCATCCCCGTGGGCGGCTCCATCAGCGTCAGGGCCAGCACCTGCATGACGTGGTTCTGGACGATGTCGCGCAGCGCCCCGGCCGACTCGTAGAAGCCGCCCCGGTGCTCCACCCCCAGGCTCTCGGCCACGGTGATCTGCACCTGCTCCACGTAGCGGCGGTTCCAGATCGGCTCGAACACGGCGTTGGCGAACCGCAGGGCCAGCACGTTCTGGACGGTCTCCTTGCCCATGTAGTGGTCGATGCGGAAGATCTGGTCCTCGCCGAAGGCGCGGTGGACGGCATCGTCCAGGTCCAGCGCGCTCTGGAGGTCGCGCCCGTAGGGCTTCTCCACCACCAGGCGGGCGAACTCGCCCCCCGGGCCGGGCACGTTGCATCCCTCCTTGGCCAGCGCCTCGGCCACCATGGCGAACACCGGGGGGATGGTGGCCAGGTAGTACACCCGGTTGCCGCCCGTCCCGTACTGCTCGTCCGCCTCGGAGAGCACCTCCTTCAGCCGGTCGAACGTCTCGGTGGCCGAGTACTCCCCGGCGACGTAGCGGAACCGCTCGACCAGCCGCTGCCACCGCTCGCCGCCGGCCGTGGCGTCCTGCAGTGCGACCTTGCGGAACTCGTCGTCCGTCCACTCCGTGCGGGCCACGCCGATGACGGTGAACCGGTCGGAGAGCCGGCCCCTGTCGGCCAGGTCGACCAGGGCGGGGAGGATCTTCCGGGCCGTGAGGTCGCCCGAGGCGCCAAAGATGACGAGGGCCAGCGGCGGGGTCTGCTCGCGCGGCCGCATGGGGCCGCGCGGCACCTCGAGGCGCGGGGCGTCGCCACGCGCGGCGCGGCGTCCGGCACTGGTTGGGCCGGCGGCCGCATCGGGGCCGGCGCCGGTGTTGGATTGAGGAGGAGCCATGTGATCGCCTAGGTGATGGCGTTGGCCTTGTCGGTGAGCGACTGGAGCAGCTCGTCGAAGGACTTGGTGAACGACGCGACCCCCTGCTCCTCCAGCGTGGTGCCGACGTCCGCGATGTCGATGCCCACCCGTGCCAGGTCCTCGAGCACCCGGTGCTCGCCGGCCACGTCCTCGTCCACGGTCCTGGTGATCGTCCCGTGGTCCACGAGGGCCTCGAGCGTCTGCTCGGGCATGGTGTTGACCGTGTCGGGCCCGATGAGCGAGTCCACGTAGAGGAGGTCGGGATAGCTCGGGTTCTTGGTGGAGGTGGAGGCCCACAGCGGCCGTTGGACGCGGGCCCCCTGCCGGGCCAGGGCCCCCCAGCGCTCCCCGGAGAACTTGGCGGTGAAGTGCTCGTAGGCGATCTTGGCCTGGGCCACCGCCGCCTTGCCCCGCAGGCCGAGGATCTCGGGGTCCCCAGTGCCGTCGCCGCCGCCGGCCAGCGCCTCGAGCCGGCGGTCCACCTCGGTGTCGACCCGGCTGACGAAGAACGAGGCGACGGAGTGGACCGACGCCAGGTCGGCCCCACCGGACGCCGCGTAGGCCTCGAGCCCCGCCACGTAGGCCTCCATGACCTCGTCGTAGCGCTCGAGGCTGAAGATGAGGGTGACGTTGATGCTCCGGCCCTCGGAGAAGAGCCGGTGGATGGCGGGGACGCCCGCCCTGGTCCCGGGGATCTTGACCAGGAGATTGGGCCGATCGATGCGATCGTGGAGCGAGCGGGCCGCGGCGATGGACCCGTCGGTGTCCTCGGCCAGCGACGGCGCCACCTCCAGGGACACGAAGCCGTCCGCCCCGTCGCTCGACTCGTGGACAGGCCGCAGGACGCCCAGTGCGTGCTCGATGTCCTCGATCACCATCTCCCAGTAGGCGTCGTCCACGCTCATGGAGGAGATCAGCCGGCGGAACTGGTCGTCGTACACCTCGGTGGCCTCGATGGCCTTGGCGAAGATGGTGGGATTGGAGGTCACCCCCCGCACGCCCCGGCCCACCAGCTCCTGGAGGTGGCCGCCGGTCAGCCACTCCCGGTGGAGGTCGTCGAGCCACGGGCTCTGGCCGCCCTGCTCGAAGAGCTCGTTCAGCTTGGTCGCCGTCATCGCCGTCCTCCTCGCTCCAGCAGCGCCTTGGCCCGTTCGGCCACGTGCGCCCCGGTGAACCCGAATTCCTCCAGTGCCAGCCCGCCCGGCGCCGATGCACCGAACGTGTCGATCGAGACCGTGTCGTCCGCATAGCGCTCCCAGCCGAACGACGTGGCCGCCTCCACTGCCAGCCGGGGGACCCCCGGCGGCAGGACCGAGTCCCGGTAGGCCTGGTCCTGCTCCTCGAACCACTCCCAGCAGGGGAGCGACACCACCCGTGCCCGGACACCCCCACCGGTGAGGGCCTCGGCCGCCTCCACGCAGACGTGGACCTCGCTGCCGGTCCCGATGAGCACCACATCAGGGGGGGCGCCGCTGCCCAGGCCGGCCTCGCCGCTCGGACGGGCCTCGTTGCTCGGACCGGCCTCGTCCACGAGGACGTAGCCGCCGCGCCGCACGCCCTCGCGGGCCCGCTCCGCCGTCTGGGCCAGCACCGGGACGTCCTGGCGGGACAGCACGAGGGCCGTCGGCTCCTCCCCGTCCACCGCCAGCCGCCACCCCTGGGCGGTCTCGTTGGCGTCCGCTGGGCGGCAGACGACCAGCCCGGGCATGGCCCGCAGGGAGGCCAGCTGCTCGATCGGCTGGTGAGTGGGGCCGTCCTCGCCCAGGCCCACCGAGTCGTGCGTCCACGAGTAGATGACGTGGGCCCGGGAAAGGGCCGCCAGCCGGACCGCCGGCCGCATGTAGTCGCTGAAGCAGAAGAACGTCCCGCCCATGGGCACCACGCCGCCGTGGTGCGCCATGCCGGTCATCACCGCTCCCATGGCGTGCTCCCTGATCCCGAAGTAGATCTGGCGCCCGTCCGGGTGCTCCACCGACTGGGGCTGGGCCCCCTCCAGCTTGACACCGGTGTTGCCGGTCAGGTCCGCCGCGCCCGCCACCAACCCGGGGATGAGCTCCACGGTGGCGTTCACGCACGTGTTGATGGCCTTACGGGTGGCCAGTGCGCTGCCGGCCTCGAACGTCGGCAGCTTCTCCTCCCACCCGGGTGCGCCCTTGCCGGACCAGGCCACGTCCCAGGCGGACCGGTCGCCGGACCAGTTGCCGAGGCGGGCCGCCCACTCGGCTCGCATCGCCTGGCCACGGGGGATCGTGCGCCGGTAGAGGTCGATCACCTCGTCGGGAACCCAGAACGCCTGGTCGGACGGCAGCCCGAGGATCTCCTTGGTCTCCCGGATCTCCTCCTCGCCGAACGGGTCCCCGTGGGCCTTGGCGGAATCGGTGAGGTGCGGCGACGGCCAGCCGATGTGGCTGCGGAGCATGATGAACGACGGCTTGTCCTCGACCGCCATCGCCCGCCGCAGGGCCTTCTCCAGCGCGGTGGTGTCGTTGGCGACCTCGCCCACGTCGTCCACGTCCCAGCCGTAAGCCCCGAACCGCTCGGCCACATTGTCCGAGGTGGCGAGCTCGGTAGGCCCGTCGATGGAGATGTGGTTGTTGTCGAACACGTACACCAGCCGGCCCAGGCCCAGGTGGCCGGCCAGCGACGCCGCCTCGTGGCTGATGCCCTCCTCCAGGCAGCCGTCGCCGCAGACGACGAAGGTGTGGTGGTCGACCAGCTCGGGCCCGAACCGGGTGCGCAGGATGCGCTCGGCCACCCCCATGCCCACGCCGTTGGCGAAGCCCTGGCCCAGCGGCCCCGTCGTGACCTCGATCCCGGGGGCGTGGCGGTGCTCGGGGTGGCCCGGCGTCCTCGAGCCCCACTGGCGGAACGCCTCGAGGTCGTCCAGGGTCAACCCGTAGCCGCAGAGGTAGAGCATGGAGTAGAGAAGGATCGACGCGTGGCCGTTCGACAGGATGAAGCGGTCACGGTCGGGCCACGACGGGTCCGTCGGGTCGTGCCGCATGACCTTGGTGAACAGCACGTGCGCCAGCGGCGCAAGGGCCATGGCCGTTCCCGAGTGCCCCGAGTGGGCCCGCTCCGGCGCGTCCATGGCCAGCCCCCGGATCACGTTGATGCCCAGCTGTTCCAGCTGTTCCTCCGCTTCCTCGCCCGCTCGGCGGGGAGCCGCGGGCGGGGACGCCGGGGGAGTGGCAGGCGGCGGAGCAGGGGGCATGAGGTGAACCCTACCCATCCAGCCCATCGAGGGGCCGCCGACCGCTAGCGTCTCCGCGGTGACGGGCGATCTCGCAGCCGGCCTGCAGGTGCCGCCCAACTGCGATCTGACCCTGGGGCTCGTCTGCGTGGAGAAGGCTCCCGGGCGCACCGTGTGGGAGGCCAGGGCCCACGAGCGCTTCGCCAACCCGGCGGGCGTGGTGCAGGGCGGCTTCGTGGCCGCCTACTGCGACTCGGCGATGGGCGCCACGGTGGCGACCTACGCAGCCGGGCGCCAGGTCCGGGTGGTCAGCACGGACCTGCGGACCAGCTTCCTGCGTCCCGTGGAGGTGGGCGCCCTGGTGCGTTGCGAGGCCACGGTGGTCTCCGGGGGCCGCCGGGTGGTGTTCACCGAGGCGACGGTGGCGTCCGAGGAGGGCGTTCCCCTGGCCCGGTCCAATGGGACGTACCTGCTGGTGGAGCGGCGGTGAGTACCCGGTCCGGGGCCCGGTGTGGGGCCGGGTGCGGGGCCCGGCGCCGTGCCTGGAGGTGTGGCCCGCTTGCGACCGGGGAACGCAGCGGTAAAGGATTGTCCAGTTGGCGACGTTCCCCCGGCCCAGCGCGGCCGGACGGGGGCACTGCCCAGAACGAGAGGAGCCTGAGGGCGCGTGGCACCATTCGGAATCGGAAAGTCGTCGACAGCACGCGGCGGCGTGCGTCAGAGCGGCACCGAGGCGCTCCGGCTCGTTGTGGAGTACGTCAAGCAGGAGACGCTCACGCCCCTCAAGGGCCTGGGGCGCTACCTCGTGTTCGGGATCGCCGGGTCCCTGGCGCTCTGCGCCGGCCTGGTCCTCCTGCTGGTGGCGCTGCTGCGAGCACTCCAGAGCGAGACGGGCACGACCTTCGCCGGCAACCTCAGCTGGCTGCCCTACGTGATCGTGTGCGCCGCCGCCGTCCTGGTGATGGGCCTGGCGGCCTGGCGGATCACCAAGGGTCCCGCGGCCAGGCGACGACCGGTCACCACGAAGACTGCCGGCGGGAGTGCCAGCGGGAGTGCCAGCGAGAGTGGAGGTACCAGGGGATGAGCGTGCAGACCAACGGGCGCCGGATCACCCGCGCCGACCTGGAGGCGGCCTTCCAGCATGTGGTGGGGGAGGGGGAGAAGACGGTCCAGCGGTCGGCACCGCCGGCTGCGGTCATGGCCGGCGCCGCCGTCCTGGTGGTCATCACCCTCGCCTTCCTGGCCGGCAAGCGCCGTGGCCGCAAGCGCTCGTCGGTTGTCGAGATCCGACGGCTCTGACCGGGCGACGTTCAGCTCCGTGGGACGCGCCATCGATGCACTGCTTCGCAAGCTGACGCGGGCGGGGTTCCGGCGCGCCATCGGCGGGGATCACTGGGCGTGGCTCGTGATGGCCGGTGCCGCCTTCCTGTTGCGCCGGGCTCGCAAACCGAGCGACGACGTCGCCCGGTTGGACCTGGCGGACCTGGCGCCGGGCCAACGCTACGAGGTGCGCCTCGTGGGGCCGCGCGGGCGGCGCGGGCGCC
>DAHUZE010000083.1 GCA_027306755.1 Acidimicrobiaceae bacterium | reverse complement strand
CTCCAGGATGGTGCCGCTGCCCGACGCCAGCACGGCCACGCGGCCGGGGGCGGTCAGGCCACCGGGGGCGGCCACGCGGCCGGGGGCGGTCAGGCCAGCTCCTTCACGATCTCCACCATGCGGGCGCCCGCCTCGGTCGGGTTCTGCGCCACCACGGCCCCGGCCGCGGTCAGCGCGTCCATCTTGGCCTGGGCCGTGCCCTGGGAGCCGGAGATGATCGCTCCGGCATGGCCCATCTTGCGCCCCGGCGGGGCCGTGACACCGGCGATGTAGGCGACGACTGGCTTGGTCATGTGCGCGGCGATGAACTCGGCCGCCCGCTCCTCGTCCGAACCCCCGATCTCGCCGATCATCATCACCGCCTTGGTGTCCGCGTCGGCCTGGAAGGCGGAGAGGCAGTCGATGAAGTTGGTGCCCGGGACCGGGTCCCCACCGATGCCGACGCACGTCGTCTGGCCCACACCCTGCTGGGACAGCTCGTGGAGCGCCTGGTACGTGAGGGTCCCCGAGCGGCTCACGATGCCCACCGGCCCTCCGGGCAACGCGATGTCCCCCGAGGTGATCCCGATGTTGCACTTCCCAGGCGAGATGATGCCCGGGCAGTTGGGGCCGAGCAGCCGGGTGCTCGGGTGCTCGGCCACCAGCCGGTTGTAGGTGACGGCCTCGTCCTGTGCCGGGATGCCTTCGGTGATGCAGACGATGAACGCGATTCCCGCCTCGGCGGCTTCCATGATGGCGGCGGCCGCGTGGGCCGGGGGGACCGAGATGAACGAGGCGGTCGCCCCGGTGGCCGCCACCGCCTCGGCCACGCTGGCGTAGACGGGGATGCCCTCGATCTCCTCGCCTCCCCGCTTGGGGTTGGTGCCCGCCACCACCTTGGTCCCGTAGGCCCGGTTGCGCAGGCCGTGGTACAGGCCCTGGCTCGTGGGGCTGATCCCCTGGACCACCACGGTGGTGGTCTCGTCGACGAAGACGCTCACGCTCGCTCCTCACTTCCCTGGCCGGCGAGCGCCACCGCCCGGCGGGCCGCGTCCAGCATCGTCGGCTCCGCCAGGAGCCGATCGGACAGATGGGGTGCCAGGAGGGCCCGGCCCTCCTCGGCGTTGGTGCCGTCCAGGCGCAGCACGATGGGCGAGCGCAGCTCGACCCGTTCGAGGGCGCCGATGACGCCCTTGGCCACCTCGTCCACCCGGGTGATGCCCCCGAAGATGTTGACGAAGATGGAGCGGACGGACGGGTCGGCGTTGATCACCTCCAGGGCCGCGGCCATGACGTCCGCATTGGCGCCGCCGCCCACGTCCAGAAAGTTGGCCGGCTCCCCCCCCGCCTGGTTCACCACGTCCAGGGTGCTCATGGCGAGGCCGGCGCCGTTGGCGATGATGCCGACGCTGCCGGACAGTCCGATGTAGTTCAGCCCCCTGTCCTTTGCCATCCGCTCCCGGGGGTCCTCCGTCTCGGTGGCGGCGTACTCGGCCCACTCGGGATGGCGGAAGGCGGCATTGTCGTCCAGGGTCACCTTGGCGTCCAAGGCGTGCACCCGGCCCTCGGTGGTGAGGATGAGCGGGTTGATCTCCGCCAGGTCGCAGTCACCCTCGGTGTAGCAGCGGTACAGGTCGATGAGCAGGTCCGCCGTCTGGTCCCGTGCCGCCTCGTCCAGGCCGGCCTCGTCGACCCAGCGCCGGGCCGATTCCCGGTCCAGTCCCTGCACCGGGTCGATCGCCAGCCTGGCAATGGCCCCGGGATCGGTGCGGGCCACCTCCTCGATCTCCACGCCCCCCTCCCTGGACAGCATGCCCAGGTGCTTCTTGGCCGGCCGGTCGAGGGTGAAGCTTGCGTAGTACTCCTTGTCGATGTCCGAGGCATGTTCCACCCAGAGGCGGTGGACGACGTGTCCCTTGATGTCCATCCCGAGGATGGCCCCGGCGTGGACCCGAACCTCGTCCGCCCCGTTGGCCAGCTTGATGCCCCCGGCCTTGCCCCGCCCCCCCACCTTCACCTGGGCCTTGACCACCACCGGGTAGCCGGCGGCCTCCGCCTGCGCCACCGCCTCTGTGACGGTGTCGGCCACGCCGCCGCGCGACGTCGGGATGCCGAAGCGGGCGAAGTACTGCTTGCCCTGATACTCGAAGAGATCCATGCGGGTCCTTTGGTCGGTGTCTGTGGAGCGGGAAGGGGTCCGGGCTGCGGGAAGGGGCCCGGGCTGCGGGAAGGGGTCCGGCGCCTAGTCCGGCCGGGCCGGCGGCCCAAAGGGCGCCACTTGCGGTCCGCGCGTCATGGGGCCGGGCTCGTCATACGGTCTGGTGCGCCTCCCGCCGGTCCAGCGCCTCCTCCAGCCACCCGCCGATGGATGCCAGCGGCGTCCCGGGGGTGAAGACGTGGGCCACGCCTTGGCTCTCGAGAACGCCGATGTCGGCCTCGGGGATGATCCCGCCCACCACCACCAGCACGTCGCCTCGGCCGGCGGCCCCAAGGCCGGCGACCACCCGGGGCACAAGGGTGAGGTGGGCCCCGGACAGGAGCGAGAGCCCCAGCGCGTCCGCGTCCTCCTGCACGACCGCCTGGACCACCTGCTCGGGGGTCTGGTGGAGGCCGGTGTAGACGACCTCAAAGCCGGCGTCGCGCAGCGCGCGGGCGATGACCTTGGCACCGCGGTCGTGGCCGTCGAGCCCGGGCTTGGCCACGACCACCCGGTAGGGACGCGTCATCGGGGCGATGATACGCGGGGTCTAGTGCGATCGGCGAAGCGGCGACACGCAGAGGAGCAGCCGCTTCTCCCCCACCGAGTCGAAGCGGACGGTGGCCTGGGCGTTGTCGCCCTCCCCCCGGGCGCTGACCACCACGCCGGGACCCCACCGCTCGTGCACGACGCGCTCCCCGGCCACGAGGCCGAGGGACTCGGCCCCCGTCGTGGCGCGCTCCGGCTGCCGGGCCGCCCCGGCGCCGTCGCCCCGGCTCCGGCCAGTGCCGGCGGCCGCCCCGCTGCGATCCCAGCTCCGGCCGGCGCCGAAGGTCCGGCCACCGCCCACGTCGCGGACCAGATCCTCGGGCAGCTCGGACAGGAACCGGCTGGGCAGGCCCGGGGTGGTCCGCCCCCACTGCATGCGACTCCAGGCGTGCGTCAGGTACAGGAACCGCCGGGCCCGGGTGATCCCGACGTAGCAGAGGCGGCGCTCCTCCTCCAGCTCCTGGGGCTCCCCCAGGGTGCGGTTGTGGGGGAAGATCCCGTCTTCCATCCCCACCAGGAAGACAGCCGGGAACTCCAGGCCCTTGGCCGTGTGCAGCGTCATGAGCGACACCCGGGTCCCGTCGGCCTCCAGCTCGTCGCTGTCGGACACGAGCGCCACGGTCTCGAGCATCTCGCCCAGCGTCTCGTAGTCCTGGGCCACGCTGGCCAGGCGGTCGATGTTCTCGATGCGGCCCTCGGACTCCACGGTCCGCTCGGCCACCAGCTCGTCCAGGTACCCGGTGCGCTTGGCCACGAGCTGCAGCAGCTCTCCCGGGCCGATCTCGGCCGCCTCCGCCCGAAGCCCGGCCAGCAGCGTCGACAGCTCCTGAGCCCCCTTCAGCGCCTTGCCCGACAGGCCGGCCTCCTCGGGGTGCTCGAGCATCCGGCCCGGGGCCGTCGAGCGGACCCGGGCCTCGGCGGCCAGCCGCAGCACGGAGGTGGCGCCGATGCCCCGCTTGGGCACGTTGACGATGCGCCGGAACGACACTTCGTCGTCGGGGTTGGCGATCAGCCGGAGATAGGCCAGCATGTCCCGGATCTCCCGGCGGTCGTAAAAGCGGGTGCCGCCGATCACCTTGTAAGGGATCCCCTGGTGCACCAGCTCGGTCTCGACGGCCTGGCTCTGGGCGTTGGTCCGGTAGAAGACGGCCATGTCCCCGAAGGAGAGGCGCTCGGCCGTGCGCAGGCGCAGCACCTCGGCGGCCACGAAGCTCGCCTCGTCCCGCTCGTCCTCGGCCCGGTAGCGGCAGATGCGGTCCCCGGGAGCGCCCTCGGTGAACAGGTTCTTGGGCTTCCGGCCCTGGTTGTTGGCAATGACGGCGTTGGCGGCGTCCAGGATCGTCTGGGTGGAGCGGTAGTTCTGCTCCAAGAGGACCGTGGTCGTGTCCGGGAACGCCTCTTCGAACTCCAAGATGTTGGCGATGTCCGCGCCACGCCACCGGTAGACCGACTGGTCCGAGTCGCCCACCACGGTCACGTTGCCGTGGCCCCGGCCCAGGAGGAGCACGATCTCGTTCTGGGCGTGGTTGGTGTCCTGGTACTCGTCCACCAGGATGTGGCGGAAGCGGCTCCGGTAGGCCTCGGCCACGTCGTCGCAGGTGCGCAGGAGGACGGCCGTCTGGAAGAGCAGGTCGTCGAAGTCCATGGCGTTGGCGGCCAGGAGGCGGCGCTGGTACTCGGCATAGACGTCGGCGATCCGGCGCTGGAAGGGATCGGCCCCGAAGGAGGCGTCCTCCCGGAAGCGGGCCGGGTCGATCAGCTGGGCCTTGGCCTGCCCGATGACGGCGGCCACCGACCGGGGCGGGAGCCGCTTGATGTCGATGTTGAGCTCGGCCTCCACCAGCTCGATGAGCCGGCGTGAGTCCGCATCGTCGTACACGGTGAACGAGTGCTGGTAACCGAGACGACCGGCATGGAAGCGCAGGATCCGCAGGCACGCCGAGTGGAACGTGGACACCCACATCCGCTCCGCCGCCGGGCCGACCAGCTCCACCACCCGCCGGCGCATCTCGTCGGCCGCCTTGTTGGTGAAGGTGATGGCCAGCACCTGCCACGGGGTGGCGTCCCCACTGGCCAGCAGGTGCGCGATCCGGCGCGTCAGGACCCGCGTCTTGCCCGAGCCGGCGCCGGCCACCACCAGCAACGGCCCGCCGCGGTGCTCGACCGCGGCGCGCTGGGGCGGGTTGAGATCTGCGACGAGGGCGTCGAGCGGTGCCAGCGCGGTCAGTGGCCCATGCCCACGCCCTGCGACCGCTGCAGTTGCTTGCCTTCGGTCTGCAAGGCGGGGGCGATCATGACCTCGGCCTTCTGGAACTCCTTGACCGTCTCGTAGCCGCAGGTGGCCATGGCGGTCCGGAGCGCACCGAAGAGGTTCATCCGACCGTCGTTCTCGTGGGCGGGGCCGAGGAGGATCTCCTCCAGGGTGCCGCGCACCCCGGTGCGCACCCGGGCACCGCGCGGCAGCGTGGGGTGGAACGTGGCCATGCCCCAGTGGAAGCCCCGCGCCGGCGCCTCCACGGCCGAAGACAGGGGAGATCCGAGCATGACGGCGTCCGCGCCGCAGGCGATGGCCTTGGCCACGTCACCGCCCTTGGACATCCCGCCGTCGGCGATGACGTGGACGTACACCCCGGTCTCGTCGAGGTGGCGCATGCGGGCCCCGGCCACGTCGGCGATGGCGGTCGCCTGCGGCACCCCCAGCCCCAGCACCCCCCGCGTGGTGCAGGCGTTGCCCGGGCCCACCCCCACCAGGACGCCCACCGCACCGGTGCGCATCAAGTGCAGTCCGGCCTGGTAGGACGCGCAGCCGCCCACGATCACCGGGATGTCGAACTCCCGGATGAAGCGCTTGAGGTTCAGGGGCTCGGAGGTCTTCGAGACGTGCTCGGCGGACACCACGGTGCCCTGGATGACCAGGATGTCGAGCTCGGCGGCAAGGATGGCCGCGGCCAGTTCCTGGGTGCGCTGAGGCGTCACGGAGGCGGCGGTCGTTATCCCCGCCTCCTTCATCTCGCGGATCCTGGCGGTGACCAGCTCGGGCTTCACGGGCTCTTGGTACATCTGCTGCATCCGCGGCGTCGCCTTGTCGTCCTCCAGCTCGCGGACCTCCTCCAAGAGCGGCGTCGGGTCCTCGTAGCGCGTCCACAGGCCCTCGAGGTTGAGCACCCCCAGGCCGCCCAGCCTTCCCATCTCGATGGCCGAGCGCGGGCTCGTCACCCCGTCCATGGCCGACCCGAGCAGAGGCAGTCCGAACCGGTAGGCGTCGATCTCCCAGGAGACGTCTACATCCTCGGGGTCCCGGGTCCGCCGGCTGGGCACGATGGCGATGTCGTCGAACCCGTAGGCACGACGCCCGGACTTGAAGATGCCGATCTCGATCTCTGCCACGGTGCCTCCACCCGCTCGAAACTCGGCCCCACTGTACCGGGCGGCCCTCCGGCGCCGGCGCCGCCGACAGGCCCCGCCGCCCGAGCTGGCGGCCGGGGCGGGCGGCCCCCCTCAGCTCGCCAGCACCACGGTCAGGAGGTCCACCAGCATGCGCGCCGTGACCCCCCACACCGTCTCTGTGGCCACCTCGAAGAGAAAGACCGAGCGCGTCGGCCGGCCGGGCACCGTCCAGCGCTCCTCGCGGAAGGCGGTGGCCAGTGTGGCCAGCGAGACGTCGAACACCCGGTCCACCTCGTCCGGGTTGCAGACCAGGGACGGGCGGGCGCCGAGCACGCCGACCACCGGGGTGATGGGAGCGGCGGAGGCGAACGTGGCTGCCGGCTCGAGGAACCCCACGGCGCGGACGGTCGCCGGGTCCAGGGCCACCTCCTCTGCGGCCTCGCGCAGCGCCGCCGCCACCGCGTCCTCTCCGGGATCGATGCGGCCACCGGGAAAGCTGACCTGGCCCTGGTGGGTTCGCAGCGTGGTGGCGCGGCGGGTCAGGACCACCCGTGCCTCGCCTGCCTCCTCGAAGAGCGGGACGAGCACGGCCGAGGCGCGGACCTCGCCGGGGGCTGACGCGGCACTTGCCCCGGACGCGGCGCTCACCCCGGACGCGGCGCTCAGCCCGGACGCGGCAGCGCCGCCGCCCAGGGGGCGACGGCGCACGACCGCTGCTTCAACCGACGTCAACGTGATCCAGCGGCGCGGCCGCCATGGCGGCGGGCCGCCCGGGACGGCGCTCGCGGGCCGCGGGATCACGCCTCGGGACGTCGTTACATCATCCCGCCCATGCCGCCCATACCACCCATGCCACCACCCGCAGGGGCGGGGGCGGGCGGCTCGGGCTTGTCGGCCACGATCGCCTCGGTGGTCAGCAGCAGGGCGGCGATCGACGCCGCGTTCTGCAGCGCGGACCGGGTCACCTTGGCCGGGTCGATGATGCCGGCCTTCACCAGGTCCACGATCTCGCCGGATGCGGCGTTGAGGCCGTTGGAGCCGCTCTCGGACTCGACCTGGCGCACGTACACGGCGCCCTCGAGACCGGCGTTGGCGGCGATCCACCGCAGCGGCTCCTCGAGCGCCCGGTAGACGATCTTGGCCCCGGTGGCCTCGTCGCCGTCCAGGGCGCTCGCGGCAGCATCGACGGCGGCCCGGCTCCGGATCAGGGCGGTGCCGCCCCCGGCCACGATGCCTTCCTCGATCGCCGCACGGGTGGCCGACAGGGCGTCCTCGATGCGGTGCTTCTTCTCCTTGAGCTCGACCTCGGTGGCCGCGCCGACCTTCACCACAGCCACGCCCCCGGCCAGCTTGGCCAGGCGCTCCTGCAGCTTCTCGCGGTCCCAGTCGGAGTCGGTGTCCTCGATCTCCCGCTTGATCTGCGCGATGCGGCCCTTCACGTCGGCCTCGGACCCGCCGCCCTCCACGATGGTGGTGTCGTCCTTGGTCACGATGACGCGGCGGGCCCGCCCCAGCAGGTCCAACGTGGCGTTCTCCAGCTTGAGGCCGATCTCCTCGCTGATGACCTGGCCCCCGGTGAGCACGGCCATGTCCTGGAGCATCGCCTTCCGGCGCTCGCCGAATCCCGGGGCCTTGACGGCAACCGAGGTGAAGGTCCCCCGGATCTTGTTGACGACGAGCGTGGCGAGCGCCTCGCCCTCCACGTCCTCGGCCACGATGAGCAGCGCCTTGCCGGACTGCATGACCTTCTCGAGCACGGGCACGAGATCGTGCACCGCCGAGATCTTCGAGTTGACGAAGAGGATGAGCGGGTCGTCGAGGACGGCCTCCTG
>DAHUZE010000078.1 GCA_027306755.1 Acidimicrobiaceae bacterium | reverse complement strand
TCTCCAGACGATGGGCTCCTGACTCCCACGTTGCCGATCACCCTGGACCACCTGCGAGCGGACATCGACCGCGGGCTGCGGACCAGGCGGTTCCTCGGGCACCGAGAGAGCGCCGAATGGGCATGTCAGGCGACGCCGATCCTGGCGGAGATCCGCGATGGCGTGGTCTCGGGACCGTCGAGCGGACTGGTGGTGCTCATCGAGCGGGCGATCGGTCACGAGGTCTACCGCCGCCTCGGACTCCAGCTCACCTACGACCCGGCACGCCGGGTGGTGACCGTCGAGTCGCACCTCGGGCCAGACGGCGGCCGCGAGCTATCAGGTGGTTGGAGCCCGGGAGGAGGATCAGGCCCGGGCGCGCCAGCCGCAGAGCCCGTGGGCAAAAGTCAGTGTCGGAGGGGGGACTTGAACCCCCACGCCCTTGCGGGCACCAGCCCCTCAAGCTGGCGCGTCTGCCTATTCCGCCACTCCGACGTGACCGCCGACTCTAGCGCGGCTCCGACAATGCCCAGGGAGGCCGATCGGCCGGTCGGACCGCCAGCAGAAGCCGCGTCATGTGCTGGGGGCGGTGTTCGGGCTTGTGGGCGACACCCGCATGCTCCAGTTGCTCGGTGACCAGAGCAGCGACGGCCCGTTGGGGTTGCCCGCGATGCCGTAGGTGAGGCCGGACGACGCCATCAGGGTCGGCTCGGCAAAGAGGGGGAGACCCACCATGTCCTGCCACAGGGTCGTGTCCACGGCTGTGTAGATGGGGGCGGCGTCCACCGGGTTGAGCTCCTGGGACGCTTTGACCAGTTCGCTGTTGAGGGCCGGGTCGTCCAGGTTCGACCAGTCCTGAGAACCGCCGGTCCCCGGCGCACCGAGGAGCGGCGTGTACCAGGCGATGGCCTGGCTGGGGTAGGGGCCGGCGTGCATGGGGATCAATGCCATGTCCGCGCTGCCCGTGCTGAGGGCTTTGCCCGCCGCTTGCGCCGACGATGCGTGCACCTCGGTGACGGCGATGCCGGCCGCCTGCAGTTGGCGGGCGACCTCGGCGGCGGCCGCGGTCGCCCAGCTGTCGCCGTTGTCGACAGCGAGACGGAGGCTGAACGGCGTGCCCGTGGGGCCGACCCACATGCTGTTGGCGGCCTTGATGAACCCGAGTCCGGTCAAAAGGTGGCTCGTCTCGGCCAGATTGGCGGTCACCGGGAATGCTGTGGCCACGGCCGCCTTGGAGGTGGTGGTCGTGGTGGAGTAGCCCGGCTGCCCACTCACCTGGAGGGGCGGTGGCTTGGGCCCGGGATAGCCGCCCTGCGTCTGCGAGTAGAGGAAGCTGGCCGCCGGCACGATCGAGGAGTCGGCCCAGCCGACCACGTGGTTGACGAGCGCCTGGCGGTCCACGGCGTGGGCGATGGCCTCGCGGACGGCTACCGCGGCCGTGGCCGCCGACGTGGTGGAGAACTGGAGCTCCAGGAATGTGGTGGATATCTGGGACTGCGTCCCGACCGTGGGCATGGACGTGACCGCCTCCAGGTACTGCTCGTTGTAGCCACGGGGTAGCGCCACGTCTACCGTCCCGTTAGCCATCCAGGTGGCCAGCTGGGCCGGGCTGGACGCGATCTTGACCACGATGCGCGCCAGGTTCGCCGGCTGCTGCCACCAGCGAGGGTTGCGGTCCAGGACGATCTGGCTGGGGCTCACCTGGGCGATCTGGAACGGACCTCCTGACAGGTCCACGGCCGGATCGAGCGACGTGCAGGCGGGGCTCCAGCCCACCCGCTGCATGACGTGGGCGGGGAGGAGGTCGTTGAAGAGCGACTGCCAATCCTCGTAGGGGGTCCGGAAGACGACCGTCACCGTCCGTCCCTTGTTGCTGCCCTTCATCGACTTGATCTGGCGGTAGCCGATCGCCGGCCCTGTGGCGCCTGTCGCTCCGGGAAGGGTTGTGGGCGCTGTGGCCACCGGGCCGGCCGGTGTGGGTGTGGATGTGGATGTGGCGCTGCCCGCCGGTGTGGCCGTGCCCACCGGCCCGGCCGTGCCGCGCTCCTGCTTCCACGTGTACATGAAGTCGGTGGCGGTGATGGGCCGTCCGTCGGACCAGACCGCCTTGGGGTTGATGGTGTAGACGACCGTCTCGGGACTGGTGCTCTGCAGCTCGGCCTGGGAGATGACGGACGCGTTGTAGCCGGACTGGCCGTTCGTGTTGACCAGGAACGAGCTGGGGAGCACGGCCTCCAAGAGCAGGCGGGTGGCCCAGGTGTCACCCGACGCGGTGTTGGGGTTGCAACCGGTGGGCGCCTGGTCGATCCCCAGCGTCATCGTCCCGTTGATGCCCGGGACCCACGGGTTGCTCGTGGTGGTCGTGGTGGCGCCCGTTGTCGCTGCGCCGACCGCCGGGCCGAAGCCCACTGCCAGTGCGGCCAGGGCGACAAACGCGACCCCGCTCGCCGCGAGCAACCGACCCGCTCGCCACGCACGCCCCGGGCGATGGCCCGGGCTGGTCACTGCAGCCGGAGGTCCAGCGTGAGGGTGCAGAGGGCGAAGATGGCGGCCACGGTCACCGTGATCCGGTCCAGGTTTCGTTCCACCACCGTGGAACCCGACGCCGCCGCGCCCACGCTGCCCCCGAACATGTCGGACAGGCCCCCGCCTTTGCCGCTGTGCATGAGGATCAGGAAGATCAGGCCGACGGCCGTCAGGATCTCCACAACGATGTACACCCAGGTGAGCACCGGGACCGCTCCTTGTTGGTGACCGCCCACGGCTGACCGGGCTGGGCGATGGCCCACGAACGGTACCAGCCCGGAACGTGCGGAGGGGTTCGTCCAGGGTGCTGCGGTCGCGGCCGTGCACCGCGGCGGGGCCGCTGAGGGTCCCGACCCAGCCGACCGACCGTCAGCGGCGCGGCGCGCTGGCTCGGACGATCTCCACGAACGAGGCGGCGTCCAGGCTGGCGCCCCCCACGAGCAGGCCGTCCACGTCGGGCTCGGCCATGTAGTCGGCGGCGTTCTCGGCGTTGACCGACCCGCCGTACTGGATCCGGATCGCCTGGCCGGCCTCGGCTCCGGCCACGCTCTCCACCGACTGGCGCACGAAGAGGCAGGCGTCTTCCGCATCTACGGCCGTGGCCGCGTTTCCCGTGCCGATGGCCCAAACGGGCTCGTAGGCGATGACCATGGCCGCCACCGCCGCGGGTTCTGCACCGGTGAGAGCCGCCGTCAACTGGGCCGACAGCCGCTCCTCGGTCCGCCCGGCCGCCCGCTCCTCGCCGGTCTCGCCCACGCACAGGATCGGGGTCATCCCGTGGCGCAGCACCGCGGCCAGCGTCGCCGCCACCGCTTCGTCGGACATGCCGAACAAGTGCCGTCGCTCGGAGTGCCCCACCACCACGTAGCGCACGCCCAGGCGGGCCAGCATCTGGGGGCTCACCTCACCGGTGAAGGCGCCACGGTCGTGGTCGTTGCAGTGCTGGGCGCCGAGGATCACGGGCAGGCGGTCCGCCTCTACCAGCGTCTGCACGGTGCGCAGGTCCGTGAACGGCGGGTGGACCGAGACGTCCACCCGGGCCACGTCCTCGGGCTTGAGGCGCAGGCCGAGGTCCCGCACCGTGTGGAGGGCCTCGATGTGGTCATGGTGCATCTTCCAGTTGCCGCTCACCATCGGGCGGCGCGCCGGACCGGCCACGGCAGACTCAGCGGGGCGCCGGGTTCGCCGGCGCCGGTGCGTTGGCGGCCCCGCGCAGGGCCACGAGCCCGGGAAGGTCGCCCTTTTCGATCAGCTCCAGGGACGCCCCGCCTCCGGTGGAGAGGAAGTCCACCTGCTCCGCCAGCCCGAGGTGGTCCAGGGCGCCCACGCTGTCCCCCCCACCCACCACGGTGAAGCCGGGGGACGCGGCCACCGCTTCGGCAACCTGCCGGGTGCCGGCAGCGAACCGGTCGTCCTCCACCACCCCGAGCGGGCCGTTCCACAGCACGGTGGCCGCGGCGGAGACCGCCCTGGCGAACTCCGCAGCGGAGTCCGGGCCTATGTCGCAGCCCCGCCATCCCTCGGGTACGTCCTGTCCCACGACGGTCACCTGCCCGCGGGCCGCCTGCTGGGGACCGGAGGTCACCAAGACCCCGTCGTGTGTGAGGGCGACCACGTCGGAGGGGAGCAGGACGGTGGCCCCCGATTCCAGGATGGCCCGGGCCGACGCCACGTGGGATTCGTCTACCAGCGAGCTGCCGATCCGGTGCCCAGCGGCCAGCAAGAAGGTGAAGGCCATCGCGCCGCCGATGGCCAGCACGTCCACGCGGGCGGCCAACGACCGGAGCACACCGAGCTTGTCTGCGATCTTGGCCCCGCCCACCACGGCCACGAAGGGACGGGCGGGGGCATCGAGGATCCCGCCCAGGACCGCGGCTTCCCGTGCCAGCTGCCGCCCGGCGGCGCTGGGCAGGCGGGTGGGTGGCCCCACGATGGAGGCGTGGGCCCGGTGGCTGACGCCGAACGCCTCGTTCACGTAGGCGTCCTGCCCGGCCACCAGCTCCTCCACGAGGCCGGGGTCGCCGGCCGTCTCCCTGGGCGTGAAGCGCAGGTTCTCGAGCAGGGTCACCCCGGGGAAAAGCTCGGCCAGCCTCGCCCGCACCGGAGCCATGTCATACCGGGGATCGGGGACCCCCTTGGGCCGGCCCAGGTGGCTGGCCACGGTGACCTCGGCCCCGTGCTCGGCCAGCCAGGCGAGGGTGGGCAATGCGGCCCGGATGCGGAAGTCGTCGGCGATCCGCCGGTGGCCGTGGCCGTCGTCGGTGAGAGGGGTGTTGAAGTCGGCCCGCACCAGCACGCGCTTGCCCGCTAGATCGGGCAGGTCCTCGAGCATCGGCAGGCCGTCCAGGAGGGACGGGCGGCGGGGAGCGGCGGTCACCGCGTTACCGGGGCTCACCGGGTCCGTTGCACTCACCGGGTCCCCGCCGAGGCGACTACCGACACCAGGTCCACCACTCGGTTGGAGTAGCCCCACTCGTTGTCGTACCAACCCTGGACCTTGACCAAGGTGCGATCGGCGTCCAGGGCCTGGACCATGGTCAGCTTGGAGTCGAAGGTGCACGACGCGGGGCTGCCCACGATGTCCGAGGAGACGAGCGGCTCCTCGCTGTAGACCAGGATCCCTTCGAGCGGCGGCGCCGACGCCGCCCGGGCGAAGGCCCCGTTGACGGCCTCCGCGGGCACGTCCCCGCGCACCACGGCGGTGAAGTCCGTGATCGAGCCGACGGGAACGGGCACCCGCAGCGCCTGGCCGTCGAGCTTGCCCTGCATGGCCGGCAGCACCAACCAGGTGGCCCGGGCCGCCCCGGTGGAGGCGGGGACGACGTTGACGGCGGCGGCCCGCGCCCGGCGCAGGTCCCGATGGGCAAGGTCCAAGAGGTTCTGGTCGTTGGTGTAGGCGTGGACCGTCGTCATGAGGCCGCCGACGATGCCGAAGGCGTCGTCGAGGACCTTGACCATGGGGACGAAGCAGTTGGTGGTGCACGACGCGTTGGACACGATCTGGTGGTGGTCCGGGTCGAAGTCCGCGTCGTTCACCCCCATTACGATGGAGATGTCGGCGTCGCTCGAGGGAGCGCTCACGATGACCCGCTCGGCCCCGGCGTCCAGGTGTGCGGCCGCGGCCGCCCGCTCGGTGAACCGGCCCGTGGACTCGATCACCACCTGCGCCCCCACCTCGTTCCAGGGGATGCGCCCGGGCTCGCGCTCGGCGAACACCCGGATCCGCCGTCCCCCCACGACGAGCTCGTCCCCCGAGACCGACACCTCGACGCCCAAGCGTCCCTGGGTCGAGTCGTAGCGCAGCAGGTGGGCGTTCGTCTCCGGGTCGGTGATGTCGTTGAGGGCCACGACCTCGATGTCGGCGCCCTGGGCGATCACCGCCCTCAAGACGTTGCGGCCGATGCGGCCGAACCCGTTGATCCCGACCCGTACCGTCATCCCTGCTCGCTCCTCGCCATGGTCTTCACCGTCCCCCGGCACCGCCCGCCTCGGCGCCGTCCTCGCCGGCCACCTGGGCTGCCGGGGCGGCCGCCGTCGGTGCCGATGCCAGCAGATCCACGAGGGCGTCCGCCAGTTTGGCAGGGTCGTGGGCCAGCCCGTTGCGGGCTGCGAGGGGGCGGCCGACGAGCGCTACACCGTGCATGTCCCCGGCGGCTGCACCGTGCATGTCCCCGGCTGCGCCTCGCGAGTCCCCGCTCCCGCCGGCCGGCCGCCCCCCCTTCAAGCCCGTGGCCGGGTCCCACAGCACGACGTCCACGGCGATGCCGTGCCGGCGCAGGGCCGCAAGGTGATCGGCGATCCCGTAGCCCTCGGTCTCAGGCAGTTGGGGGCGGAGATTGCAGACGTACACCCTCTGGCCCCGAGCCTCGGCGATGGCGGCGGCGATGCCGTCCACGGCCGCGGCGGCAAGGACGCTGGTGTACAGCGAGCCTGGCCCGATGACGATCTGGTCGGCCCTCCGGATGGCCTCAACGGCGGCGGGGGGCGGGACGGCGCCGTGCGGGCGCAGGGAGACACGGTCGATCCGGCCGGCCTGCATGACGGCTACCTGGCCGTTCACCTCGCCGCCTTCAGCCTCGGCCCGCAGGACCACCTGCTCGGTGGTTGCCGGCAGGACGCGCCCCACCGCGCCGACGAGCTCGGCCGCCGCGTCCACGCCGCTGACCAGGCCCCCCGTGGCCTCCACCAGCCCGGCCAGGAGGACGTTGCCCAGGGTGTGGCCCGCCAGGTCCCCCCTGGCGAAGCGGTGCTCGAGGGCGGCGCCCAGAACCGAGCCGTCGCCGGCCACCGCCCCGAGGCACTTCCGCAGGTCCCCGAGGGCTACGACGTCCAGCTGGTCGCGCAGCCGGCCGCTGGAACCACCGTCGTCGGCGACGGACACGATGGCGGTGACGTGGGCGGCATAGCGTCGAGCGGCCCGCAGCGTGGCCGCCGTTCCATGGCCGCCGCCCAGGGCGACCACCCGCCAGGCCCGGTCGCTGGTCGCTGCGGGGCGCCCGGGGGAACCGTTCATTCGGCCAGCCTGCCACCTGGGTCCACGCCACGCGGTCGGAGCGTGGCACCAGGCTGCGGACCCGGTGTGCGGCCCCGGTGAGACGCCCCCGGTGTGCGGGCGCCGGGTTGCGATCCCCGCGTGCGGCCCCCGTGTTGCGGCCCCGGTGAGACGCCCCCGGTGAGACGCCCCCGGGTACGACGTCGCCTGCGGGCCGGCGCAGCCGCCGGTAGCGTGCCGGGTCGTGACCGACCGACACGACGAGGTACCGCTGCCGGCACCGGCAGAGGGGGGGACCTGGGTCATCGATCTCGACGGCGTCGTGTGGCTGGCCGGCGAGCCTCTCGACGGCGTAGGCGAAGCCGTGGGGCGCCTGCGCCGGGCCGGCGCCGGCGTGCTGTTCGCCTCCAACAATTCCTCTCCCACGATCGGCGAGCTCCGCCAGCGCCTGCAGCGGGCTGGGATCGACGCCGGCAACGAGGAGATCGTCACCTCGGGCCAGGCGGCGGCCTCCATGATCGAACCCGGGCAGCGGGCACTCGTGGTGGGGGACGGCGGCCTCCTCGAGGCGCTGGCGGCCCGTGGCGTTCACGTGGTCTCCTCGGGACCTGCAGACGTGGTTGTGGTCGGTTGGACCCACGGGTTCGACTTCGAGCTGCTGACCCTGGCCGAGCGCACGGTGCGGGCAGGCGCCCGGCTCATCGGCACCAACGAGGACCCGACCCATCCCACGCCGGAAGGCCTGCTGCCGGGTGCCGGCTCGCTGCTGGCGGCCGTGTCCACCGCCGCCGGGCACGAACCCGAGGTGGCGGGCAAGCCCCACCCGTCCCTGTCCCGTCTGATTGCCGCCCGGGCGCCGCACGTGGCTGTCGTGGTCGGCGATCGGCCGTCCACCGACGGCGCGCTGGCCCGGCACCTGCGTGCACCCTTCGCGCTGGTCCTATCCGGAGTCACGGCGGCGGGAGATCTGCCTGTGGATCCCGAGCCCGACGTGGTCGGCGACGACCTGCGCGCCATCGTGGACGTGGCCTTGCGCTGAGGACTCGGCTCCCATCGCCGAGGTCTCGGCTCCAGCGCGGGGCGCCGGTGCAGCCCCGCCGTTGCCACCAGGCACAACGCCCGGTACCGTAGCGATATGCCTGGAAACGACGGCTACCGGCGCTACGTGGAAGCGGCCGCGGTCCTAGGCCAGATCACCCGGGCCCGCGCCGAGGAGCTCGTGCGAGACCTGATGAGCGGAGGCAACATGCAGCGAGGTCAGGCGCAGGACTGGGTGGAGGATCTGGTGGAGCGAAGCCGCAAAGCCACCGAAGGTCTGCTGGAGATGGTGCGCGCCGAGGTGGCGAGCCAGATGGATGCGCTCGGGCTGGACCCCGACGACTTGGCCCGCCAGGCCGCCGACATCCTGCGGCGCTCGGCTGACGCCGGGCGGAAGGTGGTGCGCGACGTCTCCAAGGCCCGTTCAAAGGGTGCCGGAGGAAGGCCATCGCCCACCACGTCGGGCGCACCCTCCCGGGCCACGGGACGCGCGCCGGGCCTGCCAGCCGCCAAGAAGGCAGCAGCCGCCAAGAAGGTGTCACCGGCGAAGAAGGCGCCGGCACCCGCCAAGAAGGCGGCAGCCGCCAAGAAGGCGCCACCCGCCAAGAAGGCGTCACCGGCGAAGAAAGCTGCGGCCGCGAAGAAGGCGGCTCCGGCGGCCAAGCGTCCCGGAACGGCCAAGCGTCCCGGAACGGCCAAAGCCGCGGCCAAGAAGCGGGGGAGCGGCACGGCACCGTGAACCGGGCGCCTCGCCGGCGCCTCGATTCCGACCTCGTGCGTCGCGGTCTCGTACCCAACCGCCAAGCGGCACAGGAGGCGATCAGCTGCGGCCGCGTGCTGGTGAGCGGTTCCGTAGCCGAGCGGGCTTCCAGGCTCGTGGGGCCGGGCGAGCCGGTCGAGCTGGTGGGACCGGTCCGCCGCTTCGTCGGCAGGGGCGGCGAGAAGCTGGACGCCGCGCTGCAACGCTTCGGTATCGACGTGGTTGGGCGGGTGGCCCTGGACGCCGGCGCCTCCACGGGCGGCTTCACCGACTGCCTGGTCCAGCGGGGTGCGGCGCTCGTCCTGGCTGTGGACGTCGGCTACGGCCAGCTCGACGCCAGCCTGCGGGCACACGAGCGGGTGGTCGTCCTGGAGCGGACCAACATCCGGCAGCTGACCGCCGGGGCGATGTGGGCGGCCGCCGGCCGGGAGCCGCTCCCGGTCGACCTGGTCTCTGCGGATCTCTCGTTCATCTCGCTGACCGTGGTGATCCCGGTCCTGGTGGACCTGGCCCGCCAGGGCGGCCAGCTGGTGCTGCTGGTCAAGCCCCAGTTCGAGGCCGGGAAGGCGGAGGTGTCGCGGGGCAAAGGCGTGATCCGGGACCCCGACATCTGGCTGCTGGCCCTCGAGGGCGTGGCATCG
Source organism: Acidimicrobiaceae bacterium (assembly GCA_027306755.1). Classification (GTDB taxonomy): domain Bacteria; phylum Actinomycetota; class Acidimicrobiia; order Acidimicrobiales; family RAAP-2; genus JAJYVT01. The sequence goes on along the minus strand of DAHUZE010000078.1, from coordinate 21,333 downwards.
TCACTGGTCGCGACCGGAGCGGTCATCATGGACGTCATGCCGTCGCCCATCACCGGCGCCTCGGGGAACGTGGAGTTCCTGGTGCACGCCGTCGCCCGTCCGCTCCGGTCCGATCCGGTGGCCGCCGCCCCGGTCTCCGAGCTGCTGGCCGCCGCGGTCGCCCGGCGGCGCGGCTAGGAGGCGGCCGTGGCAGAGGTGGCCATCCTGGTCAATCCGGCGCGGGCCGACGCATCCACCCTGGCCGACGAGGCGGTGGCCTGGCTCCGGGCCCACGGGCACCGGGCGCGCCTCTTGCGCCTGGCCCCCGCCGAGCGGGCGGAGGGCCGGGTGCCGGCCGGCGACCTCGGGGACGCCGACCTGGCCGGTGCCGACCTCGCCCTGAGCCTCGGCGGGGACGGAACGTTCCTCCGCCTCGTCCCGCTGGCATACACCGCCGGGGTACCGCTCCTGGGCGTGAACTTCGGGCGTCTGGGCTACCTGCTCGACGTGGAGCCGGCGGACCTTCTGGCCGTCCTGGACCGCACGCTGGCCGGCGGCGCCCCCATGGAGGAGCGCATCGTGCTGGCCGTGACGGTGGAGGGGTCGCTCACCCCGGCGGCGGGAGACGACCGTTCACTCCCGGGGGACGGGGCCATCTGCCCCGCGGACCGGCGATGGTGGGTGGCGCTGAACGAGATGGTTGCGGAGAAGACGGTGCCCGGGCACATGGTCCGGTTCTCGACGGCCGTGGACGGAGAGGAGTTCCTGGCGTACCAGGCCGACGGTGTTCTGGTGGCCTCGCCCACCGGGTCCACCGCCTACAACCTCTCCGCCGGTGGCCCCGTGCTCGCCCCGAGGCTCCCGGCCATGGTCATGACGCCCGTAGCCGCCCACCTGGCAATCGACCGGAGCCTGGTGCTGCGCACCGACCAGGTGGCCACGGTGACCATCCTTCCCGGCCGTCCGGCCGTGCTGGTGATCGACGGCCGGGAGGCAGGCCGGCTCGCCCCCGGCTCCACGGTCGTGTGCCGCGTCGCGCCGAGCACCCTCACCGTGGTCTGCCCGGGCGGACGTGGGTTCGCAGGGCCCCTACGCCGGGCGCTGTCCCTGGGAGCCCCGTGAGCCGGGCTGCCCCGTGAGCCAGGTTGCCGCGTGAGCCGGGACGCCCCGCCTCGATGCTGACCGAGCTCCATGTCCGGGACCTCGGCGTGGTCCGTGACCTGACGGTGTCGCTGGGACTTGGGATGACCGCCGTGACCGGGGAGACCGGGGCCGGCAAGACCCTCCTGGTCCATGCCCTCCAGCTGGTCCTCGGTGGCAGGGTCGTGCCGGGCCTCGTGCGGGCCGGAGCGCCCGACGCCCTGGTGGAAGCAAGGTTCGTGGTGGGTTCCGGCCCCGGAGGTGCGGCCGCCCGGAGGGGCGGGGACAGGGAGGTCACGCTGGCCCGGGTCGTCCCCGCGTCGGGCCGGTCCCGGGCCTGGGTCGACGGGCGCATGGCACCGGTCGCGGCCCTGGCCGAGCTGGGCGCCGGACTGGTGGACATCCACGGTCAGCACGACCAGCAGTCGCTGCTGTCCGCAGCCGGGCAGCGGGCCGCGCTGGACGGGTTCGCCGGGAGCGACCTGGAGCCGCTGGACCTGGCGCGCCGGGAGCGCTCAGCCCTGCTGTCACGTCTGGGCGAGCTGGGCGGGGACGCCCGGGAGCGGGCCCGGCGGATGGACCTGCTGCGCTACCAGGTCGCCGAGATCGACGGGGCGTCGATAGAGGACGCGACCGAGGACGAGCTGCTGGCAGCGCAGGAGGACCGGCTGGCCGGCATGGCCTCACGGCGCGAGGCCGCCGCGGCGTCCCTGGCCGCCCTGGAGGCCGAGGAGACATCGGCTGGGGGCATGGGAGCGAGCGGCCGGCTGGCGCTCGCAGTGTCGGCGCTGGTCGGCCACGCTCCGCTCGGAGCATGGGAGCACCGCCTGCGGGCGGCGGCAGCCGAGGTGGACGACATCGCCACGGACCTCCGATCGGTCGTGGACACCTGGGACGACGACCCCGAGGGGCTGGCGGCCGTCCAGGAGCGGCGCCGGGTGCTCACCGGGCTGCGGCGGAAGTACGGGGAGACGCTGGCCGACGTGGTGGCCTTCGGGACCTCGGCGCGGTCCGAGCTGGCCGAGCTCGAGCGGCGCGAGCTGGAGGCCGCCGCGCTGGAGCAGCGCCGGACCGACGCGGAGGCCGCGGTGGCCGCCGCCGAAGCGGCAGTCCGGGCGGTCCGGGCGGCGGCCGCGCCAAGCCTGGCCCGGGCCGTCACGGGCCGCCTCGCCGACCTGGCCATGCCTGGCGCCCGCCTGGAGGTGTCGGTCGCCGCGGAAGGTGCGGGGGACGACGTCCGCCTGCTGCTTTCGGCCAATCGAGGGGAACCGCCCCAGCCGCTGGCACGCGTCGCGTCCGGAGGGGAGCTGGCCCGCACCATGCTGGCGCTCCGGCTGGTGGTCGAGGGCGGGGCGCCCACCATGCTCTTCGACGAGGTCGATGCCGGGGTGGGCGGGACCGCCGCCCTTGCCCTGGCTGCAGCGCTGCACGACGTGGCCCGCACGCGCCAGGTGCTCGTGGTCACCCACCTGGCCCAGGTGGCCGCCTTCGCCGACCATCAGATCTCGGTGCACAAGGCAGTGGACGACGGGCGCACCGTGAGCGCCGCCGCCCTGCTCGACGGCGAGGGTCGGGTGGTGGAGCTGTCCCGGATGCTGTCGGGCCATCCCGAGAGCGCGACCGCCAGGGCCCACGCCGAGGAGCTACTGCTCGCCGCCCACGGCGCGGCTGCCTCCACCACCCCGCACGGCCCTCGCGACTAGCGTGAGCGAGTGCACCTCTCGACCGTTTGGCGGCGGTGAGCCGCGCATGAGCAAGTTCGTGTTCGTCACCGGCGGCGTCTCGAGCTCCCTGGGCAAGGGGCTCACCGCCTCGTCGCTCGGACGGCTGCTCAAGTGCCGGGGCCTGCGGGTCACGATGTGCAAGCTCGACCCGTACATCAACGTGGACCCGGGAACGATGAACCCCGGCGAGCACGGGGAGGTCTTCGTCACCGAGGACGGCGGGGAGACGGACCTGGACCTCGGGCACTACGAGCGGTTCATCGACGAGAGCCTGAGCCGCAACTCCAACACCACCACCGGCTCCATCTACTCCTCGGTGATCTCCAAGGAGCGACGTGGCGACTACCTCGGCAAGACCGTCCAGGTGATCCCCCACGTCACCGACGAGATCAAGGACCGCGTGCTGCGCCTCGCCGCTGAGGACGTGGACGTCGTGATCGTGGAGATCGGGGGGACCGTCGGGGACATCGAGATCGTGCCCTTCGTGGAGGCGATCCGGCAGTTCCGCCGGGACGTGGGGCGCCAGAACGTCTGTTACGTCCACCTCACGCTCGTGCCGTACCTCGCCCCGTCCGGCGAGCAGAAGACCAAGCCGACCCAGCACTCGGTGACCGAGCTCCGCAGCAGGGGGATCCAGCCCGACGTGATCGTGTGCCGGAGCGACAAGGACATCTCCGGCGGGCTGAAGCGCAAGATCTCCTTGCTGTGCGACGTGCCCATCGAGGCGGTCGTCTCGGCAGTGGATGCCTCCAGCATCTACGAGATCCCCCTGGTCCTCCACGAAGAAGGCATGGACGCCGTCGTCTGTCGCACGCTCGGGATCGACCCGGCGGACCATCCGATCGCCCTCGGCGAGTGGGAGGGCCTGGTCCGTCGCGTGGAGACGGCCGGCAGGCCGGTGCGCATCGGCGTGGTGGGCAAGTACGTGAACCTGCCCGACGCCTACCTGTCGGTGGTGGAGGCGCTCCGCCACGCCGGGTTCCATCACGGCGTCCAGCTGGTCCTGGACTGGATCGACGCCGAGCTCGTGCCCGGGCTGCTGGAGACGGACCGGCTCCACGACCTGGACGGCATCGTCATTCCCGGCGGCTTCGGTGAACGGGGCATCGAGGGAATGGTGGCGGCGGCCCGCTACACGCGGACCCACGGGATCCCGTGCCTGGGACTGTGCCTCGGGCTGCAGGTGATGGTGGTGGACGTGGCCCGGGAGCTGGCCGGCCTGGCTGGCGCCAACTCGCGTGAGTTCGACTCGCGCACCCCGCACCCCGTGATCGACCTGATGCCCGACCAGGCCGACGTGGTCGACAAGGGCGGCACGATGCGCCTGGGCGCCTACCCGGCCATGCTGGCCGAGGGATCCCAGGTGGCCGAGATCTACGGGGCCGGCGCGGTGACCGAGCGCCACCGTCACCGCTACGAGGTCAACGCCAAGTACCGGTCACGGCTGGAGCAGACGGGCCTCTGCTGCTCGGGGACGTCGCCGGACGGCCGGCTGGTGGAATTCATCGAGCTGCCTGGCCACCCCTACTGGATCGGCACCCAGGCCCACCCGGAGTTCAAGAGCCGGCCGGACCGGCCTCACCCGCTCTTCCGGTCCCTGGTGGCGAGCGCGCTCGAGCGGGCCGAGGGCCGCGAGCCCCGCCTCATCGGCATCGACGACCTGGACCCCGTGGGCTGATCCGTGGACGGTTTCGTCCGCCTCTCCGAGACGCCCGTCTTCGAGGGGCATCTGTTCTCGGTGCGCAGGCTCACGTACGCGGACCCTGAAGGGGGCACCTTCGACCGGGAGGTTGTCCGCCACCCGGGCGCCGTGGCTGTCGTCCCCGTGCACGACGACGGGTCGGTCACCCTGGTGCGCCAGCTCCGGGTGGCGGTGGGGGAGCCGGTGCTCGAGGCGCCGGCAGGCACCTGCGACGTGGACGGAGAGGACCTGGAGGCGACGGCGGCACGTGAGCTGGCCGAGGAGGCCGGCCTCCGGGCAAAGGCCTTGCGGCACTTGGGCTCGGTGTACAACTCGCCGGGCTACACCGACCAGCGCACGGCCATCTACCTCGCCACCGGCCTGGAGCCCTGCGAGAGCAGTCCGGCTGGGGTGGAGGAGCGCTTCCTTTCGGTGGAGACGGTGGCCCTTTCGGACGTGGAAGTGCTGGTCGGCAACGGCCGGCTCGTCGACAGCACCACCATCGTGGGCCTGTTCCTTGCCCGCACCGCCAGAGGCGCCAGCACCGCCAGAGGCGCCAGCACCGCCAGCCGGGCCCCCAGCGCCCCCAGCGCCCCCAGCGCCCCCAGGGCCGCACCTCCTGTGCCTGCCCGCCCGCCCCGACCCGAGGGGTAGCCGGTGCGCCCGCTCTCGGGGCCGGCCGAGGAGTACCTCTCCTGGCTCGCCGTCGAGCGGGGGCGGGCACCCAATACCCTCGCCGCCTACCGCCGAGACCTCGCCCGTTACGAGTCCGCCCTGGAGGAGTGGCACCGGACGCCGCTGGACGCGGCCGCCGCCGACGTGGAGCGCCTGGTCGAAGGGCTCCGCCGGGAGGGCCACAGCCCGGCGACCGTCGCCCGGTTCCTCTCCTCGGTGCGCGGGCTCCACCGCTTCTTGGTGGACGAGGGCATCGCAGCTGTGGACCCGACCGCCGACGTGGAGGCGGGGCGCCTGCCGGCCCGGCTGCCCAAGGCCCTCCCCGAGGCCGATGTCATCCGGATCCTGGACAGCGTCTCGGGCGACCACCCGGTCGCCCGCAGGGACCGCGCCATCCTCGAGGTGCTCTACGGCACCGGGGCCCGCGTGTCGGAGGCGGTAGGGCTCAACCTCACCGACCTGGCCGGCGGCGACGGGTTGGTGCGGCTCTACGGGAAAGGCTCCAAGGAGCGGCTGGTGCCCCTCGGCTCCCATGCGGCCCACGCGCTGGACCGCTGGCTCGGGCCGGGCGGCAGGGCAGCCATGGCGCCCGAGCGTTGGCAGCGCCGCGACGACGCCGAGGCCGTCTTCCTCAACGGCCGTGGCCGCCGGATGACCCGGCAGGGCGCCTTCGCCGTCGTCCGGACGCGGGGCCAGGCGGTGGGCGTGGTGTTGGGCCCGCACGCCCTGCGCCACTCCTGTGCCACCCACATGCTGGCCCGGGGCGCCGACGTCCGGGTCGTCCAGGAGCTCCTGGGCCACGCCTCGGTCACCACGACCCAGCTCTACACCAAGGTCACGAACGAGCACCTGCGCGCCGCATACGACGCCGCCCACCCCCGGGCGGCCGGAGGAGGACGGACCCGGGCGGCCGGGGCGGCCGGAGCAGGACGGGCCGGCGAGGCGGCGCGGCGGGGGGGAGGCCGCACCGCTGGTCACGCAGGGGCCGTCTAGGCTTGCTCCATGGCGAGCGACGCGCCAGCCGACATGGACATCGACTTCCGCGGCCTCCTGGAGGCGGAGCGGACCGACCTTCGCGCCCAACTTGCCGAGCTGGGGTTCGGTGATGGCGGCGGCCTCAGCTACGACCCGAATTTCGCCGACACCAGCCAGGTCACGGCCGAGCGGGGTGAGGCCGAGGCGCTGGCCGGGCAGCTGCGCGACACGCTGGCCGAGGTGGAGGCAGCCATCGGCCGGCTGGAGGACGGGACCTACGGGCGGTGCGGGCGGTGCGGCCAGCCGATCGGCCCGGCCCGGCTCGAGGCGAAGCCGGCCGCCCGCCGGTGCATCTCCTGCGCCTCCCTGCCGTGACCACGTGAGCCCCCAGCCGTACCCCGGGCCCCAGGACGCCGGCGGCGCCGGCGGCGGTCAGGGCGGCCCGCCCGGGTCGCCACCACGCTTCCCCTGGCCCCCTCCCGGCCAGAACCCGCTGCCGGGACCCTCGTCCCAGAGCTATCCACCCCCCGGGTACCCGCCGCAGAACCTTCCCCCGCCGCCCGGCTGGCCGCCCCCGGGGGCGCCGGGAGAGCCGGCGCGCCAGCACGCCTGGCGCGCACCCGGAGGCCGACCGCCCGGACAGGGAGGTCCGCCGCCGCGCCGCGCCCCCAGGCAGCGTTCGGTCGTGTGGACCATCGTGGCGGTGGCGCTGGCCGCCATCTTGGTGCGGTCCCACCGCATCAGCTCCGACGACGTCATCTTGTTCTGCGTCCTCATCCCCTCGGTCATCCTCCACGAGGTGGCGCACGGCGTGGTCGCCCTGGCCTTCGGGGACGACACGGCCAAGCGGGCCGGGCGCCTCAGCCTCAACCCGCTGCGCCACGTGACAGCGTTCGGCACGGTCATCGTCCCGGCCATCACGATCCTTTCGGGCCTCGGCTTCTTCGGATGGGCCAAACCGGTGCCGGTGGACGTGCGGCGCCTGCGGAGCCCCCGCAACCACGGCTTCCTGGTGGCCCTGGCCGGCCCGCTCACCAACGTCGTGCTGGCCGTCGTCCTCGGAGCCCTCTTCTACCTGGTGTTCGCGGCCGGGCGCGTCGGCCCGGTCCCGACAACGCTGCCGGCCCGCATCGTCTTCTACGCCAGCGTCGTCAACCTGTGGGTGGCGTGCTTCAACATGATCCCCATCCCTCCCCTGGACGGCTCCGCCCTGGTGGAGCGGCTGCTCCCGGCCTCATGGTGGCCCGGCTACCTGCGGATCCGCCCCTACGGCATGGTCGTCATCCTGGCGGCGATGGTGCTGTTCTCCCTGACCGGGCGGTCGCCCATCGGCACCGTCTTCAGCGACATCACCACATGGTGGGCCCGCGTCATCCACGCCTACTGACCGGGCTGACCGGACGGGTCGCCCCGGCGCTCAGGCCGGCGGCAGCAGCCCGATAGCCCCGGCCGCCCGCGCGTAGGTGGCCGCCGCAACCTCCCGGGCGCGCTCGGCGCCACCGGCCAGCACGGCCTCCACTGCTCCACGGTCCGCCGAGTACGCGTCGTAGCGCTCGCGCAGTGGGCGCAGCATCTCCACCAGCGCCTCGGCCAGATCGGCCTTGAGATCCCCGTAGCGGGTGTACTTGCCGGCCACGTCCTCGGGGCGCTGCCCGGTGGCCGCCGCCATCAGATCCAGCAGGTTGGCGAGGCCCGGCTTGTCCCCGGGGTCGTAGCGGACGTCGCCGTCGGTGTCGGTCACGGCCTTCCTGACCTTGCGGGCGATCTCCTGGGGTGAGTCGAGCACCTGCACCGTCCCCAGCGGAGAGTCCACGCTCTTGGACATCTTGCGCCGCGGGTGCTGGAGGTCCATCACCCGGCCACCGAAGGCCGGGACCACGGCCTCGGGGACGGTGAACGTCTCCCCGTAGCGGTTGTTGAACCGCTGCGCCAACTCGCGGGCGAGCTCGAGGTGCTGGCGCTGGTCGTCGCCCACCGGGACGGCTCCGGCGTGGTACGCCAGGATGTCCGCCGCCATGAGCACCGGGTAGGTGAAGAGGCCCACCCGCACCGCCTCCTGGCGCGTGCTCTTGTCCTTGAATTGCGTCATCCGGTTGAGCTCGCCCATGGTTGCCGTGCACTCGAGGAGCCAGGCCAGACGGGGGTGCTCGGGCACGTGGCTCTGGCAGAACAGCGTGCAGCGGTCCGGATCCAGGCCGGCAGCCAGCAGGCTGCACGCGGCATCAAAGGTGCGGGCGCGCAGGTCCTCGGGGGCGAGCTCCAGCGTCAGGGCGTGCAGGTCCACCACGCAGTAGAAGGCGTCGTACTCGTCCTGGAAGGCGACCCACTGACGTAGCGCCCCGACATAGTTGCCGAGATGCAGCTCGCCGGAGGGCTGGATGCCCGACAGGACGCGGATCATGGTCGGTCATCGTAGAGGGGGACCGCGGGAGGGATACACGGACGCCCGGGAACCGGTTGGTACAGTCGATTCGTGACCGTCGTCGAGCACGTCACGGGCCCCGGCGTGGGGCACGCCGCGGAACCCGGGGTGGAACCCGGCGCGGACCCCAGCGAGGGCGCAGCCGCCGGCCAGCCGGCGCCGGGGGGCGCCTACGCCGTGGCGACGCCGGCGTTCGAGGGCCCAATCGACCTGCTGGTCCACCTGGTCAGCACGCACGAGGTGGACGTGCTCGAGGTGCCGCTGGCGCCGGTGGTGGACGCCTTCCTGGCCACCTTGGTCGAGCACCCCGAGCAGATCTCCCTCGACGTCCACTCCCAGTTCCTGTTGATGGCGTCGATCCTGGTGGAGATCAAGTCCCAGCGGCTGCTGCCGGGCCCCGACGAAGCAGAGGAGGACGAGGAGCTCGACGGCTGGGAGACCCGGGACCTGCTCCTCGCCCGCCTGCTCGAGTGCAAGGCGTACGCCGCGGCGGCCGACGCCTTCGTCTCCCTTTCCGAGCAGGCGGCCCGCTCGGTGGCCCGTGAGGCGGGGCTGGACGAGGGGTTCGTGGTCCATGCACCGGACCTGCTGGCCGGCGTCCGGCCCGAACAGCTATCCGAGGCCTACCTGCGGGCGACGGCAGCTCGCCCGGTGCCGCAGGTGGACCTCTCCCACGTGACCGTGGACACGGTCACCGTGTCCGAGACGGTCCAGCGGCTGGCGCGGGCGCTCCCGGGGCGTGGCCCTCTCACCTTTGGGGAGCTGACGGCCCACCTCGGCGTCCGCATCGAGGTCATCGTCCACTTCCTCGCCCTGCTCGAGCTGTGCAAGCTGGGCAAGGTCTCGCTGGGCCAGGCCGAGCGCTTCGGGGAGCTGCGGGTCGAGTGGGTTGGCGAGGAGCACCCGATGGTGGACGCCCTGGTGGGCGCCGACGACTACGACGGATGACCGACGAGGAGCTGGCCCGGGCGATCGAGGCAGTCGTGCTGGTGGCCGTCGAACCGGTGACGCCTGGCCTGCTGGCCGAGCTGGTGGAGGAGCCGGCGGAGCGGGTGGAGGCGGCCTGCGCACGGTTGGCGGCCTCCTACGAGGGCCACGGCTTCGTGCTGGCCAAGGTGGCCGGCGGGTACCGCTACCAGACCCATCCCGACCTCGCCCCCTACGTGGAGCGGTTCGCCAACCGAGACGTGTCGCATCGGCTGTCTACCGCGGCGCTGGAGACCCTGGCCATCGTCGCCTATCGCCAGCCCGTGTCCCGGGCACAGATCTCGGCCGTGCGGGGGGTCAACGCGGACGGCGTGGTGCGGCTCCTGGAACAGCGTGGCTACATCGGTGCCGTGGGCCGGGCCGAAGGGCTGGGCCAGCCCATCCTCTACGGCACCACCGACCTCTTCTGCGAACGGCTGGGGCTGGACACGGTGGACCAGCTCCCGCCGGTTGAGGACTTCCTCCCCGGCCCCGATGTGGCGGGCGAGCTCGAAGAGGGGCTCCGCCACCCCGGCGGCACCGGTGAGCGGCGAGGCTGAGCCCCAGGGCGAACGGCTCCAGAAGGTCCTCGCCCGCGCCGGGATCGGCAGCCGGCGGGTGTGCGAGAACCTGGTTGCCGACGGCCGGGTCGCAGTGAACGGCGCGGTGGCCGTCCTCGGGCAGCGCGTGGACGTCCGGACCGACGCCGTGGAGGTGGACGCGGTGCCCGTCCCGGTCGCTCCCGACCTCGTCTACTCCCTGTTGAACAAGCCGGCGGGTGTGGTCTCGACGGCGTCGGACCCCGAGGGGCGTCCCACGGTGGTGGAGCTCGTCCCGGCGTGGCCCCGGGTGTTCTCGGTGGGCCGGCTGGACTACGACACCGAGGGGCTGCTGATCCTCACCAACGACGGGGAGCTGGCCCACCGGCTGGCCCACCCTTCGCACGGCGTGGCCAAGGAGTACCTGGCCGAGGTGGAGGGGCCGGTGGGCGCGGGGGCGCTGCGCCAGCTCCGCGAAGGGGTGGAGCTCGCCGACGGCACCACCGCCCCGGCCACCGTGGGGCAGCTTTCCCCGGGCGTCCTGCGGATCGTCGTCCACGAGGGCCGCAACCGCCAGGTGCGCCGGATGTGCGAGGCGGTCGGGCATCCGGTCCTCCGGCTGGTGCGGACCCGCATCGGGGCGGTCAGCGATCCGACCCTGCGTCCGGGCACATGGCGGACGCTCGGGCACAGTGAGGTGAGGGGCTTGTACACGGCGTCGGCCGCCTCGAGCGCCCAGGACCCGGCGCGGCGGGGGACCGCCGGCGCCCGCCAGTCCGGAGGCACGGGGGCATCCCGGGGAGATCGCGGCGCCCGGTAGGATCGGCGGCCATGCCTGCAACCGTCCGTGCGGTGCGCGGCGCCACCACCGTCGCCGAGGACACGCCCGAGCAGATCACCCCCCGCGTGCAAGAGCTGTTGACCGAGATCATGCGGCGCAACGGCCTGGAGCTCGACAGCGTGATCAGCGTGATCTTCACCACCACGGCCGATGTCGTCTCCATGTTCCCGGCCAGCGCGGCCCGCGGCATCGGGTTCGGCGCGGTCCCGCTGCTGTGCGCATCGGAGATCCCGGTGCCCGGGTCCATGGCCCGGTGCGTGCGCGTCCTGCTGCACGTCTCGACCGAGCGGTCCTTGGACCAGGTGCGCCACGTGTACCTCCACGGAGCCGAGGTGCTCCGAGACGATCTCCCGCTCGGGGACGACGATCTCGCCCTCGGGGATGACGACCCGGCGTGACCGCCGCCCAGCGGCAATGACCACCGCCCCGGCCGGGCGGGCGGTCGTCGTGGGAACCGGGCTCATCGGGGGGTCCCTGGGCATGGCGCTGCGATCACGGGGCTGGCACGTGGCCGGCTGGGATGCCGACGAGGACCGCAGCCGGGCAGCCGTGCGGGCCGGCGCCCTGGACACGGCCGGCGACGACCCCGAGGCGGACATCGCCTTCGTGGCCACGCCGTCGTCCTCGGTGGCCGCGGCCGCCCGGGCCCTGCTGGCGGACCCGGCGCGCTCGCGGCGCCCGGTCGTCACCGACGTGAGCGGGGTGAAGGCCCCCATCGTGGCCGCCGTGGACGACCCCCGCTTCGTGGGCGGCCATCCCATGGCCGGCTCGGAGCAGGTGGGCCTGGACGGCGCCTACGCCGAGCTCTTCACGGGCGCAGTCTGGGTGCTCACGCCCACCCCCCGGACGGACCTGCCGGCCTTCGCCTACGTCCGGGACGTGGTGGCCTCGCTGGGTGCCGACGTGGTGGCGCTCTCCCCCGAGGACCACGACCGTCTGGTGGCCGTCGTGTCCCACGTTCCGCACCTGGTGGCGGCCACGCTCATGAACGCCGCCGCCCACGACGCCGAGCACGACGCCGTTCTGCTGCGCCTGGCCGCCGGCGGCTTCCGGGACATGACGCGCGTGGCCGCCGGGCACCCGGGCATCTGGCCCGACGTGAGCGCCGACAACGCCAGCGCGATCGTCGGCTCCCTGGACCGGGTCATCGAGGACCTCCGGGCGATGCGCAAGCGCGTGGCCGAGGCGGACCGGGCCGGGCTCCTGGATGCGCTCGGCCGGGCAAGCAGCGCCCGGCGCCACCTGCCGGCCCGCGGCGCCCGCCCCGAGCGGCTCACCGAGCTGCGGGTGCCCGTGTCCGACCGCGAGGGCGTCCTGGCCGAGATCACGAGCGTCGCGGGCGATCTCGGCATCAACATCTACGACATCGAGATCGCCCACTCGGCGGAGGGTGCCCGGGGCGTGCTCCTGCTCGTGGTGGACACGGACGAGGCCTCCAAGCTCAAGGACGCGGTGGCGGCGCGCGGGTACCGGGCCACCGCCCAGGGGCTGTCGTGAAGCGGCTCCCGGGCACGCTGCGCGTTGGCGGGGGCCAGGCGCTGGCCGGCGAGGTCCGCGCCCCGGGCGACAAGTCCATCTCCCACCGCGTGCTCCTCCTGGGGGCGCTGGGCGAGGGCCGCACGACGGCGGAGGGCCTGTCCGACGGCGAGGATGTGGCCCACACCTTGGAGGCCGTGGCCGCGCTGGGGGCGGCCGTCGTCCGGGACGGCGGCCGCGTGACCGTGGACGGCGGCCGCGCCCGCCTCCACCCCCCGGACCGCCCGATCGACTGCGGGAATTCCGGCACGGGCATGCGCCTCCTGGCCGGGCTGGTGGCCGGGCTGGCCGGCGAGACGGTGCTGACCGGCGACGAGTCGCTCTCCGTGCGCCCCATGGACCGGATCGCCGAGCCGCTGGGGGCCATGGGGGCGACCGTGTCGGGATCCGGCGCCCGGTGCCTCCCGCCCCTCACCGTCAAGGGCGGGCGGCTCTCGGGCATCACCTGGACGCCGCCGGTCGCCAGCGCCCAGGTGAAGTCGGCCGTCCTCCTGGCCGGGCTGTCGGCGACCGGTGACACCGTGGTCCACGAGCCGGTGCGGACCCGGGCCCACACCGAGGAACTGCTGGCCGCGGCCGGAGCGGACGTTTCGGTGCGCGACGACGGCGACGGCCGGGTGGTGCGCCTCAGGCCCTCGACGCTCCGACCCCTGCACGTGGTGGTGCCCGGGGACCCCTCGCAGGCGGCGTTCTGGGTGGTTGCCGCCTGCCTCGTCCCCGGGAGCGAGGTGACCGTGCGCACCGTGTACGCCGGCGCCGAGCGCCTCGGCTTCGTGGGCGTGCTGCGGCGCATGGGCGCACCGGTGACCGTGGCCAGCTCCCCGGGCCCGGAGCCGAGCCGGGAGCCTGGCAGCGGGGCGGGATCGGCCGGCCCGGTGGCCGACATCGCCGCCCGCCACGCTCCGCTTCGGCCCACCGTGGTGTTGGCCGGCGAGATCCCGTCACTGGACGAGGTCCCCGTGCTGGCCGTGGCGGCGGCCGCGGCGGTGGGCGCGACCCGCTTCGTGGGCATGGCCGAGCTCCGGGTGAAGGAGTCCGACCGCCTGGCGGCCGTCGCCGCGCTGGTGGGGGCCGTGGGGGCCCGGGCCGAGGTGGACGGGGACGACCTGGTGGTCCACGGGGCAGGCCGCCTGCGCCACGCATCGGTGGACAGCGGCGGGGACCACCGCATTGCCATGGCCGCAGCGGTGGCCGCCCTGGCGGCCGGGCCCGGCCAGAGCCGGATCGGCGGCTTCGGCTGCGTGGCCACCAGCTACCCGGGCTTCGTGGACCATTTGGCGGCGCTGGGCGGCCGGGCGTGGACGCCGGTGGTGGCCATCGACGGGCCGGCCGGCTCGGGCAAGTCCACGGTCTCCCGGGCGCTGGCCCGGCGCCTCGGCCTGGAGCGACTGGACACCGGGGCCATGTACCGGGCCGTGGCCTGGGCCGCGCTGGACCGTGGCGTGGACCCGGCGGACACGGACGGGGTGGCGGCCATCGCCCGTGCCGCAGCCATCGAGCCGGGGCCCGGACCCGTGCGCATCGACGGCGTGGACGTGACCACGGCCATCCGGTCCCCCGAGGTGAGCCGCACCGTCTCGGCGGTGGCCGCCAACCCTGCGGTCAGGGCGGCACTGGTCGAGCGCCAGCGCGCCTGGCGGGCCGGCCACGGTGGGGGCGTGGTGGAGGGGCGGGACATCGGCACGGTGGTCTTCCCGGACGCGGACGTGAAGGTGTACCTCACCGCCTCGCCCGAGGAGCGCGCCCGCCGACGCTCCGACGAGGCGGCCGACTCGGTCGCCCGGCGGGACCGCATCGACTCGACCCGGGCGGCCTCACCGCTGGCCCGGGCGGACGACGCTCGCCTGCTCGACACCACCGGGCGTAGCGTCGACAGCGTGGTGGAGGAGATCAGCTCGTGGCTGTAGCGGAGGCCCGCTCCCCGTCGGGTCCCGAAGCGTTCGAGCCCGACCCCCGGCGCACCGCCGGCTACCGCCTGGCCCGGATGCTCTTCGTGGCCATCGTGGGGGCCTGGTTCCGCCCCGCGGTGTCCGGGCGCGAGCGGGTGCCCCTGGAGGGTCCGGTGATCCTCGCCCCCATGCACCGGTCGTTCGCGGACTTCGCGTTCTCCGCCTTCCTCACCCGGCGCAAGCTCTTCTTCATGGCCAAGGACGACCTGTGGCACAACCGGCAGGTCGGCCGCCTGCTCTACGCGCTGGGTGTGTTCCCTGTCCACCGAGAGGCGGCCGACCGGGAGGCCCTGCGCCGGGCCGAGGCGGTGCTCCAGCGCGGCCAGGTCCTCGTCCTGTTCCCCGAGGGCACCCGCAAGAGCGGGGCGACCGTCCATGCGTTCCACGAGGGCGCGGCCTTCCTGGCCGCCCGGACGGGGGCGACCATCGTGCCCGTGGGTATCGGCGGGACGGACCTGGCCATGCCCAAGGGCCGGCGCATCCCCAAACCCATGCGCATCCCGGTGGTGGTGGGGGAGCCGATCGCCGCGCCCGCCCGCAGCGCCTCGGGCCGGGTGCCCCGTAGCACCGTCCACGCCATGACCGAAGAGCTGCGCACGGCCGTCCAATCGGCCTACGACGAAGCCCGTGCCCGAGTCTGAGGATCTACCGGCCGGCGGCGGGGACGCCGGCGCCGCTCCGCGCCGCGGTCTCGACGCGGGAGCCCGGGAGCGCCTGGCACGCGCCGCGGGCGAGTTCTCGGCCGGGACGACGTACCTCGACACGGCCACCTACGGCCTACCTCCCCGGCGCACCTCCGATGCCCTGGAGCACGCTGCTGCGCAATGGCGCACCGGGAGGGCCCGGGCGGACGCCTACGACGAGGGGGTGGCGGCCGGGCGCGAGGCGTTCGCCCGCCTCGTGTCCGTGCGCCCGGCGGACGTGGCCGTCGGGTCCACCGCCTCCGCCATGGTCGGCCTGGTGGCCTCCTCCCTGCCTGACGGCGCCCAGGTGCTCACGGCCGCCGGCGACTTCACCAGCGTGCTGTTCCCTTTCCTCGTCCAGGCCGGGCGGAGCCGGGGGATCGGCGTGCGGGAGGTGCAGCTGGACCGCCTGGCCGGCGCCGTGGACGACCGCACGACGCTGGTGGCCGTGTCCGCCGTGCAGTCGGCCGACGGCCGGCTGGCCGACCTGGACGCCCTGGTGGGGGCCTGCAGGGCCACCGGGACGCAGATCCTGCTGGACCTGACGCAGGCTGCCGGGTGGCTCCCGGTGGACGCCTCCCGGGTCGCCTACACCGTGACGGCCGGGTACAAGTGGCTGCTCGCCCCCCGGGGCACCGCGTACCTGACGGTCCAGCCCGAGCTCCTGGGCGACATCGTCCCCCAGGCCGCCGGGTGGTACGCGGGGGCCGAGCGCTGGGACAGCATCTACGGCGCGCCGCTGCGGCTTGCGCCCGACGCCCGGCGCCTGGACGTCTCACCGTCGTGGCTGTCGTGGGTGGGCGCGGCCCCGTCCCTGGAGCTGCTGGAGGGCGTGGGCCCGGCCGCGCTCCACGCCCACGCTTTGGAGCTGGCCAACCGATTCTGCGCCGGAGCGGGGCTCCCGTCGACCGACTCGGCCATCGTGTCGCTGTCCGCCAGCCCGGACGCAACCGCGCGGATGGAGGCCATGGGCGTGGTCGCTTCCGTGCGGGCCGGGCGCCTGCGGCTGGCGTTCCACGTGTCCACCACGGCGGGCGACGTGGACCGGGCCATCGAGGCGCTGGCCGGCCACGTGCACGCGTGACCCGGCCCGCCGGCTGTGCTCAGGCTGCGGCGCGCCGCTCGCGCTTCCAGGTGCGCAGCACCACCGTGGCGTAGCGGAACCCGTACAGGAGGTTGCCGCCCTTCTTCGACACCCCCGAGGCCCGCTCGTGCCACACCGTGGGGCGCTCGATCACCCGCCAGCCCCGGCTCAAAGCGGTGATGATCAGCTCGGCCGTCTGGTACTGGTCCTGCTCCAGGCGGGGCGCGATGTCGGCCAGCATGCTGGCCCGCAGAGCGCGGTACCCGTTGGAGGTGTCGGTCAGGTGCGTCCCCATGAGCCGGTTCATGAGCCAGGAGAACCCGACCACGCCCAGGCGACGGTAGCGGTCGGCCGTCTCGTCCACGCCCAAGCGCCGGGACGCCACCACGAAGTCGGCCTGGTCGTCCACGACCGGCTGGAGCATCGTCTCCATCTCGGCCGGGTCGTTCTGGCCATCGGCGTCCAGGGTCACCACATAGCGGGCGCCGGCCTGGACGCACAGGTCGTAACCCACCCGGAGGGCTACGCCGTGGCCCAGGTTGGTGGGGAAGACGAACGTCACCGCGCCGGCCTCCTTGGCCACCCGGTCGGTGGCGTCCGATCCGCCGTCCACGACGACCACCGGGGTCACGGCGAGCCCGCAGACCTTGGTCGGGACCTGGGCCAGCACGGCGCCCAGGTTGCCTTCCTCCTCGTAGGCGCAGACGAGGGCGGCGACGGGGGAAAGGGCGAGGTCCGGGTGGCGGGCGCGGAACTCCTCGCGCCCGAGCTCCACCGCCAGTCGCTGGAGGGCGGCCAGCCGCGACGACCTCCCGTCGGAAACGCTGCCCACCGAGCCCCTACGCAGCCGGGGAGGAGGCCAGGATGAGATCGGCCGCCGACTGGCCGCGGTCCGTGCCGACCGGATCGGCCGGGGCGCCCGTGGGGCAGGCGGTGGTCACGGCCAGCACGCTAGCCAAGCCGCGCAGCAGCTCGCGCAGCTCGGGCGGTGGGGGGAAGTACTCGTCCTCGGTGGTCACCGGCACCACGGTCGTCCCCTGGGGGGGCGCCAGCCGCTCCACCACCGCTTGCACCAGCGCTTCAGGGGCGGACGCCCCGGCGGTGACGCCGACGGTTCCGGCCAGGTCTTCGGGCAGCTCTGTCGGCCCGTTCACCCGGACCACCCGGCGACACCCGGCGGCCAGCGCCACCTTCTCGAGGGCCACGGTGTTGGAGGAGTTGGCCGAGCCGATGACCACGATGGCGTCGGTCTCCCCGGCGATCGCCTTGAGGGCCGCCTGGCGGTTGGTAGTGGCGAAGCAGAGGTCGCTTCGGCCCGGCAGCCAGAGGTCCGGGAAGCGCTCCCGGGCCCGCTCCATGAGCCCGCGCCACTCGTCGTGGCTCAGGGTGGTCTGGGCCAGCAGGGCCACGGGCGCCTCGGCCTCGGGCAGCTCGCCCAGGGCGTCCAGGTCAGCCTCGGTCTCGATCAGCCGCACGGCCTCGGGGGCCACGGCCATGGTGCCGATGGCCTCCTCGTGGCCGGCGTGGCCGGCATAGAGCACGGTGAACCCCTTGCGGGCACGGACCTTCACCTCGTGGTGGACCTTGGTCACGAGCGGGCAGACGGCGTCAACCACGACCCTGCCGCCCTGCCGGGCCAGGGCCACCACCTCGGGCGCCGTCCCGTGGGCGCTGAGCATGAGGGGGGACCCGGGAGGCACCTCGGCCACGTCGTCCACGAACACGACTCCCTGGCGCCGGAACTGCTCCACCACGAGCTGGTTGTGGACGATCTCGTGGTAGCAGTACACGGGCGGCTCGAAGACGCGCACCATCCAGGCCAGCGCCTTGATCGCCTTCTCCACGCCGGCGCAGAACCCCCGTGGCTCGGCCAGCACGACCCGTTCGACCACCACCGGTCCAGGTTACCGGTCGCCCGTGCCGGCGGTCCGGCGCCGCGCGCCGGCCGGGGCCCCCGAATTCGCAGGTAGCCTGGGCCGCATGTCGGCGCCGAAGGTGACCGCGGTCGCCGTGGCGTCGCCGGCGGCCCGCGCCGGGCTGAGCGTGGGCGACGAGCTCGTCTCCTTGAACGGGCGGCATCCGCGCGACGTCATCGAGTACCAGGCTCTCGTGGACGACGAGGCCGTGGACGTGCGCGTCCGCAGGGCGGGCCAGAGCCAGGAGGTGCTCCTGTCGGTGCGCAAGCAGGCCGGCGAGCCCCTGGGGGCGTCGGTGGCGTCCGCCGTCTTCGACCGGGTCCGCACCTGCGACAACCACTGCGCCTTCTGCTTCATCCACCAGCTGCCGAAAGGCATGCGCCGGAGCCTGTACCTGAAGGACGACGACTACCGCCTGTCCTTCCTCTACGGGAACTTCACCACCCTGACCCGCTTCACCGAGCTGGACGCGGAACGGGTGCTCGCCGAGCGTCTCGGCCCGCTCTTCGTCTCCATCCACGCCACCGATCCGGACGTGCGGGCCCACATGCTGCGCAACCCCAAGGGCGCCACCAGCCTGCGCTGGCTGCGGGTCTTGTTGGACGGGGGCATCGAGGTGCACGGCCAGGTGGTGGTGTGCCCGGGCGTGAACGACGGGCCGGTCCTGGAGGACACCCTGGTGACGGTGCTCGACCGGTACCCCGAGCTGGCAACGGTTGGGGTGGTCCCCCTCGGCCTGTCCCGCTTCTCCAGGGAGGCCGAGATGCGCCCCCACACGGTTGGCGAGGGGGGGGCAGTCTGTGACTCGGTGGCCCGCTGGCAGGAGGTGTACCGCTCGGTGCTGGGCCGGCGGCTCGTCTACGCGGCGGACGAGTACTACCTGCTGGCCGGCCGGCCGTTCCCGCCCGCCGGGTGCTACGACGGCTTCCCCCAGCACGAGAACGGCATCGGGATGGCCCGCGCCTTCACGGCCTCGTTCCTCGGGGACGACGCGGCGGCCCACGGTGTGCGGCCGGGCTTCTTCGCCTGGGTCGAAGGCGCGCCCGCCGCCGGGTACCGCGCCCCCCGTGCCGAGCCCGGTGGCCAGCCCGAGCCCGCTCGCCACCCCGAGCCTGAAGGCCGTGCCGAGCCTGGTAGCCGTGCCGAGCCTGGTGAATGGAACGGCGCCGCGGAGTGGATCCGGCCGACCACGGTGGTGACCGGCTCCTACGGGGCACTGGTCCTCGCGCCCCTGCTGGAGCCGCTGGACCACGTCGAGCTCCTGGAGGTGGGCAACGACTTCTTCGGCGGCAACATCGGCGTCGCCGGCCTGCTCACCGGCCAGGACGTCGGGCGGGCCCTGGCCGGCGTGCCGGAAGGGAACCGGGTCCTCGTGCCCGACGCCTGCCTCTCCGAGGGCCGGTTCCTGGACGGGTCCACCCTGGCCGACCTGCCGAGGCCGGTGGAGGTCGTCCCCGCGGACGGCCGCTCCCTCCGGTTGGCCCTGGGTGCCGGACAGCTGCTGGCGACCCGATCGGGGCGGGAGGCCGGCCGATGACGGCGGCACGCCGTGACGGCGGGGACCAGCGACGGCGGCTCCCGGTGGTGGCCGTGGCCGGCCGGCCGAACGTGGGGAAGTCCTCGCTCGTGAACCGGATCGTGGGCCGGCGGGCCGCCGTCGTCGAGCACCTTCCCGGAGTCACCCGGGACCGCAAGGAGCTGGAAGCCGAATGGGCGGGCGTGCCCTTCGTGGTCGTGGACACGGGTGGGTGGCTGGCGACCGGCAGCACACTGGACACGTTGGTGAGCGCCCAGGCGGCCAGGGCGATGGCCGACGCGGACCTGGTGCTCCTCGTGGTGGACGTGACGGTGGGGGCGACCGATGAGGACGTGGCCACCGTGCGCGAGGTCCAGCGCGCCGGCACCCCGATGATGCTGGTGGCCAACAAGGTGGACGACGCCTCCCGGGAGGCGCCGGCGTGGGAGCTCCTCTCCCTGGGCGCCGGGGACCCGTGGCCGGTGAGCGCTCTGCATGGCCGCGGCACCGGGGACCTGCTCGACGAGGTGGTGCGCCGGCTGGCCGTGGCCGCTCCGGCACTGATCGCGCACTCGGACGGAACACGGTCGGGGCTGGCCCGCGGCGGCGATCCCGTGCAGGCTGTCGGACACCGGACCCGGGCCCCGGAGACAGAGGCGCCGGAGGCAGGGGCCCCGGAGACAGAGGCCCCGGAGACAGAGGCGCCGGAGGCAGGCGCAGACGACGCCGTCCCCCGGGTGGCGCTGGTGGGGCGCCCCAACGTCGGGAAGTCGACCCTGTTCAACCGGCTCATCGGCGAGGAGCGCTCCGTCGTCCACGACATGCCGGGGACCACCCGGGACTCCATCGACACCGTCATCACCACCGACGAAGGGCCGCTGTGCTTCGTGGACACCGCCGGGATGCGCCGGCGGGCCCGCACGGAGCGGGGAGTGGAGTCCTACGCCACCATCCGGGCCCTCGAGTCGCTGGACCGGGCCGACATCGCCCTGCTGGTCATCGACGCCACGGTTGGAGCCACCCACCAGGACCAGCGGTTGGCCGAGCGGATCGGCGCCGCCGGGTGCCCGTCGGTGGTCGTGCTCAACAAGTGGGACCTGATCGCCACCGACGACCGGGAGGACGTGCTGGCCGGCGTGGGGGAGCGGCTGGCCTTCCTCGGCATGGCACCGGTCCTGCGCGTGAGCGCCACGTCCGGGCGGGGAGCGCACAAGATCCTTCCTGCCCTCCATGCCGCGGTGGAGGCCTACCACCACCGGGTCCCGACCGGGGCGTTGAACCGGGCCCTGCGGGACATCCAGTCCGCGCACCCCGCCCCGGGAGCCCGGGTCCGCTACGGAGTCCAGGGCGCGATCGATCCACCCACCTTCACCCTGTTCGCCACGGCCCGATTGCCCCAGACCTACCTGCGATACCTCGAACGGGGCCTGCGCGAGCACTTCGACCTCGGGCCCACGCCGCTCAAGCTGCGAGTCCGGGTGGGGGGGCACTGAGGTCCGCCCTATGCCGTGGTGCGAGGAGTGCGACAAGCTGGTCGAGACAGAGGACCTGACCGAGGACGGGGACTGCCCGGCGTGCGGGAACCCGCTGGTGGAAGAGGTCCGCAAGCCTGTCCCCTGGTACTTCAAGGCGATGCTCGTGGCCTCCGTCATCTACCTCGGGTACCGGGCGTTCCAGGGCATCACATGGGTGGCGCACCACATCTGA
>DAHUZE010000067.1 GCA_027306755.1 Acidimicrobiaceae bacterium | reverse complement strand
GGCGCGGCGATGGGTGGTCGAGGACCGGCACGGACTGACCCTGAGTTGGCCGGCGCCAGCGACCTGGCTTCGGCTGAACGGCGTCGGACGCAAGATGTTGGCCAACGCGGACGCACCGATGGGTCCGACCGGCCGGACCCGCCGGCCTGGTTGGTGAGCCCGCGGTGCGCCAACTCGGCGACAAGGCGTTCGAGGGTCCACTCGCCGGTCCATGTCCCGTGCGAGCCGCTCGATCTTGTGCACCACGACGCCGCGCTCAACTTGGAAGGCGCGCCAACAGCACCCGCCGCCGAGCACGGCGCCGAGGTAGAACCTGGAGGTGGCCGAGCCCACCACCGGGAGGGGGGCGCCCTCGCTGGCCGTTGGCTACATGTAGCCATATGTGCTACAATGCCGTCAATGGGCACCTCAATATCTGTGCGCGACCTGAGAAACACGGTCAGCCAGGTGCTTCGCCGGGTCGAAGCCGGCGAACGATTGACCGTAACTGTCGACCGGCGCCCCGTTGCTGAAATTGTGCCACTCCGCCGCCGTAGGACCGTGCCGGTGGCCGAGGCGCTCGGCATCGCTTCCCGCCACGCCGCCGACCGCGGCATCCTCAATGACGTGCGGGGCCTGCTGACCGACACGACTGACGACCTGTGAGGGCCTTGCTCGATACCTCGTTCTTCGTCGCCACCGAGTCGGGGCGACCCCTCGCCGAGACGGAGACGATCACCGACACGGAGACGATCACCGAGACGGAGGTGTCGGTTGTGACGCTGGCCGAACTGACCGTCGGCGTGCTCATGGCCGACGACGATGCACGGCCGGCGCGAGTGTCAACGCTTTCGGCCGTGGAGTCGACGTGGGATCCGTTGCCGATCGATGCCGAGGTGGCGCGTCAGTTCGCCCGGATCGTCGCCGCCCTGCGTGCCGTTGGCCGTCGAGTCCCGATCCTCGACGCGCTGGTAGCCGCCACTGCGATTGTTGAACAGATCCCGGTCATCACCCAGGACAATGACTATGGCGCCATCCCCGGCGTGGAGGTCATCTGGGTTTGATCACCGCCACGCGGACCTGGGCCAAGCGCTCCAATACCTCTACAACGTGATTCTTGAGACCTGCCAACTGATCTTTGCACTCCCAGACGTCGCACAATCTCGGTCAAGTGCGATCCAGACTGGACAAGCCATCCGCTTTCGCATACCGGTTCGCGGGCACTGGCCGTACAAGGTGTTCTGGTCCCGGTCGGAAGACGGACCCCTCGTGGAGGCGATCTTCCCTCATCCGGTTGCGGGTGCGGTGCTTCCCCTCCTCAGCGCCATCCGCCGCCAGGAGCCCCAGCACGGCTTTGAGGCGACCCTGGCACGAGTCGCCACGGTTGAGCGCCCACATGACGCCGGGGGCGCAGCCGGTGCTGGCCCGCTGTGCTGACCCGCTCCGCTCGTTAACCGGTAGCCAGCTGGGCCGCCAGACGTTCCAGCAGGAACGCCTCGGTGCCGGCCAGCCCGACGGAGAAGAACACGCTTCGGTGCGGACCCATTGGCCGATCCACCTCCCCCGAGCGGACGCTGCCGAGGGACACGAGCCGGGCTTGGTGCGGCGAGCCGACCAGCACGTTGGGCGGGTCGTATGCGGCGATCTGCGCCGGGGAGTCGGTGACCAGCAGCGCGGCGCCGTCCGCCAGCTCCAGCCCGAACTCGGCGTGGCCCTGCTGCTTGGGGCCGAGCGTGGTGACGTACACCCCGGCAGCGAGCCAGGACGGATCGATCACCGGCGTGGGGCTCGACGTGGCGAGGACCACGACGGCGGCGCCCTCGACGGCGCTGTGGGCATCGTCCACCGCCCTGACCGCGCCGTGGACGTAGGGCGCCACCCGGTCCACGAACGCCAACCGCCTGGCAGCGTCCCGGGAGTAGACGCGCAGCTCGGTGATGGTGCGGACGGCAGCCAGACCCCACACCTGCATCGCCGCCTGGACGCCCGCGCCCACCAGGCCGACGATCCCGGCGTCCCGGGGGGCGAGCAGGTCGGCCGCCACCGCGCCGATCGCCCCGACCCGGCGTGGCCCGAGCTCCTTGCCCACGGCAACGGCTCGCACCTTCCCGTCGTGCTCGTCGTGGACGACCACCACCTGCTCGCCCGGACCGCCGGGAAAGGTGTCGTAGCTGCGGTAGCCGAACCATGAGCCGCGCAGCCGGCCGGTCGTGAACGCGAACGAGCCGTCGCCCAGGAGAGCGTGCACCCGTGGCGGTGCGATCAGGTCGCCCCGGTGATGCGCATCGACAGCTTCCCCCATCCACCGCACGGCGTCGCCGGCCGAGAGGCGGCGCGCCACCTCGTCGTCGGTGAGGATCGTCACCATGGCGCCACCGCGCGACCATAGGTCCGGCCGGCATGGTCCGGGCTGCCGCGATCGCCGAGCACACCTCGGCGTTGGCCGCCAAGGCGGAGCCGATGGCGGTCGCCGATGGACGTGGCCGGCGCCCGTCGCCACCGTCGGGGGCGCTGATCGGGAGCTCGAGTGCCCGGGGATGCGCTCCAGCTACCTCTAGACATTTACCAGTGAGTTATATAACCTAGTGGTGATGGTTCGTGATGACCCCGCGAGTAGGGCCTTCGCCGCCCTTGCCGACCCCACCCGGCGGGCGATCCTGGAGCACCTGGCGGCCGGCGAGGCCGGCGTGGTCGAGCTCGCAGAAGCCTCCACGCTGACGCAGCCTGCCATCACCAAGCACCTCAAGGTGCTGGAGCGGGCCGGCCTCATCAGTCGGGCCCGCGACGGACAGCGCCGGCCGGCGCGACTCCAGCTCGAGGGCCTGGCCCCGGTGGACGAGTGGCTCCGGCGCGCCCATGCCGCATGGTCCGACCGCCTGGACCGTCTCGAGGCCCATCTTGCCACCCAAACCGAAACCGACGATTGAGGAGAGCCCCGATGCCTGAATTCCGTACCGGCGTGGACGTCCGATCGGCGAGTCCAGCCAGACACCTCGTCATCGAGCGCACCCTCACCGCCCCGCCGGAGCGCGTCTTTGACGCCTTCACCGATCCGGACCAACTGAAGAAGTGGTGGTGGCCCAAAGGATTCACCTGCCCCGCAGCAGAGGTTGATCTTCGCATCGGCGGAAAGTACCGCCTCGCCATGGAGTGGCCGGGCTCCGTCCCCGCCGCCGCCCAGTTCTCCCACCATATGGGCGGGGAGTACTACGAGATCGATCGTCCGCATCGCCTCGTCATGAGCGGCCGAGCCATCAACGATGAGCAGGGCGAGCTCTTCGCAACGCTCATCGAGGTGACCTTTGAAGCCCGCGACGGGGGTACGGCGCTCACCGTGCGGCAGTCCTACTTCGATCCGCTGCCTCCCGCCGAGGCGATGGCCGGCGCCGAACAGGGCTGGTCCGAGCAGCTAGAGAAGCTCGAGCTGCTCCTGGCGGACTGACCGAGGGGGCTCCTGATGCGTAGCGTGACCTATTCGATGGGCGTCTCGCTCGACGGCTACATCGTCGGGTCCGACGGTGGCTTCGATTGGACGGTGCCCGACGAGGCGGTTTTTCGCTTCGTTACCGACGAGACGCGCGAGGTGGGCGTCCACCTGTTGGGACGACGGCTGTACGAGACGATGCTGTACTGGGAGACCGTCGACCAGAATCCATCGCTTGACTACCCGACTCTCGAGTGGGCCGCGATGTGGAAGTCCCTCCCGAAGGTGGTGTTCTCCACCACGCTGTCGGCGGTGCGGGGCAATGCCCGCTTGGCCTCCAGCGGCCTGGCGGAGGAGATCGAGCGATTGAAGGCCGGGCCGGGGTGCGGCACTATCGCTATCGGCGGCGCCACGCTTGCCGCCGAGGCGGCGGCGCTGGATCTCATCGACGAGTACCGGCCCAGGGTCTACCCAGTCCTGGTTGGCGGTGGCGTGCCGTACCTTCCCCGCCGCGAGCGCCTGGTGGATCTCGAACTCGTAGAGACTCACACCTTCAGGTCGGGAGTCGTCTACCTCCGCTACCGGGTGGCGCACTAACCGATGTGTGGGGCGGGCTGCCGCCCTACACCGACGACCGTGCGCGCAACCATGCCGCGTTCTGGGACGGCTCTTCTGACCTCCTCACCCTCACTCCCGCCTTGCATTCAGACGGAGTGGGACGAGGCGGCCGCCGAGGTCGGGCTCCTCGAGAGCGACGAGCAGCTCCTGCGGAAGCGGGTGACCCTGAAGCCGTACTGCTTTGAGGGCTACCGAGTCCGAGGGCCCACCTCTGAGCTGGCTCCCAGCTGGGACCAACGGGGCTGCCAGGACCCACCGGCACACTGTTGTTGGTGCCGATGCGGAGTGCAACGGCAGCGAAGCTCGAGACCGACTGGAAAGGTCGGACAGGAAAGGACAACTCATGTTTCTCTTCTACGTGAGCATCCCCCTCATGGTCCTGGCGGTTGCGGTTGCGGTGGTTCCCCTCCTCAGCGCCATCCGGCGCCAGGAGCGCCAGCACCGCTTTGAGGCGGGGCGGGCACGAGTCGCCACGGTTGAGGGTCTCCCGGCGCGAAGCGAGCTCCCCGCCGCGGCGTAACCGCTGGGCGGGCCCGTTCCACGGCGGGCGCTGGTCAACCGGCAGCCAGTCCCCACACCTGCTCGTCCGGGCCGCCGCGATCGCCCTCCGCCCGGCACCGACCGCGTCGCAGCCCCTTTCTGGTGTCGACTGGTGGGGTGGACCACGACGAACGGCTGCCCGGCTCGGACGGCACCAACCTGCCGGCGCGCCTGGAGCGCGCCCTCGCCGACGCGACCCGCCTGGTGGCCGATCTCGAGTCCGAGCTGGCCGCCATCGGCGAGTCCACCGAGGCCAGCCCGGACGACGAGCACGACGCCGAGGGGTCGACCGTCGGGTACGAGCGGGCCCGCGTGAGCGGATTGCTGGAACGGGCGGCGAGAGCCCAGGA
The DNA here is from genome assembly GCA_027306755.1 of Acidimicrobiaceae bacterium. Lineage (GTDB taxonomy): Bacteria > Actinomycetota > Acidimicrobiia > Acidimicrobiales > RAAP-2 > JAJYVT01. The sequence continues at coordinate 17,981 of DAHUZE010000067.1, read as the reverse complement.
CGACGCCCGGGACGCGTTGGAACGGGCCCGCGCCGGAACCTACGGGCGGTGCGCCGACTGCGGCGCAGCCATCTCGAACGACCGCTTGGCGGCCCTCCCGGCCACGAGACGGTGCACCGAGTGTGCCCACCGGGCCGACGGCGGGGTCACGGCTGGCGGCGCGACGGCTCGATAGAGTGCCGCTACGGGCCGCTCCTCGCCGCAACCGCTTCGTACCGGCTGGAGGGTGTGGCTAAGGAATTGCCCTCTGAACAGGTGAAAGGAAGCAGGACCGCGTGGGAGAGCCGTCATTCGCCCACTGTCACGTGCACACGGAGTTCTCCATCCTGGATGGAGCCAGCCGGGTGGACGAGCTGGTCGAGGCGGCGGCAGCCGACGGGCAGCCGGCCCTCGGGATCACCGACCACGGCAACATGTACGGGGTCCTGCCCTTCTACGCCGCCTGCCGGAAGGCAGGGATCACCCCGCTGCTGGGCACCGAGGCCTACATGGCCTACGACCGGCGCGACGAGCGGCTCCAGCTCCGGGGCTCCACCGTGGACGACACGGGAGGGGACGTGGAGGGTGGCCGCAAGGCCTGGTACCACCTGACGCTGCTGGCCGACTCCAACGTCGGCTACGCCAACCTCATCAAGCTGTCGAGCCGGGCCTTCCTGGAGGGCTACTACCGCAAGCCCAAGGTCGACTGGGAGCTGTTGGCGGACCACGCCCAGGGGATCGTGGCCACCACCGGCTGCCTGGGGGGGCACGTGGCCCAGAGCCTTCTTGCCGGGCGGTTCGACGACGCGTTGGCCAAGGCGGGGCGGCTGCAGGAGATCTTCGGGCGAGACAACCTCTTCGTGGAGCTCCAGGACCATGGCATCCCCGAGCAGCACCTGACCAACCCCCAGCTGGTCGACATCGCCCGTCGGCTGGGAGCCCCGCTGCTGGCCACCAACGACAGCCACTACACCCGGCCCGAGGACGCCCAGGCCCACGACGCCCTCTTGTGCGTGCAGACCAAGGCCACCATCGACCAGAGCGACCGGTTCAAGTTCAAGGGGAGCGGCCACTACCTGAAGTCGGCGGCCGAGATGCGGCACCTCTTCCGGGAGCTGCCCGAGGCGTGCGACAACAGCCTGCTGATCGCCCAGCGGGCGGACGTCCAGATCGACCTTGGCCGACCGAAGCTGCCGGACTTCCCCCTACCTGACGGGTTCGCCACGGCCGGGGAGTACCTGACCCACCTGACCTTCGAAGGGGCCAAGCAGCGCTGGGGCGACCCGGTCCCGGACCACATCGTGGAGCGCATCGCCTACGAGCTGAAGGTCGTCGAGGACATGGGCTTCTCCGCCTACTTCCTCATCGTGTGGGACCTCATCCGCCACGCCAAGGAGAACGGGATACGGGTCGGCCCGGGCCGCGGGTCGGCGGCCGGCTGCGCCGTGGCCTACTGCCTCCGGATCACCGAGCTGGATCCCATCCGCTACGACCTGCTGTTCGAGCGCTTCCTCAACCCGTCACGCGCGTCGATGCCCGACATCGACATGGACTTCGACTCCCGGTACCGGGACGAGATGATCCGCTACGCCGCCCAGCGCTACGGCCGGGACCACGTCGCCCAGATCATCACCTTCGGCACCATCAAGGCCCGGGCGTCCGTACGCGACGCGGCGCGGGTGCTGGGCTACCCGTACTCGCTCGGCGATCGCATCGCCAAGGCGATGCCCCCGCTGGTGATGGGCCGGGACACCCCGCTGTGGGCCTGCATCGCCGAATCGGCCCCGGCCGGGTACGAGGACGGCTGGAAGGTGGCCGCCGAGCTGCGCACGATGATGCAGGAGGACCCGGACGTGGCCCGGGTGGCTTCGGTGGCCAAGGGCCTCGAAGGCCTGCGGCGCCAGGACGGGATCCACGCCGCCGCCGTGGTCATCACCAACGAGCCTCTCACCGAGTACCTGCCCGTCCAGCGAAAGCCCGATCCCGGCGGGGACCCCGAGGACTCACCCGTCGTCACCCAGTACGAGATGCACGGGGTGGAAGACCTCGGGCTGCTCAAGATGGACTTCCTGGGGCTGCGCAACCTGGACGTCATCTCCGACACGGTGGACCTGATCGAGCGGACCCGGGGCCTTCGCCTGGATATCGACCACGTCCCGCTGGACGACGCCCGCACGTACGAGCTCCTCCAGCGGGGGGATTCGGTGGGCGTCTTCCAGCTCGAGGGTGGTCCGATGCGGAGCCTGATGCGCTCGCTCGCCCCCACGTGCTTCGAGGACGTGGCCGCGTTGGTCGCCCTCTACCGACCGGGGCCGATGGCGGCCAACATGCACAACGACTACGCGGACCGCAAGAACGGCCGCAAGGAGGTGGCGTACCTCCACCCCGACGCGGAGGAGGTCCTGGCCGACACCTTCGGGCTCATGATCTACCAGGAGAAGCTGATGCGGGTGGCCCAGCGCTTCGCCGGCTACACCCTGGCGGAGGCCGACAACCTCCGGAAGGCCTGCGGGAAGAAGATCCGCTCGGTCATGGCCATGGAGCGGACCCGGTTCGTCGAGAGCTGCGTGCGGTCCGGCTACAGCGAACAGCTGGGCGCGCAGTGGTTCGACATCATCGAGCCCTTCGCCGACTACGCCTTCCCGAAGGCCCATGCCTACGGCTACGGCTTCGTCGCCTACCAGACCGCCTACCTGAAGGCCAACTACCCCACCGAGTACCTGGCCGCCCTGCTGACCAGCGTCCGGGAGAACCTGGACAGGGCCGGGATCTACCTGGCCGAGTGCCGAGCCCGGGGCATCACCGTGTCCGTGCCCGACGTGAACCGGTCCGCCGCCGACTTCACGCCGGTGGTGGACGAGGGAGAGGCCGGCACGATCCTCTTCGGCCTGGCTGCCGTGCGCAACGTCGGCTCGGCGGTGGCCGAGAGCATCGCGACCGAGCGGGAAGCCGGTGGCCCCTTTGCCGACTTCTACGACTTCTGCGAGCGGGTGCCCATCGGCTCGCTCAACAAGCAGCCCTTGGATGCCCTCATCCGGGCCAGCGCCTTCGACTCCCTCGGGCACACCCGCAAGGGGTTGCTGGCCGTGCACGAGGCAGTCGTGAGCCAGATCGTGGCCCGCCGCCGCGAACGCGAGCAGGGCGTCCTGTCGCTGTTCGGGAGCCTTGACGGTCCGGTCCCGGCGTTCGAGCGGCCGCTGGCCGTTCCGGACTGGGAGTTCGACAAGAAGGAGCGCCTGGCACACGAGAAGGAGATGCTGGGGCTGTACGTATCGGACCACCCGCTGCTGGGGCTGGAGGCCGCACTGCGACGGCGCACCGACGGTTCGCTCGCCGAAGTGGGCGAGCTGGCCGACGGCACCATGCGCACCCTGGGCGGCGTCATCACCGGCCTCCAGCTCAAGTGGACCAAGCGGGGCGAGCAGATGGCCGTGTTCATGCTGGAGGACCTGGAGTCCGCGGTTGAGGTCACGGTCTTCCCTCGGACCATGAGCCAGCACGCCGGGCTGATCGCCGACGACGCCGTGGTGACGGTCCGGGCCCGGGTGGACAGGCGCGACGAGCAGCCCAAGCTGATCGCCCTGGAGATCACCTCCTTTGCCGTGGCGTCCGGGGACACCTCACCCCTCCGGCTCGAGGTGCCCATGGGGGCGCTGAGCAACGCCGTCCTGGACACGTTGAAGGACGTGCTGGCGGCCCACCACGGCAACGTGCCCGTGCACCTCTACCTGTCGAGCGGCAAGGGGTTCCAGCTGCCGCCCGAGTACTGCGTGGACGCCTCCAGCGACGTGGCGGCCGCGCTCCGGGCCTTCGTGCCGGGCGTGACGATCCTGCCCGAGGCTCCGGTGCAGGGCGACCGTGGATCCGGGCCGCACCTCGCCGCAGAGCCCGCGGGCCACTCGCTCCCCAGCGGTCCCAAGGCTTCCTGACCCCGGCGCTGCGGCGCTCGAGAACGCACGGGCGTTTGCAGAGCGCCGCTGCGGGGCAAGCCCGTGGCAGCAAATTCCCTACTGCTGGCGTGCGATCCCTGTATCGTGTCCGCAGCCGCTCAACAGATGGCTCTAGGAACATACGAAAGGACGGAGATCCATGAACCGTCGTGAGCTCATACGAGCCGTCGCCGCACGCACCGCACAGGACGTGAAGCTGGTTGAGTCGGTGATCGCCGGCGCCACCGACGTCATCACCGCCGTGGTCGCCAAGGGTGAGGCGGTCACCGTGCAGGGGTTCGCCAAGTTCGCAAAGGTGGAGCGGGCCGCTCGCATGGGCCGGAACCCCCGCACCGGCGAGCAGATCCGGATCAAGGCGAGCAAGCGCGTCCGAGTGAGCCCGATGAAGGCCTTCAAGGACACCGTGATGGCACCGGGGCAGGCGCCGCGCCTCGAGCGGGGCGTATGGCCGACGTCGCCGGAGCTGCTGACCAAGCAGGCGGCCGCTCGCAAGGAGGCCGCTGCCGCCCGTTCGGCATCGCGCACCTCGTCGGGCACGGCAACCAAGGCCCCGGCCAAGCGCGCGGCGGCCAAGGCCACCACGAAGAAGGCGCCGGCCAAGAAGGCCACGGCGCGCAAGGCGTCGGCGACCACGCGCCCGGCCAAGAAGGCCACGGCTACGAGGAGCACGGCCAAGAGGGCGCCGGCCAAGCGGACCGCCGCAACGAGGAGCACGGCCAAGAAGGCGCCGGCCAAGCGCACGGCGGCCAAGAAGACGGCTCGCCGCTGACGCTCCGGGCGCGGGACCGGCGCAGCCGGCCCGGGCTCTTCTTCGACTCGGCGCCGCCCGCCACCCGGTTCGCCCGGAGGGCGGGCGGCCGCCGTGCCGGCGAAATCAGGCGTCGTCGTTCACGTCGGCGGGAAGCTGGTCGCGTGCCGACGCGTCGCGCGGCGGCTTGTCTTGCCGAGTACTCCGTTGCTCGACCACGTGGGCGAGCCCATCGGCCACGCTCAGCAGCCGGCGGCCGAGCTCGCGACTTGTGACCCTTCCCCGCTGCTCGACGGGAGCTGCCGCTGCAGCCCAGCGCACCCGAGTGCCGTCAATGTCCCGCTCCTCGGACCGTTCGAGCGTGTCCCCGTAGAGCGAGCGGCGCTCCCCGCCGAACACCAGGTCCACATCTCCTACAGCGGTCCGGACCGACAGCGTGGCCGTCGGGTCTCCTATCCGGCGGGGTCCGGACGAGCTCGGCCCGATCGCTCGATGCCCGGCCCCAGCCTCGGTCCCGGGTGGCCCGGCGCCGGGTGGCTCGGTCCCGGGTGGCTCGGCGCCGGCTGGAGAGGCCCCCGAGCGCAACGACGAGCCAAGGGCGCCCAGAGCGCGTCCCAGAGCATCCAGGTTGGTGGGATGGCGCGACACCACCAGGCGCAGCCCGCCGGTCGCTGCCGGCTCCCCCACCACAATGAACTGCACGCTCGCCTCGGCGAGCGTTCGCAGGATCATCCCGCGGTCACTCGAGGCCACGATCACCCTCTCGCGCTGGTGCCGGAGGTGTGCCGACCCGCTCACGCTACACGGGAGGTGTGGACCGGACGGGGCAGCGATTCGGGTCGCGTCAGCCGGCGCGTGCCACGCCGCGCACCATGCGGGCCAGCGCCCGCACCAGCCACCAGGCCAACCGGAGCACGGCGCCCAGCGCGAAGGCGCACAGCCTCGCGCCCTCCAGCAGCTGACGAACCAGCGCACCGGCGGCGCCCGTTCCCCGGCTGCGCTCGGGGTGCCGGGCCAGGAGCCGGACCAGCGCGTCACGCTCGACGAGCTCCACGCCTCCGGCTGCGGCCAGCGCCCGTGCCGCCGCGGTGCACGTGGAGTTGGTCACCACCACGGAGCCATCCGCGCCGTAGTAACGGGCCGCGCCCACCGCCTGCTGCACCGCCTCGATACCGACTGCGCCCCGGTAGCGCTTCGCCTGCACGACGGATCGCTCGCCCTGCCGCTCGATGACCAGATCCGCTCCGAAATCGCCCCGCTGGCCGGTGTGGCGCACGTCGAAGCCCATGGCCCGGTACAGGAGGGCCAGGCGCTCCTCGAACCGGCGACCTGTCATCGCGTCGATCTCCCGGATCCCGGCACGGCGGAGCGCGCTCACCCGCACCGCGCCGGGCAGTCCGAGCGCGGAGAGCACCCCGAGCGCGGAGAGGGCCAGCGCGGCGTCCGCCAGGCCACCGGTGGCGAGCGTGCCTCCCCTCAGCTCCAGCGCGTCCACGGCCGCGGCGGCGGCCATCAGCAACGCGGACGGCCCCACGTCTGCCAACATTCCGCGGCCCACCTTCACGCCGCCCGAGCGTAGGGAGGGGTGGTGACGCGGCGGCGGACCCCAGGGCACCCGCGGCACCCGCGGGCGCCTCCGATCAGATGTCCGCGCCGGCCGCCTCGGGCTGGTCGTCAGCGTCGAAGGAGGGGAGGGTGGCGAACACCCCGGGCGGTTCACGCCAGAGCGGCCGTCCCCCGCCGGCAACGTCCGGGCTCCCCCGCCGGGCAGCGTCCACGGCCTGCCAGACCCGCTGGGGCGTGCACGGCATGGCCACGTGGCGCACACCCAGGTGGGCGAGAGCGTCGACCACGGCGTTGTGGACCGCCGGCGTGGACCCGATGGTGCCCGACTCCCCGATCCCCTTGGCCCCCAGGGGGTTCCGGAAGGTGGGCGTCTCCGTGTTGGCCGTCTCGAAGGACGGCAGCTCGGCCGCGCTGGGCATGCCGTAGTCGGCCAGGGTCGCGGTCACCGGATTGCCGGCGGCGTCGTACTCCATCTCCTCCCACAGGGCCTGGGCCATCCCCTGGGCGATGCCGCCGTGCTGCTGGCCGGTCACGAGCAGCGGGTTGAGGATGCGCCCGCAGTCGTCCACCGCCACGTGCCGGACGGGGCGCACGCGGCCGGTCTCGGTGTCCACCTCCACCACGGACACGTGGGCCCCGAAGGGAAACGTGGCGTCGTCCTGGTGGAAATCCAGCTGGGCGCCGAGCGGGCCCAGCCGGTCGGCCTCGGCCTCGGCTTCGCCGGCGCCGGCGTCCGACCCGCTGGCCTCGTTGCCACCCCCGACGGGCGCGGCTGCCGCGTCCTCGGCGCCCGGGCTCCCGCTGGACGCCACGATCGTCTCGGCCCCCCGGCGGGCCGCCACCGCCGCGATCTCCGCCCACGTGAGCGCCCGGGCCGGGACACCGGCCACGCCCAAGCGCCCGCCGTCGTGGACGTCGACGTCCTCGGGCGACGCCTCCAGCTCCGATGCGGCCAGGGACCGGGCCTTCTCCAGGACCCGCTCCGCCGCCTGCAGGACGGCGCTGCCGCCCATCTGCAGCGAGCGGGAACCCCCGGTCCCGCCCCCGCGCGCCACCGCCGCGGTGTCGGACTGGACGAAGCGGATCTGCTCCATCGGGATGCCCAGGGTGTCGGACACGATCATGGAGAAGGCGGTGGCGTGTCCCTGCCCGTGGGACGAGGTGCCGACCCGGATGGTGGCCGACCCGTCCGAGTGCACCTCCACCGCACCCAGCTCGTCGCCCCCGCCCGCCGTCACCTCCACGTAGGCGGACACACCGATGCCCAGCTGCACGGGGGCCCCCGCAGCGCGCCGGCGCGCCTGCTCGGCCCGCAGCTCGTCGTAGCCGGCCAGCCGCAGGGCCTCGGCCAGCGGGGCGGCGTAGTCCCCGGTGTCGTAGGTGGTGCCCACCGAGGTGACGACCGGGGCGTCGAAGCGGTCCCGCAGGTTGCGCCGGCGCAGCTCCACCGGGTCCATCCCGATCTCGGCCGCGGCGATGTCCATGACCCGCTCCAGCAGCTCCGCCGCCTCCGGGCGGCCGGCGCCCCGGAACGCTCCCATCGGGACGGTGTTGGTGACGACGGACGCCACGTCGTAGCGGATGGCGGGGATGCGGTAGACGCCCTCGGCCATCATCCTCGTCGGGCCCAGGGCCAGCCCTCCGCCGAACCCGGCGTAGGCACCGGCGTCGCCGAGCACCCGCCAGTGCATGCCGGTGATGTGCCCGTCGTCGTCCAGCCCCAGCTCCACCCACTGCAGCTGCCCCCGCCCCTGGGGCAAGGCCATGAAGCTCTCGGAGCGGGTCTGGACCCAGCGCACGGGACGACCGAGGCGGCGGGCGGCGGCGATGACGCAGGCGTGCTCGGCCCCCAGGCCGACCTTGCTGCCGAAGGCGCCGCCCACGTGGGGGGCGACCACCCGCAGCGACGAGCGCTCGATGCCGAAGTACCGGGACGCAGCGCTGGCGAAGCCGTGGGGCATCTGGGTGGAGACGTACACGGTCAGCTCGTGCCCCCGGCCGTCGTCGCCGGGCACGGCGGCCACCGCGTCAGCCTCCATCGGCACCACCGCCACGCGCGGGTTCTCGAGCTGGGCCCGCACCACCGTGGTCGCCCCAGCCAGCGGATCGGTCGGGGCGGCGGCGGAGTACCCGGCCACCACGTTGGTCCCGAGGGCTTCGAACTGCAGGGGCGCGCCGTCGGCCACCGCAGACTCCATGTCCGCAGCCACGCCCAGGGGCTCGTAGTCCACCACCACCAGCTCGGCCGCATCGGTGGCCTCGGCCTCGGTTGCCGCCACCACCATGGCCACCGCGTCGCCGACGAACCGGACCTTGTCCCGGGCCAGGGGCGGCCGGGCACAGCCCGCGTTGAGGACCATGAACCCGCCTAGAGGCTGCAGGTCCAGATCCTGGGCGGTGTAGACGCCGAGCACGCCCGGCGCCTCCGCGGCCGAGGCGGTGTCGACGCCGGTAACCCGGGCGTGCGCGAACGGCGAGCGGACGAACACCGCGGCCGCGCAGCCGGGCAGGTCCAGGTTGGCGACGTACGTCCCCTTGCCGGTGAGGAGGTCGGGGTCCTCCACCCGTCGGACGCGGTTTCCGAGCAGCGATCCGGGCACGGTTCAGGCCTTTCCTGGGCGTCGGTAGTGGCTGGCGTAGCCCGGGACGGGCAGTGCGGGAGCGTCCAGCTCGTCGGGGACCGGAGGCCCGGCCACCACCGACAGCGGGATGTGACCGGCCCAGACGCCCCCCGCCTCCACGTCCTCGGGGTCGTCCACGGGGCCGCCCGACCGCACCTTGGCCGACGCCTCGTCCACCTCCACCCGGACCACCCGGGTGGCTCGCAGCTCGCTGTCGCTGGGCCCCCTGGCGTCCCGCGTGCGCCCCGGCACGATGTGCTCGACCACGGCGTCCAGCGCGGCCCGCTTCTCCCACTCGTCGTCCACCTCGGTGGCCCGTCCGAACAGCACGACGGACCGGTAGTTGATGGAGTGGTGGAACCCCGACCGGGCCAGCACCAGCCCGTCCACCAGCGTCACGGTCACCGTTACCGGGGCCCCGTCGCCCACCGAGCGGAGGGCGTGGTTGGCCGGCGCCCCGTGGAGGTAGACGGCGTCGCCCACCCGGGCATAGGCGGTGGGCACCACGACGGGCCCGTCGTCGGTGCAGAAGCCGAGGTGGCAGATGAACGCCTCGTCCAAGATGGCCTCGATCGTCTCCCGGTCGTAGCGGCCCCGGTCGGCCTTGCGCCGCACGGTGGCCCGCGGCCCGGTGCGCCAGCCCCCGTCCGGAGCCTGGTCGCCCGCGCCGGGAGCGCCGGGCGCGGCCTCCCCGCCTCGGTCGGCGGTCACGGCTGGCGCCATCGCTCGCTCCTCACCTCGGGACGGCGCCGACCCCCGCCGGCGCCATGGAGCCTGGCCCGCAGCCCGCTCCCCGGTCACCATAGAGCCGGCCGGCTCGCCCCGATGACACCACGGGGACGCCGGGGCGGCGGGGCGCCGCCCCGCGCAACGGACCGGGAACGGAGGGATCGTGGAGCTCGCAGGGAAGGTGGTCGTGGTCACCGGCGGGGCGAGCGGCATCGGCGCCGCCTTGTGCCGCCGCTTCGCCGCCGAGGGCGCAGCCGGGGTGGCGGTGGCCGACCGGGACGCCGCCGGATGCGCGGCGGTGGCAGGCGACGTGGGCTCGGTCGGCGTGCAATCCCTGGCCGTTGAGGCGGACGTGGCCACAGAGGCCGCGGTGGCCGCCCTGGTGACGCAGGTCACCGGGGAGCTGGGGCCGATCGACCTGTTCTGTGCCAACGCCGGGATCGGGATGTCCGGCGGCGCCGAGGTCCCCGACAGCGAGTGGCAGCGGATCTGGTCGGTCAACGTCATGGCCCACGTGTACGCCGCCCGGGCGGTGATCCCGTCCATGGCGGCGCGTGGCGGTGGGTACCTGCTCACCACCGCCTCGGCCGCCGGGCTGCTCACCAACCTTGGATCGGCTCCCTACACGGTGACCAAGCACGCGGCGGTGGCGCTGGCCGAGTGGCTGTCCATCACCCATGCTCACCAGGGCATCAAGGTGTCGTGCCTGTGCCCCCAGGGCGTGCGCACCCCGCTGCTGCTCGAAGGGGTGGCAGCAGGAGACCCCGCCGGCTCGTCGGTCCTGGCCGCCGGGGCCATGCTCGAGCCCGACGACGTCGCCCGGGCCGTGGTGGAGGCTCTGGCCGAGGAGCGGTTCCTCGTCCTCCCCCACCCCGAGGTCGCCACCTACATGCGGCACAAGGCGGAGGACCCGGACCGCTGGCTGCGGGGGATGCGCCGGCTCTGGGACACGGTCCGCCCGGCGGAATGGCCCGGGCCGTCGCGCTGTTGACCCCAGCAAGAGAGGCGCCGGGATCCTCTGCACCCCGCCCTGGCCCGGTAGGCCGATGGCCGCGTGGACGGCGCCACGAACGCGAGGAGGTGGGCCCCGTGCCCGCAGTGACCGTAGACGACACCCTCACCCTTCCCAGGATCCCCGAGCCCGAGCCCGGCGCCGAGCACCGCCCCGTCCGCCAGGTGACGACCGCGCCCGCCGGCTTGGAGGGAGAGGGGTTCCCGGTGCGCCGGGCCTTCGCCGGCGTGGCGCTGCCCGACCTGGACCCGTTCGTCCACATGGACCAGATGGGCGAGGTCGAGTACGCGCCGGGCGAGCCCAAGGGCACGCCCTGGCACCCCCACCGGGGGTTCGAGACGGTCACCTACATGATCGACGGCACGTTCCAGCACCAGGACTCGATCGGCGGTGGCGGCCTCATCGCCAACGGAGCCACCCAGTGGATGACGGCCGGCGCCGGCATCCTGCACATCGAGCGGCCGCCCGACGCGCTGGTGGCAAGCGGGGGCCTGTTCCACGGCATCCAGCTGTGGGTGAACCTCCCCTCGTCGGACAAGTGGGTGTCGCCCCGCTACCAGGGCATCGAGCCCCACACAGCGACGCTGCTGACCACCCCGGACGGCGGTGCCCTGGTGCGGGTGATCGCCGGCGACGTGGGCGGCCACACGGGCCCCGGCGTGACCCACACCCCGATCTCCATGGTCCACGCCACCGTGAGCCCGGGTGCCCGCATGGTGCTGCCGTGGCCCAGCCGGCGCAACGCCCTGGTGTACGTCCTGGCCGGCGCCGGGTCCGTCGGGGCTGACCGCCGGCCCGTCCACACCGGCCAGCTGGCCGTGTTCGGAGCCGGCAGCGTGCTGGAGGCCCAAGCCGACCCGACCCAGGAGGCGCGCACGCCGGCCCTGGAGCTGCTGGTGCTCGGTGGCGAGCCCATCGGGGAGCCCGTCGCCGCCTACGGGCCCTTCGTGATGAACACCAAGGAGGAGCTGGCCCAGGCGTTCGAGGACTACCACGCCGGGCGGCTGGGGACGATCCCGGCGGACCACATCGGCCACTGACCCATGCGCCGGGCGGGCGCCACGAACCAACGCCGTGCCGGGCGTCAGGGTCCAGCGCCCTCCCGGTGGAGCAGGAACGTCCCGGTAGACCGGCTGACGAGGCGGCCCTCCGTGTCACGCATGGCCGCCTCGGCGAAGGCGACCTGGCGGGCCATACGCGTGACCTCGCCGCGCAGCCGGTAGGCGGCGCCAAGGGTGGCGGGGCGCATCGTCTCGGTCTTGAGCTCGAGCGTCCCTCGAGTGCGCTGATCGGGGCCGAGTCCGGCGTTGATGGCGAAGTTCATGCACGCGTCGAAGACCACTGCATGGACGCCCGCCTGCACGATCCCGTGCGGGTTGCAGGCGATGTCCGCAGGCTGGAAGGATCCCTCCACCCAGCCGAGGTCCTCGCCATCCACCCCGTAGCGCTCGAGGTTGGCGCCGACGAGGTCCAGCAGGGGCATGCCGCCGTTGCCGAGCCAGCGGTCCATCGAGCGACGACCCTCCACCGATCGTCAGGCTACCGGGCGGCGGCCGCACGGCAGGGGCCCCGGACGAGGCCGCGGCAGCGCAGCGGCACCGGCGGCACGGCGGCACGCCGCCGCGGCAGGGGCCCCGGACCGGGCCACGGGTAGCATGGCCGCGGCGCCCGTGCCCGCTGCCCGGAGCCCCCGGCGGCCGGCCCGGCGTCCCGAGGGAGGCCGGCCCATGCCCACCGCAGTCATCGTCGACGCCGTCCGCACGCCCGGTGGCAAGCGCAACGGCTCCCTTCGCAACTGGCACGCCGTGGACCTCGCCGCCGCCGCGCTGGACGCCCTGGTGGCCCGCAACGACGTGGACCCCGGCATGGTGGACGACGTGATCATGGGCTGCGTGATGCAGGTGTCCGAGCAGTCGCTCAACGTGGCCCGCAACGCCGTGCTGGCGGCCGGCTGGCCCGAGTCGGTCCCGGCCACCACGGTGGACCGCCAGTGCGGCTCCTCGCAGCAGGCCATCCACTTCGCCGCCCAGGGGGTGATGGCCGGGGTCTACGACGTGGCCGTGGCCGGAGGGGTGGAGGCCATGACCCGGACGCCCATGGGCTCGTCGGTGGTGCGGGAGCTGGGCATGCCGTTCGGCCCCCGTATGACCGAGCGCTACGCCGCCGGGGGCGGCCTGGTGAACCAGGGCATCTCCGCGGAGATGATCGCGGACCGCTGGGACCTGAGCCGGGACGACCTGGACCGCTACTCGCTCCAGAGCCACCAGCGCGCCGCGGCCGCCACGTCCGAGGGCCGGTTCGAACCCGAGATCGTGCCCGTGCCGGTGCTCGGCGACGACGGAGAGCCGACGGGCGAGACCCTGTCAGTGGACGAGGGGGTACGCCCGGGCACCTCGCTGGAGGCGTTGGGGGCGCTGAAGCCGGCGTTCAAGCAGGACGGGAAGGTCACGGCCGGCAACTCCTCGCAGATCACCGACGGCGCGTCCGCCGTGCTCATCATGAGCGAGGAGAAGGCGAACGATCTGGGGCTCGTTCCCAGGGCCCGGTTCTGCGCCTTCGCTCTGGCCGGGGTGGACCCGGTCACGATGCTGACGGGGCCGATCCCCGCCACCCGGGCGGTGCTGGACCGGGCGAAGCGATCGCTCGACGACATCGACCTGGTCGAGATCAACGAGGCGTTCGCCCCCGTCGTCCTGGCCTGGGAGAAGGAGCTGCACCCCGACATGGCCCGGGTCAACGTCAACGGCGGCGCCATCGCTCTCGGCCACCCGCTGGGGGCATCGGGCGGCAAGCTGATGGCGACGCTGCTCCACGAGCTGGAGCGCAGCGGGGGCCGCTTCGGGCTGCTGACGATGTGCGAGGGCGGGGGCCTGGCCAACGCCACGGTGATCGAGCGCCTCGGATGACACCGGGCTGAGCGGGTGTCCCGGGTGACGGGGCGTCCGGTGGACCGGCGCCGCCGACCTGCTGGCCTCTGGAGGCTGTCATTAGGCTTGCCGGGGTGCGGCAGCGGTGGCTCTCCAGGCGGGCGTTGCTCCTGCATGTCTCGCTCGCCGTGTGGTTCCCCGGTTGCCTGGTCGCGTTCTGGTGGCAGGTCCACCGGGCCTTCTCCGGCAACGGGTTGAGCTACCTGTACTCGGTGGAGTGGCCCGTCTTCGCGCTCATGGGCGTATGGGCCTGGTGGCAGCTGCTGCACACGGACCCGGAGACGGTGGGCCGGCAGGCCCAGGAGCGAATGGCCGGCGCCGGGGCCGGGTTCGGTGCCAGCAGCCCGCAGAACGTCCAACCCGCCGCGCTCGGCCGGCGACACGAGGACGAGGACCCCGACCTGGCCGCCTACAACGACCGCCTGGCCCGGCTGGCGGCCGACGGTCCCAAGACGTGGAGGAGGCGGTGAGCGTGCCGGGAGCACGGCGCATCGTGGGCCGGGTCGCCCCCGGCTACGCCCGGCCGGGCGACGTGGACGACCCGCAGCGGGGACTCGCCTCCTCGCTCCTGCGCTACCGGGTCATGGCCACCGTCGTGGGCGTGGGCCTGGCGACGCTGGTGTTCGTGGGCGTGCCGCTGCAGTACGGGGCCGGGATCCCCCAGGTGGACCAGATCGTCGGCCCCATCCACGGGTTCTTGTACATGATCTACCTGCTGGCGGCGGTGGACCTGGCCCGGAGGGCCCGGTTCACGCTGCTCCAGATGGCCGCCATGATCGGCGCCGGCTTCATCCCGCTGCTGGCCTTCGTCATCGAGCGACGGGTGACCAGGCGGCTGACGTCACCGCCGCCGGTGACCGCCCCGTCGCCGACGCTGCCCCCGCCGGCCGGCGCCCAGTCACAGGCGGCAGCCGACCAGACCGGGACCCACGGCGACGTCTGAGGAGGGGGGCGCCGCCGCGCCCGGCCGTGGCTCAGAGGCCGAGGCGCGCCTCTTGTATCCGGCGCACGGCGTCGGCCGGGCCCGTGGACTCGACCTTGGCTGCCTGCTGTCGGCCGGTCATGAACAGCAGCAATTCCCCGGGCGGTGCCGTCAGGGTCACCTGAGGCTGGCCCCGCCGCACGGTGACGGACCCGAAACCCGGGGCCACCAGCTCCAGGCCGCCGGAGACGCGCCACCGGGCGAGGAGGGTCAGCCCCCGGACCCGCTTCCACAGCACGGCCTCGAGCGCAGGGTCGAGCATGCGGGGGACGGCTCCGGGCTGGGCCCGGCGGACGTCCTCGTGGTGGACGAAGTACTCGACCGTGTTCACCGGCTCGTCCAGGGGGCGGAGCAGCGCCGGCGGCCCGGAGCGCACCAGGCCGACCAGCTCGGGCCACGAGCTGCCGTCGCGAACCGACCGCTGCGTCCGCTCGGTGTACGCGCGCAGCGGTGCCAGGAGAATGCCGCCCGCAGCATCGGGGCGGCGCTCCCGGATCACCAGGTGGGCTGCGAGGTCGGCCGTCTGCCATCCCTGGCACAGGGTGCGGGCGTCCGGCCCGGCCTCGGTGAAGAGGTCGCAGAGCTTGGCCCGCTCGGACTGGGCGAACGACGTGGCCACCCCGTCAACGGTAGCGGGTGGCGAGGACGAACCCCACGAAGATGACGACCAGCCCGCCCACCAGGTACCAGGCCGACACGGACCCGGGCAGCACCGAGAGGTAGTTGAGCAGGATCAGCAGCACCCCCGCCAGGAGCAGGGCGAGCACCAGCAGGCCGAACCAGCGCGGGCTCTTGCGGACGTTGCGGGGAACCGGCGGCGTGTACTTCCCGCTCTGCTCGGGAGCCGTGTAGCGACCGACACCCCCGGACCTGGCCGTCGTGCGGCCCTTGGTGGACGTGCCCTTGCGCTGCGCTCGACCAGGCCCACTGGAGGTCTTCGGTGCCATGGCGCCCGAGGATAGACCTCCGTGCCCCCCCTGCCGGCCCCGGCCGATGGCTACCATCGCAGGATGTCGGTGCGCTGCCTGGTGATCGACAACTACGACTCGTTCGTCTACAACCTCGTCCAGGAGCTGGGGGAGCTGGGCGCCACATTGGTGGTGCACCGCAACGACGCCGTCACCGTCTCCGAGATCGAGCGGGGCCGGCCCGACGCCATCGTCCTCTCCCCCGGGCCGGGCAGGCCGGAGAGCGCCGGGGTCACCCTGGAGGTGGTCGCATCCCTGTCCGGCGTCGTCCCCATCCTCGGGGTCTGCCTCGGGCACCAGGCCATCGCCCAGGCCTTCGGCGGACTGGTGGTCCGGGCTCCGTCCCTCATGCACGGCAAGACGTCGGAGATCGCTCACGACGGCACGGGGCTCTTTTCCGGCCTGCCCTCGCCGCTGGTCGCCACCCGGTACCACTCGCTCGTCGTGACACCCGGGCGCGTGCCCGACGTCTTTGCGGTCACCGCCACCGGTCCCGAGGGCGTGGTCATGGGGCTGCGCCACCGCGAGCTGCCGGTGGAGGGCGTCCAGTTCCACCCCGAGTCCATCCTGACTGCCGCCGGACCGGCCATGCTGTCGAACTTCCTGGCCCGGGTGGAGCGCTGGTGGGCCGGAGCGGGCGTGGAGGCCGGCCGGCAGTAGCGGCCGGGCCTACCCGTGGACGGGTGTGCCTGTGGCCTTGCCCTTTGTCTTGGGTGTGGTCGTGGTGGTGGTGGGCGCGGCCTTGCACACCCCGATGGTGACCGTGGTCCCCTTGGCGGCCGAGCCCCCGCCGGCCGGTGTCTGGGTGACGACCTTGCCCGCTGTGGCCGGCGAGCAGGACGTGGTTGTCACCGCCGCAGGGGGGAACCCGGCCCGGGAGAGGGTGTTCTTGGCCGCTGTCGCCTGCTGGCCCGTCACTGTGGGCACCGTCACCGGGCACGCCCCCGTCGAGATCTCCAGGTTGACCGGAGCCTTCGGCGCGACCTTGGTCCCGGGCACCGGTGTCTGGTTCATCACCTCGCTTGTGCCGTACTTTGTCGAGCATCCTTGCGAGGTGGTGCCCGCGGTCAGCCCGGCAGAGCCAAGCTGGCTGCCGGCGGCCGTCTGGGAGTCGCCGAGCACGCTCGGGACGGCCACCGTGGTCTGCCGGGAGACGGTGAGGTGCACCCTCGACCCCTTCTTCACCAGCGTGCCGGCGATCGGGGACTGCGCCAGCACCGTGCCGGTCGGCTTTGTCCCGGCCTGCCTGGTCGTCCGGAACTTGAGGCCGTGCGAAGACAGTGTCGCCTCCACTGTGGTCACGTTCTGTGTCTTGTATGTGGGCAGGGAGACCTTGGTGACCGGGCCGCTGCTCAGCAGCAGGGCCACGTGCGCGCCCTTGGTGACCTTGGTCCCCGCTCCCGGCCTGGTCGAGATGACGTTCCCGCTGGACACCGTTGTGGACCTGCGGGTGGTTGTGCCGCTGACGACCAGACCCTTGGACTGGAGCGCGGCGGTGGCGGTGGCCTTCGGCTCGTTGTGCACTGTCGGCAGGTTGAAGGAGGTCGTGCCGATGTAGCCCAGGCTCTTCAGGACGAAGAAGACGACCAGGGCCAGCACGATCAGCAGGAGGACCAGGAGGAGGATCCAGCGCCCCAGGTGGGAGCTGTCGTCCTCGACCGGACCCGGCGCGACGGCCGGCGTGGCCCGGGTGCTGTTGACGGCGTCCACCACGCCGGTGGCCGCAGCGGCGGCGACGGCACCGGCTCCTGCGCCGGCGAGCATCGTGGTGGCCGCCGGATCGGTGGTCGCCACCACCGGGCGGCCAGACACGAACCGCTGGAGGTCCGCCCGCAGGTCCGTGGCCGTCTGGTAGCGCTGGTCGGCCGACTTGGCCATGGCCTTGGCGATGATGGCCTCCATCGCCGGGGGGACCGTCGGGTTCAGGTCCCGCAGCAGCGGCGGCTGCTCGCGGACGTGCTTGGAGGCGACCGCCACCGGCGACTCGCCCAGGAACGGTGGCCGGCCGGCCACCATCTCGAA
The DNA here is from genome assembly GCA_027306755.1 of Acidimicrobiaceae bacterium. GTDB lineage: Bacteria > Actinomycetota > Acidimicrobiia > Acidimicrobiales > RAAP-2 > JAJYVT01. The sequence continues at coordinate 477 of DAHUZE010000067.1, read as the reverse complement.
CATGACGACGCCCAGGGAGTAGATGTCGCTGCGCGGGTCCACGCCGAGGCCCTCGGCCTGCTCGGGTGAGAAATACGTGGCCGTCCCCATGACCGCGCCGGTCTGGGTCAGGCTCTCTTCGGTGTTGATGGCCCGGGCGATGCCGAAGTCGGTCACCTTGACCTGCTCGTCGCTGGTGATCAGCACGTTGCCAGGCTTCACGTCCCGGTGGACGACGCCATGGCGGTGGGCGTAAGCGAGGGCATCGGCCACCCGGGCGCAGATCATGGCCACCCGCTGGGCCGGCATCGGCCCCCCGGTCCGCAGCGCCTGCGACAGCGGCTGCCCGTCGATGAACTCCATGACGATGTAGTAGGTGCCGCCGTCCTCGCCCCAGTCGAAGACCGGGACGATGTTGGGGTGCGACAGGTTGGCCGCGGCCTGGGCCTCCCGGCGGAACCGCTCGACAAAGGCGCGGTCGACGGACAGCTCCGGGAA
>DAHUZE010000060.1 GCA_027306755.1 Acidimicrobiaceae bacterium | reverse complement strand
GCCCGTGCACGTCCGGGTCGGCCCCGGCCTGGTGGGGGTGCTGGCCGCCATCGTGGCCATGCTGGTTCTTTCCCCTGCGGGGGGGGCGATCGTGGCCCTGGCGGCCGGGGCGGCCGCCGCGGCATGGAGCCTCTGGCGGCGCCGCCTCACGCTGCGCCGGTTGGAAGGGACGGTGAACCTCCCGATGGTGGGGGGGCTGTTCTCGGTGGCCGCGTGCTTCGGAACGCTGGGACGGATCTGGTCCGGGCCTGCCCAGTTGCTGGGCCATGCCTCTTCAGCCGCGACCGCGGTGGCCGGGGCGGTGGCCAGCGTGGTGGTCAACAATCTCCCCGCGGCCTCCTTGCTGGCTGCCCGCCCACCGGCGCAGGCGCACGCCCTGCTGATCGGGCTCAACCTCGGGCCGAACCTGGCCGTCACCGGCTCGCTGTCGGCCATCCTGTGGCTGCAGGTCTCACGCACGGTGGACGCGGCACCCAGCGTATGGCGGTACAGCGTGTTGGGCGCGGTCGTGGCCCCGGTGTCGATCGCGCTGGCACTCCTGGCGTTGGCCGTCCACTGACCCGGGGCCGTCACCGGGGCGGTGTGGGCCACCGGAGGAGCGGGGCGCGGGCGACCACGAACCACCGGCCGTCCAGCAGGACCTCGCCGTCCAGCTCGGCGGCCAGCTGCGGCCCGGAGAAGTACCGCTTGTAGACGCGGTGGCGCGACCCGTCGTTGAGCACCCGCCACTGCCAGCCGTCAGCCGGGGAGTCCGGACCCCGCCCCGAGTCCACGACCACCAGTTCGGGGGCCACACGGCGGGCCTCGGACAGGAACCGCTCCCGCTCGGCGGCGGGAAGGTGGCCGTAGAAGTGGCCGGTGAAGACCCGGTCCAGACTGGCGGAGGCCACGGGCAGAGACAGCGCGTCGGCCACGACCAGCCTCCCTTCGCCCGGTAAGCGCGGCCGCGCAACGGCCGCCATGGCTGGGCTGCGGTCCAGCGCCATCACCACGCCGGCCAGGCTGCGGGTGAGGAAGCCCGAGCCGCAGGCTACGTCGAGCGTCCGGCACGGGCTAAGAGACGCGACCACGGCCTGCAGCTCGGCGACCGCGTCGGCCCAACCCGGCCGCTCCCGGGCCGCGAACACGCCTTGGTCCCGATACCACTCGTCGTACTCGCCGGCCCGGCGGTCGTAGTACGCCGCAGTGCAGGGGTCCTCAGCGAAGGCCGGGGGGCGTTCGGTCATCGGCGCTTCATCATGCCGGTGCGGGGCGCGGACTCCGCCGCATCACGGTGGTTGCGAGCTCGGACCTCAGGGTACCAGCGGTCGTGCCGTGGCACGCCTCGAGATCCATCGGAGGACCACTGGGAGCACGGCGGCTCGACGGCCGCCGGGGAACGGTGGCGCTCAGGGTACGGCCTCCCCGCCCGAGGGGGCATCCTCGCCGCCTCGCGCTGCGCTGCCTCGGCCAGACCCGGCATCCCGCCGGCGCGTCCGCCACCAGTGCCAGATGCGCAGGGGGAACAGCCCGAAGAGCGGAGCCCCGCGGCCGAGTGTGCGATCGCCGCGACGGTCGAGCGCTGCCGCGTACCGCGTGGCGGCGTCCGCCGATCCGTACTGCTTCTCCCCTGCGGCCCCGCACCCGCGCTCGCACGCCCAGCGCATGACCTCTCCCTCGGCCCGGAAGGCCGGCCTGTGGCCGAGCACGCGGCAGGCGAGCATCACGGCAACGGTAGCGGGGTGGTCGGCGTGCTCGGACTGGGAGGCGGTCCGGTGAGTGACGTGCAGCTGGCCGTGATCGAGACCAAGATCCCCTCCCGTCTCGACCGCCTGCCCTGGAGCCGGTTCCACTGGCGCATCGTGCTCGGCCTCGGGACGGCCTGGGTCCTCGACGGGCTCGAGGTAACCATCGTCGGGTCGGTGGCATCGCGCCTCACGCAGCACGCCAGCGGCCTGTCGATCAGTCCCGCAGGTATCGGCGTGGCCGCCGCGCTCTATGTGGTGGGCGCTTGCGCCGGCGCACTCGTCTTCGGCCACCTCACCGACCGCTTCGGCCGCAAGAAGCTCTTCCTCCTCACCCTCGGCCTGTACATGGTGGCAACCGCTGTCACCGCGTTCTCGTTCGCACCGTGGTTCTTCTACCTGTTCCGGATGCTGACCGGGGCGGGGATCGGGGGGGAGTACGCGGCGATCAACTCGGCGATCGACGAGCTCATACCGGCACGGGCCCGCGGGCGCATCGACCTGATCATCAACGGCTCGTACTGGATCGGGTCGATCCTCGGCTCCGCCCTGGCTCTGCTGTTCCTGGACGAGTCGCTGTTCCCCGCCGACATCGGCTGGCGGCTCACCTTCGTGCTCGGCATCGTGCTGGCTGCCGCGGTCATGGGTGTCCGCCGCCATGTTCCCGAAAGCCCCCGCTGGCTGTTCATCCACGGGCGCGAGGCCGAGGCCGAGGCCATCGTGGACCGGATCGAGGCGGACGTCCAAGAGCGCACCGGCGCCCGGCTCGATCCGGTCCACCGGACGCTCAAGGTCCGTCAGCGGCGCACCATCGGCTTCCGCGTCATCGCCCGCGCCGCATTCAAGCAGTATCCGGCCAGATCCATTCTCTGCTTGTCCCTGTTCGTCGGCCAGGCCTTCATTTACAACGGCATCACGTTCAACCTCGGAACCTTGATGACCAAATTCTTCGGGGTGTCCTCGGGGTCCACGCCGGTCTTCCTGATCATGTACGCCGCCGCCAACTTCGTCGGGCCTCTCGTGCTCGGACGCTTGTTCGACAGCGTGGGACGCATCCCGATGATCAGCGGCACGTACATCGGCTCCGCCGTCCTCGGGCTCCTGCTGGCCGGGCTGTTCGTGGAGACGGGATGGCTCAACAAGTGGACCTTCATCGTGGTCGTGATGGCCACGTTCCTGCTGGCTTCAGCCGGAGCGAGCGCTGCCTACCTCACCTCCTCGGAGATCTTCCCGATGGAGTCCCGCGCGCTGTCGATCGCCTTCTTCTACGCCATCGGCACCGCCGTCGGCGGCATCACCGGCCCCCTCCTCTTCGGGCCCATGATCGCAACCGGATCCAAGGGTCTGGTGGGCGTCGCCTTCCTCATCGGAGCGGGACTGATGGCAGCGGGCGGGGTCGCCGAGCTGGCCTTCGGCGTGAAGGCCGAACAGGCGCAGCTCGAGGACATCGCGACGCCCCTGACCGCGGAGGAAGCGGAGGACACGACTTCACCGGCGGACGCCAGCGGCCCGGCCGGCGCGGGCGACGGGGCGCCACAGCCGATGGCGGGGGGCGACGATGCGGCAGGGCCGTCGGGGAGCGTCAGCGCTCAGGCTGGCGCTGCCGAGCACCGGGGACGTGCTGCCGAGCACCGGGCCGCGGCGGCGGAGTCCCGTGCCAGTTTGCCGCAGGGCGGCACGCCCACAGCCGTCGCCCTCGAGCGCGCCCGTAGCGCCGAGCAGCGGGCGCTGGTGGCCGAGGGGAGCCACGGGCACAAGGCAGTGCCCGAGGGCGCCCGTACAGGCGAAGGGACGCGCTCGGAGATCGAGGCCCCGGTCCACCAGTTCTGGGCGGCCATGCACGATCACCGGGCGGAGGCCATCGAGAGCAACGTCGCCGGGCGCACGGAAGCCGCGGCGGACGCCGGGCGCCGCGCGGACGAGGCGCCCGAACAGGCGCGGTCGCTCCAATACCGCCTGGAGGCGGCGGGCCAGCAGGCCCGGGCGGTGGCCGAACGCGGGGAGCAAGGCGTCCGGACGGGCGGCGCTCCCCACGCCGGGGGCGGCGAGGACCGCGATGTCCGCGCCCGGAACGAGGCGGCGGCGGATGCGGCGCGCATCCGGTCCGGTGTAGAGCGCTGCGGTACGCGCGGACAGCAGGGAATCCGCCGATACCGGCCTGGGCCGGGCCACCTGGGCCGGGCGTTCGGGTCCACAGCGGCCGGCACCTCGGCCGAGGATGCGCTCGATCACGAGATCGTCGCCATCGAGCGCGCATTGCGAGAGAACGGCGCGATGGATCGCCAGGAGCTGGCACGCGTCGTCGGCGCCCGATACTGGGGCCCCGGGGTGTTCGGCGAGGCGCTGCGCCAGCTGGTGGCCGGCGGAGCGGCCCGCCGCCTGTCACGCCGGCTCTACGCCCCCCCGATCGTCGGGGACTCGGCGCCCGGCGATGCTCCCGGCGCCGGGCGGTGACCTACCGGGGCCGAGCGCCGCGCGAGGCAGGACTGCGGCTCAGCGTTGGACGGGGAGGGGCGTCGGCAGTGCGCGGGTGTCCAAGGAAGGCGTCAGCCCCTCATGTCGACGGCATGCACGCGGTGGGGACGGATTCGGACCACCACGCGCCGCTCCCCCGGACCATCGTGCTGGCGAAGGTCGCTCTGGTACTTCGCTCCGACCCGGTCGGCAAAGGCATAGTCGTCGTCGGGCGCGAGCTCGGCGTCGCCCCGGATCTCCAGATAGCGGTACGGTTCGGCCAGATCCACGATGAGCAGGCTGCACTGCCGCTGTCGCTCCAGGTTCTTCGTCTTCTGGCGCGAGGTGTTGAGCGAGATGGCCACCGTGTCCCCTTCAGAGAGGAACCAGACCTCGCTGAGCTGCGGCCTCCCGTCGGGGCCGATGGTCGCCAGGGTGGCAAAGGGCGCGTCCAACAGGTCGCGATGGGACTCCGGGATGGAAACCATGGGCACGCTCTACCCGGTGATGCTCAGTGGCACGACTGCATTCCGGAGTCGGCCACAACCGGCTCGGCCGGACGGCGCAGTCGGCCGCGGAGGCGTTCGTGCTCTTCCGATCCGCCCGCACGCATCCCGGTGACCAAGGGCGAGTGGCTCAGGAGCAGGCCCCCCCCGAACATCACAAGCAGCGAGAGCGCCTCCAGGGGCCCCCAGGCACCCCTCGTCCGAAGGTCGTCTCCGAACAGGACGACGCCGATCAGGATGCTGGCCATCGGGTCCACCAGGACCAGGGTCGACTGCGAGGCAGCGATGGGACCGGCGTGGTAGGCGTTCTGTGCCAGAAAGACTCCCAGGGCGCCGGCCACCGCAAGCCCGTAGGTCTCCCAGTGCCAGAAGATCGAGACCCAGTCCGCGCCAACGTAGCGGGTGACCTCCTTGGTGCAGGCGGCGGCAAACGCGTAGCTCACCGCGCCGGCGAAGCCGAACATGGCCGCCCGCCACCAGCGGGGACCGCGGCGGGCCAGGATGGTGCCCACCAGGGTGGCCAGCGCACAGGCTCCGCCCACCTCGCCCCAGCCGACCGCGGTGGGCTGAGCGTTGCCACCCCCGGGGGCGGCAAAGAGAAGGAAGCCGGAGAGCCCGAGCGCGGCAGCGGCCGACCCCAGCCATTCCCTCCAGCCGATCGAGAACTTGAACCAGGTGCCCAGGATGACCACCAGGAACAGGAGCTCGATGGTGAGGATGGGCTGGACCTCCGAGAGGCGCCCTCGGTGGAGCGCGGTGGCCTGCAGTGCAAACGAGAGGACCATGAGGCCGAGGCCGGCAAGCCAGGTGCGGTGGCGGGCGGCATAGGTGACGAGCCGCAAGTGGAGAGTGGACGATTCCGGCGCATCCTCCACCCCCAGGCGCTGGAGGATGCTCGTCAGCGCATTGGCTAGCGCGGCACAGACAGCGAGGAGATAGACCATCGGACCACCTCATCCTAGGTGGGCGCCGTTTCCGGCACCGCCCCGGCACGGCGCGGCGCCACTCCGGGGAGCGGGCGGCCCTGGCACGGCGCCGGACGAGCGCGGCGCGGCGCGGGAGGGGCCAACTGCTCAGCGCCAAGGAAGGTCGGCGACGAAGGCCCAGGAGCGACGGTGGATGGCCGAGAGCCCGTACCCGCGAAGGGCGATCTTGTGCTGCGGGGACGGGTAGCCCTTGTTCCGCTCGAACCCGTAGGCCGGAAAATGCTCCGACTCGTCCCGCATGAAGCGATCGCGGACGACCTTGGCCAGGACGGACGCCGCGGCGACTGCAGCGCAGGTCGCGTCGGCCCGTACCTTGGGCAGGACGACACCGGGCAGGGCCACCTCGGGTAGGGCCACCTCGGGCGGGGCCACCCCGGACAGGTCTGCTTCGGAGCATCGGGGCGGCCGTGACGACGCGTCCGGCTGGCGGCCTCGCAGCAGATCCCAGGGACCGTCCACGACCACCGCGTCGGGTCGGACCTCGAGCATGGCCATCGCCCGGTAAGCAGCCAGCCGCCACGCCAGGGTCATCCCCAGGACGTCGCATTCCTCAGGCGTGGCGTGGCCGACTGCGGCGTCGGCGCACCAGTTGGCTATTTGGCCGTAGACGATCTCACGGCGATCCTCGGGCAGCGCCTTGGAGTCCCGCAGCCAGTAGGGCAGCGACCGCGTGCGGAGCCCGGCGTGCACCACTGCCACTCCCACCGAAAGCGGGCCGGCCCACGCCCCCCGACCCACTACGTCGATGCCGGCTACCCAGCGGTGCCCGGCGCGCCACAGCGCTCGCTCGGTGTCCAGCGACGGCCGGACGGCGCGGGTCACCAGCGGCCCACCGGGCCTGATCGGGCCGACGGGGTGCTCGGGGCTTCTTGCATGTCGGACCCACCGTACCTAGGCGATGGTGCACCAGGAAGCCGCTGGCCGGGGAGCCGCGCCCTAACCTGGCCTCCCATGTCGCCGAGACGGGTCGCCATCGTCCCCCACACCCACTGGGACCGGGAGTGGTACGACACCTTCCAGTCCTTCCGGCTACGGCTGGTCGAGACGGTGGACGCGCTGATCCCCCTCATGGAGGCCGACCCCTCCTACGCCCGATTCCTCTTGGACGGCCAGATGGCCGCCCTGGACGATTACCTGGAGATCCGCCCTGGGGCCGCACCCCGGGTCGGGGCCCTCGCCGCCGCGGGCAGGATCACGGTGGGCCCCTGGTACACCTTGATGGACGAGTTCCTCGTGTCGGCAGAGACCATCGTCCGGAACCTGCAGCTAGGCATGCGGCGCGCGGCCGACTTCGGCGGGTCCATGGCGGTGGGCTACCTGCCCGACATGTTCGGCCACGTCGCCCAGATGCCCCAGATCCTGCGGGCCGCCGGTATCGAGCATGCCGTCGTGTGGCGGGGGGTTCCGGCCTCTGTCACCCGGAGCGCCTTCATCTGGGAGGCCCCGGACGGCTCGTCGGTCCGGGCGGAGTACCTGCCCTTCGGGTACGGCAACGGGGCCCTCCTGCCCGACGACGCCAAGGCGCTCGTCCGGAGGATCACCGACCATGTGGAGCAGATCGGCCCGTTCCTCCTGGACGACCTCTTGCTCATGAACGGGTCGGACCACCTTCCTCCGCAGGCCGCCCTGGGCCGCGTGGTCGCCGAGGCCAACGCCCTGCAGGACGACTACCGCTTCGAGATCACCTCGCTGCCCGAGTACCTGGCCCAAGCTTCCACGGAGGGATTGCAGCGCTGGGTGGGCGAGCTCCGCTCGGGCGCCAGGGCCAACATGCTCATGGGCGTCACCTCCAACCGGGTGGACGTGAAGCGGGCGGTGGCCCGAGCCGAACGGGCCCTCGAGCGGCGAGCCGAGCCGTACACCGCCCTGTTCTCGGGCGCCGGCGAGTGGCCTGGACGGCTGCTGGGCGTGGCCTGGACCCAGATGGTCCGCAATGCCGCCCACGACTCCATCTGCGCGTGCTCGGTGGATGACGTCGTGGACGCCGTCTTGCACCGGGCCGCCGAAGCCCGCAGCATCTCCGAAGGGCTGGCCCAGCGGGCCCTCCAGTCCCTCGGCGCGTCCATGGCCGACTCCGGTCCCATCGTCGTGAACCCGGCGGCACGCCAGCGAAGCGGACTGGTGGAGCTGGTGGTGGGCGACGCAATGCCCGGGGACGGCGGGGCGCCCCTGGCGGACCGGGGGGACGTCCAGGTCGTCTCGGAGCGGGCCGGGCTGCCCGGCATGCTTACGCTCGACGCGCAGACGGTGAAGACGATCCTCGGGATGATCGACGGCGCGCGGATCGACGCGGACGCATGGGTCCAGGACGTGACCATCGGAGAGGACGAGACGGGCATCGACGTCACGGTGTCGATCGGCCCGGAGGAGCGGCCGGATCTGCAGATCGCCGAGGCCGTGCAGGATCTCCGCTCGCGGCTCGGCGCACGCCCTGGGGCTACGGTCCGCGTGCGCCTGGACCGGCCCCCGATCCGGCGGATCGTCGCCCGAGTCGACGGGGTCCCGGGCTTCGGTTGGCAGGCCTTCACGCCGGCACCGCTCGCCCACCCGGTACAGGTGACCGCAGACGGGGACCGGGTCGGGCTCGCCAACGGGCTGACCACAGTGCTGGTGGACGGCGCGAGCGGGACGTTTGCCGTCGACGGCGTCGCCGGCATGGGCACGCTGGTGGACGGCGGGGACCTCGGGGACTCCTACAATTTCTCGCCGCCGGCCGCCGATCGATTGGTGGACGCTCCCGAGGGGGTCCGGGTCACGGTCATGGAACGCGGGCCGGTACGGGCCCGGGTGGCGATCGATGCCCGCTACCGGTGGCCCGACCGCGTGGACGGCGGGTCGCAGCGCCGCGTGGGTGAGCATGAGGTGGACGTCACCACGGTGGTCGAGCTGCGGGCCGACGAAACGGCGGTCCGCGTGGAGACGGCGTTCGTCAACCCGTCTCGCGACCACCGGCTGCGCGTCCACCTGCCACTCCCCCGCCCGGCGGCAACGTCGGAAGCAGAATGCGCGTTCGGCACCGTGGTCCGGGGGCTCGTCGCGGAGGGTCGGCCCGACGAGCACGGCCTCCCGACGTTCCCGTCCCGACGTTTCGTCGCCGCCGGCGGCCTGACCGTCGTCCACGACGGGGTGGCGGAGTACGAGCTGGTCGGCGTATCGGGCGCGGGCGAAGAGGCCCGGGCCGCCGCGCTGGCCATCACGGTGCTGCGTTCGACCGGGATGCTTTCCCGTCTGGGGATGGCGTACCGGCCCTTTCCCGCGGGTCCCCTCACCCCGGTCGAGGGCCTGCAGCTCGTCGGCCGGCGGATCGAGCTGCGCTACGCGGTGGCGGTCGGCCCGGCGGATCCATGGGCGCTGGCCGACGACGTGCTGCTCCCCCTGGAGGTCCAGGGTTCGTTCGGCGGTGGCACCCGATCGCGCCGCGGCAGCGCGCTGGAGGTGATCGGAGCCGAGGTGACGGCCGTACGGCGCGAAGCCGGCGTGCTGGAAGTCCGGCTCTTCAACCCCGGCCATGAGGAGACGACGGTGCACTTTGACGAGCGCTCCGGCTGGCTCGTGGACCTGCGCGGGTCTCCCCTGGAGCCTTTCGACGGCTCCTTCCGCCTCCGGGGCCACGGAATCGCCACCGTCCGCCTGCCGGGCGCCTGACGGACTGTCTTCATCCGGTTGGCGGCGACGCGCCCTCAGGGCCTTCGGGGAGCACACCCTCCTCGGGCGCGAGACGCCGCCCGGCGGCCAGGAACCGCTCGCCGGCGGCCCGTATGTCCTCGAGATCCCGCAGCGCGTCGGCCAGGCGCTCCCAGCGGGCCCGGCTGCGCCCCGCCCGGCCCGGGCCGGGGCCGTCGCCCTGATGCCTGCAGGTCCAGAGCTGGACGCGCCCGACGTCCTTCAAAGTGCGGGGACGCAGCGGTCGGCCGGTGAACTCGCCTGGCGCACCCTGCTCGATGCGGGCATGCAGCTCGTCGGAGACGAGCACGCTTCCGGGATCGGCGATGTTGACCACCCTGGCCGCCAGATTGACCACGGTCCCGAAGTAGTCCCCGTCCCGCACCAGGACGGACCCGGCGGCCATCCCGACACGGACATCGCTCAGCAGCTCGTCCCGGGAATAGGCATCGGCCAAGCCCACGCCGATCCGGGCGGCGGCCACCGGATCTTCGACCACGAACATCACCTCGTCCCCGATGGTCTTGACCACCCTGCCGCGGTGCCCGGCCACGATGTCGTATGCCAGCTCCTCGAACCGGCGCACCACCTGGGCCAGCTCGGTGTCATCCAGATGCTGGCTGAGGAGAGTGAACCCGACCATGTCCGCGAACCCGACCACGAGCACCGGGCCGGCACCGGCCTCCCCGACCGCCGAGCGCTGCAGCACGGCCCGGCGGGCCATGGCTTGCATGTGCCGTCGCCATACGAACCCGAGGAGCTGCCCCATGGAGTCGAGCGTCTCCTCGGCCACCGCGGTGACCACGTCCGCCGCCATGACGCTGTCGTTGCCGGCGCCGAGCGCGTCCGCACCCCTGAGCAGACCGGCCTCGGCAACCCGGGCCATGGACGAGCCGACCACCCGAGCCAGCTGCAGCGCTGTGTCCATGCCCGTGACGCCGAGCCGGAGGAGCGACTGGAGGTTCCGCACGGCCTCCACGTCCATCTCGGTGAGTACCGGCGAGTCGTCCTCGGGTTCGAGGAAGCCGAGGGCGCGCCAGAGCTCCTTGAGCGTCCCCAGGGGGAGGTTCGTGGCCTCGCTCACCTGGCGCGGCGTCAGGCGCATGCGGGCCGGGACGAACAGCGTGTCCACGGCCAGCAGGTCCAGGACGCCCTCGTGCACGGCGGCATCGATGTCCCCGTCCGCCGCTCCCGCCTGGCGGAGAGCCCCGCGAACCCTGCCGAGCGCGGCGTCGTGCTGCGCGTCGCTGCGGTCGGGCCCCGACCCGATCATGCTTGCATCTCCCGCAGCAGCTCCGGGTCCCATTCCGGGCGCGGAGGTCGCTCCATCAACGCCGCCACGGCCTGCGCCGGGGTCGTGTCCCCGGCAACAAGGGCGGCAACTTGCTCGGCGATCGGCATCTCCACTCCGCTGGCCCGGGCCAGGCGGACCATCGGTCCGGCGGTCCTGACCCCTTCGGCCACCATGTGCATACCCACCAGCACGTCTTCGAGCGGGCGGCCTTGCCCAAGCGCCACGCCAACGGAGCGGTTCCTGCTCTGGGGGCTGGTGCAGGTCGCCACCAGGTCGCCCACGCCGGCAAGGCCGCCGAAGGTGAGCGGCTGCCCCCCCAGTGCGATGCCGAGGCGGGCCTGCTCGGCCAAGCCCCGGGTCACGAGCACGGCCCGGGTGTTCTCACCGAAGCCGAGCCCGTCGCTGATCCCGGCGGCGATGGCTATCACGTTCTTGCTCGCCCCGGCGATCTCGCATCCGACAACGTCCGTACCCGTATAGACGCGGAAGGTGGAGCAGTGCAGCAGTGCTTGGACCCGTTGTGCCAATGACTCGTCCGCCAGGGCCACCACCGTGGCCGCCGGTTGCCCCGCCGCCACCTCGTGGGCCAGGTTCGGCCCGCTCAGCACGCCAGCGGGATGTCCGGGGAGGACCTGTTCGATGATCTCGGACATGCGGAGGTTGGTGGTGGCCTCGATGCCCTTGGCGAGGCTCACCACGGCAGCATGCGAGGAGAGCGCCGGCCCCATTGCCTCCAGCACGGCCCGGAAGCCGTGCGACGGCACTGCTACGAGGACAACATCCGCGCCAGAGACGGCTTCGGCGAGCGACGGCGTGGGCCGCACTGTGGGCGGCAACCGGACGCCGGGTAGGTAGCGGTCGTTCTCCCGGTCCCGCGCCATCATGTGAGCCAGGTCTGGCGAACGACCCCAGAGGTTGACGGAGCCGCTGCCGCCCAGCAGGCACGCGATGGTCGTCCCCCACGAGCCGGCGCCCACGACCGCGACCCCCCCGGCACTTGCGGCTCGCCGTCCCACTCCGGATGAGCCTACGACTCTCGACCGCCATGCGGTGGCGTCGTGCACCGTGCGCAGACGACCGCCCCGGGCGGCGCCGGACCCACAGGGGAGGGAAGGGGACGGGCCGCCGTACAATTGCCGGCAGTGTCCGGCGAGTGGCACGGCGCCCACGCCGCCGAAGGAAGGCAGGCCCATCCTCCAGCCATCGGAGGCATCGGAGAACGGGCGGTTCTGGTGCCGGTGAAGGCGTTCGCCGACGCCAAGCGCCGGCTGGGCGACGCCTTGAGCGCAACGGAGCGCGAGCAGCTCGCCCGCGCCATGGCGACCCGGGTGGTTGGCGCCGCGGCGCCCCTCCCGGTAGCGGTTGTGTGTGACGATCCCCTGGTTGCGGACTGGGCTCGCGGCCGCGGCGCCCTCGTGGTGTGGGAGCCGGGGCGCGGCCTCAACGGGGCGGTGGAGGCCGGCGTCGATCACCTCGGCCGGATGGGCGCGCGCCGCGTGATCGTGGCGCACGGCGACCTGCCCCGGGCCGCCGGGCTGGCCGACCTGGGGCCGTTCGCCGGCATCACGCTCGTTCCCGATCGCCACCGGGACGGCACCAACGTCATCGAGCTCCCCGTCGGTTGCGGGTTCCGTTTCTCGTATGGTCCCGGATCCTTCGCCCGCCACCGCAGCGAGTGCCGGCGCATCGGCCTCCCGGTCCGGGTGCTGGACGTCCCCGCCCTCGCTCACGACGTGGACTGGCCCACCGATCTCCTGCTTATCGAGCCTGGCCAAGAACCCGAGGCGAGAGAGGCACCCTAAGCGCCCGCTGGCACGCGACAAGGCCGGACACCCCGGCATAGTCAGCCGACGGTGCCCGGCCCGCCGGGTGATTCGATCAAGCAGTCGCTATCGCGTCGTGCCGCGCCTTGCCGGCGCCTTGCGGGTCGTCGACTTCCGTGCGGCAGCCTTGCGAGCCGTGGCCTTCTTGGCGGTGGCCTTCTTGGCCGCCGTCTTCCGGGCCGCCGGGCGCTTGGCGGTGGCCTTCTTGGCGGCCGCCCTCTTAGCCGTGGTCTTCTTGGCCGCCGCCCTCTTGGCCGTGGTCTTCTTGGCCGTGGTCTTCTTGGCCGTGGTCTTGCGGGCCGCCGTCCGCTTGGCCGTCGCCTTGCGAGCCGTGGCCTTCTTGGCCACCGTCTTGCGGGCGGCCGTCTTGCGCGCCCCGGCGGCCTTGCGAGCCGTCGGGGTCTTGCGAGCCCCGGTCGCCTTCGTGGTGGTCCGTTTCGCCGTCCGTTTAGCCGGCGCTTTCTTCGTTGCGGCAGTCGCCACAGGTACACCTCCCTGAGTAGGTCAACGCTGACTGAGGTGGAGCCCGCGGCTGCCGGTACACGACCGGCGTCCGCATTGCTGCACCGCTTCTTCGGTTCTTGCTTCTTTCGCTTCGTCGTGGGCGATCCGCTGTCGCACCGCCCATCCTGCATCCCGGTCCAACGTGTCCCACCTCTGCATCCGGCGACCGTTCCGTTCGATGCTTGCCGTGCGCCGCCCGAATCGCCGCCGTGTGTACGTAGACTCGAATGCTCGTCCACGCAAACCGGGTTCCCTCCATTCTCCAGGGCTTTTGGGCTGCAGGTCAAGCATAGGGACCCGCGCGGAACACGGGGCACGATTTGCGGCAACGAACCACACACCGTCCTGTTCAGCTAACTCGAGTGGGTGCACGGCGGCCATCAGCGAACTCCTGTTGCGGCGCAACGGAACTCTCTGCGCTGACGGCCTTTGTTCGGATGCGATGCACATCCCTCCTTACGGTATCGACCGCGCAAGGCGTCGGCATGTGCGACGCGCCGACAGCAGCGCGCGCGACGCGGTTCCTGTACATGCGTGACGGCCGACGCGCGCGCAGTGCACGCGGAACCGCACCCGATTGGAGCGTCGCGCCGCTCGTTCCGTCGTCAAGAACGGCAGGGCGCGTCCAGGTTGCGGTGCCACGCGAGCGGCCCCCGTGGGTGCCCCCGCTGGCGACTGCGCGGGCCGGCACATCGACACGAGCCCTGGCCGGGTTACGGGCTGCGGCGCTCGGGCCCGACGGGCGCGGCAACGGCGTCTACCTCGGCGCGACGGCACGGGGGTGGGCGTGGTCCGGCTGCGAGCGCTCGACGCTGGTCCTGGGGCCCTCTCGATCGGGAAAGACGTCTTCGGTCATCGTTCCCAACGTGCTCGTCGCCCCGGGACCCGTCGTCTCCACCTCCACCAAACCCGATGTGCTGCGCCAGACCGTGGGAGCGCGCTCGCGGGCAGGCTGGTGCATGCTGTTCGACCCGAGCGGCACGATCGAAGTTCCCCGGGGCGTCCACCGCATCGGATGGTCCCCGGTGGCGGCGGCGGCCACGTGGGATGGGGCGCTACGCACCGCCGACGCCATGGTCCGCACGGCACGGGGGCACGCACCGGGGATGGCCGGCGGCGGTCCCGAGAGCCACTGGTCCGAGCGGGCCTCGGCGCTCCTGGCTCCGCTCCTGCACGCCGCCGCGCTCGACCAGGTGCCGATGCGCACGGTTCTGCGCTGGGTCGACCGCCATGACGGCGCGCAAGCGCTCGACGTCCTCGCATCGGCAGGCGGCACGTCAGGAGAGATTGCCGGGGATGTCCTTGCCGGAATCCTGAGCACGGACGATCGCGAGCAGTCCGGGATCTGGTCGACTGCCTCCGGCACCCTGGGCGCATACCGCTCCACGGCGGCCCTGGCCAGCACCGAGCCGACGTTCCTGGATGCCCGGGCGTTCTGTGAGGGATCGGCAACCATCTACGTATGCGCCCCGGGCGCAGACCAACAGCTCGTGGCTCCGCTGGTGGTCGGGATGTTGACCCAGATCCGCGATGCGGCGTACCGGCAGGCACGTGACCGCGTTGCCCGGCCACCGGTGCTCTTCGCACTGGACGAGGCAGCCAACATCGCGCCGCTGCCCGACCTGCCGGCAATCGTCAGCGAGGGGGCCG
Source organism: Acidimicrobiaceae bacterium (assembly GCA_027306755.1). Classification (GTDB taxonomy): domain Bacteria; phylum Actinomycetota; class Acidimicrobiia; order Acidimicrobiales; family RAAP-2; genus JAJYVT01. The sequence continues at coordinate 22,295 of DAHUZE010000060.1, read as the reverse complement.
GGCAGGGGGTGCTGACCCTAGCCTGCCTGCAGGACCTCTCGCAGGGTCGCACGCGATGGGGCCCGGCAGCGGACGCCTTCGTCTCCCTCTTCGGTGCCACCGCCGTGCTGGGGGGCATCGCCGACGTACGCACCCTCGAGACCCTCTCCGCGCTCAGCGGGGACCGGGAGGTCGTCAGCCGGACCGTCGGGCAGTCCCGGGGTGCGGCCGGCCGCCAGCTCTCGACCAACCGGGCAGCCGTGGTGCGGCGCCGCCTTCCGGTCGACGTGGTCGCCCGGGGGAACGCGGGTCACGCTCTGGCCCTGGACGCACGGAACCGCATGGGGTGGATCCGGCTGACTCCCGCCCACGCCACGTGGCCGTGGTGCACAGCGGTACCCGACCGCGACCGGGAGCGCCGTGCGCTTCCACGAGGACCGGCACGAATGCCCCTGCCCGTTGCACGCGGTGACCGCTGGCGCTGAGCCACCCCGCACGGGCCAGCGCAGGCAGGGTGCCGTGGATCAGCGGCAGCCCCGCCCCATCACGCGCGGCCACGGGACCGTGCTGCATCGCGCTCAGGAGACGTGGTGGGCAGCCCGAGCCGGCGGCGGGCGTCAGCCACGGCTCGCGTGGCCGTCAAGTGAGCGGCCAGCTGCTCGGTCGTGAGCCGGGCGAGTCCCGCAGGTGAAAGCCTCGGGTAATGCCATGGAGCAGTCCGGACGTCCTGCCCGACGCCGCGGGCGCGCGCACGGTCCACTGCCGCTGCGGCGTGCTGCCAGACAGCAAGGCGTCCGGGACGGACCGGACGTGGCCCCAGGGCCCACAGCGCCTGCGGCGACGCCAGCAGCTCGGCACGCTGATGCGGGAGCTCGGCAACGCCCACGGCGCGGTCCCAGCGGGCCAGCTGGTCGATGCAGTCACGTACGTCGGCACCCGACACGCCCGATGCCGCGGCGTCGGCCCATGCCGCCACCACCTCGCGCCGGGTCGCTCCGCCATGGACTGTGCCGGCGTGGAGCGACGTCGCAAACCGGTGCTCGTCCAGGGTGGTTCCGGGCTCGGGCGGACCCAGCGCGCCCAGTGACCGCGAAAGGTCTTCCGGCGTCCAGCCGACGTCGCCGACGGCGGCCAGCCATCGGCGGCGCAACGCGGCGGGTGTCCGGGCGGCGACGGTCGCCTTCGCGTCCCGGGTGGACGCCCACGCAACCGCCCGGGCGCGCGCCGAGGGTGGCGTCCGCGCTCCTCGGCCCGCGTCGCGGGAACCAGGGGCAGCGGCTGCACGAAGGCCCGAACCGTGAAGGAGGCCGCGAATCTCGGCCTGGCGCCCGGACAGCGCGCCCAGCACCGCCGGATCCACCGACGCGAGCTCATAGGCACCGCTGGTCCGGCGCGACCAGCGGGCGCCGGTGCGCTCGGTCAGGGTGTGGCGCAACTGCGCGTCGTACAGCGCGCTGGCAGCTCGAGCGTGGGCGTCGAGACCGCGCCCGTCGAGCGCCCGCCACCGGCCGTCCGGCCCCTGAGCCATGTTCGCCACCACAACATGCGTGTGCAGGTGGGGATCAAGCGCTCGGCTCACCCCGTGGTCGAAGGCCGCGCCAACCATCCCACGCACGCTCGCGGTCCGTCGGTCCTCCCCCGTCCCGACGCGGACGCCGATCGCCCGCTCCTCGAGGTACGCCTGAGCCGTCTCCACGCCGGCGCGGTGCGCCGCCATCGCGACGCCCGCATGGTCGGCGCCGCCCAACCCGAACAGGATGCTGACCGACTTCGGCGCGGCGAAGACGAGGTCGTAGCCGGCTACCGCGCCCGGGCGCTGTCGCAACCGGTGCTCGGCGTGCGGGTGGCAACCCGACAGCACCGCTGCCAGCGGTGCGCCCCCCACCGGCCCGGACAACCCCAGCCCGCGGGCGGCGGCGCCAGTCCAGCGGCCCGGCGCCGGCATGGCGGCCTGCTCTCGGGCCACCAGGGAGCTCGCTCCCACCTCTGCGGCCATGTCGGACAGGTAGTAGCGGCCGCTGCGGTCGCTCACCCGGGCGACGAAGAGCATCCGCCCCGTCGTTTCCGCACCAACACCGCGCCGGGCAGGCCACGCATGCGCCTCAACGGTCGGGCGCGGTGCGGGCGATGGCGGGGGCTTCCTCAGCGGTAGCCGGCGAGCACGCGGGCTGCGGCGCGGACACCGACGTCGCGGGCATCGGGGGGAGCCACCACCTGCGCATGGGTCCCGAGCTGGAGGAGCAGCCGCTCCAACCAGGCCGTCCCGCCAACGGCCAGCGATACCTCCAGCGCGCCCCCGTCCAAGGTGTGCTCGGCCACGATGGGCACCGAGTCGACCACCCACGCAGCTCGGGGGTCCAGCCGCAGCGTCACGGCCGTGGCGCCCGGTCCGGGGACGAAGGCGTCGTCCCTCCCCTCCAGCACGGCGCGCCGGAGCGCGGGGTCGACCGGCTCCTCGAGCGGACGGATCGAGCGCATCCGGTCGACGCGGAACCGGCGCGTCCCGGCGGCCCGGTGGCAGTAGGCGTCCAGGTACCAGTGTCCGTCGAGGGCGACGACGGTAACCGGCTCCACCACGCGGACGGTTGTCTCGTCGGTGGAGACCGAGTGGTACTCGATCTCCATCTGGTGGCCCGCTGCCACGGCGGCGCGCACCGCCTCCAGGTTGGCGGGGGCGTCGAGGTCGATCACCAGCTGCCCGTGGTCGCCCAGGACGGCGTCGAGCTTGGTCAGCGCTCGGCCCAGCGCGCCGTCGGGGTCCGCGCCGGGGACGGCCAGGATCGTTCGCGCCGACGCCGCCAGGGCAAGCCCCTCGGCGGGGGTAAGCCGGCGGGGGCGTGCCATGTCCCTGGGCAGGAAGGCCTGGACTGACTCCTCGCTCACCACGATGTCCAAAAGGGCGTCCGGCGTGTAGGGGGGAACCCCGCAGCACGCCGCCAGCTCCAGCTCCCGCACGACTTCGTCCTCGTCCATGTCGAAGCGTGCCGCCAGCTCGGCCACGGATGCCTCCCCCGCGTCTGCCAGCCAGGAGACGATGGCCAGCAGCCGGCGGAGCCGCGCACTGGCGGTGCGGGACGGGGGGCGCCCCGCCAGGCGCGCGGCCGGCTCGGGCGCAGAGGCAGCCTCGGGCTGCACCCGACCGACGGGCAAAGCCTGTGTCCCGGCCCGGTCCGCTGCGGAGGTCGCGCCTTCCCCGCGACCGGCCTCCACCATCGCTTCGAGCCAGTGGATGACGGCCTCCCGGGCCGGCGGCGGGCCCACCAGCTCGGCGTGGTCGAGCAGCCCGAGCAGCCATGACCGCAGGACCTCGAAGTTGGCGACACCGAGACGGAGCACGACGCCCCCGTCGCTCCGGCGCTCCACCACTGCATCGTGACCTACCTCGGCGGCGACACGTGGCCCCTCCACCGCGTCGACCCGAACGATGACGGGTTCGTCCTCGTCGTCGCCCACCGGCCGCCAAGGCTCGAGGGAGGCCCGCGCAGCGGCGACCCCCGCCGGCGGCTCGCCGCTGCCCGGCGGTCCCACTCCGGGCTCGCCATCCATCCGATCAACTCGGAACGTGCGGACTGCACCGCGCTCGGTGTCCCAGGCAACGAGGTACCAGCGGCCGCCGTGGAAGCGCAGGACCACCGGCGCGACGGCGCGCTCCCGGCCTCGGTACGAAAAGTGGACCTCGGCCTGTGAGCGAACGGCGGAGAACAGTGCCACCAGGGCGGGCGGCGGGGCCAGCGCGGCAACGGGCGCAGCGTCGGACATCCCGTAGGCGCCCAGCTTGGCCAGCGCGTCCCGCCCGCTCGGATCGCCCAGGTGGACGCCCGCCACTGCCAGGTGCAGTGCCGCCTGCTCCTCGGGCTCGAGGGCGAGGTCCCGCAGGTAGAAGGCATCCGGGTCGATCCGGTACCCGTACTGCTCCGGCCCCTCCACCGGCTCGGTGACGACCGGGATGCCCTCTTCCCGGAGAATCCGCTTGTCCCGCTCGAAGGTCTGACGGCGTGCGGTGTGCGACTCGGGATAGCCGGGCACGGTGTGGGCGATCTCGTCCAGGGTGCGCGGGGTGCCGGCGTGCAGTAGCACCAGCACGAGGTCGGTCAGTCGCTCGAGGCGGTCCGGGGGTGCCACGGCGGCCAGCGTAGGACGGCGGGGGCCTCTCCGGGCCAACCACGCCCGAACGCGACCGTTGCCCCAGTGTGATCTAGATGTGCGTGTGCCCGAACGCGAGGAACGGGCGGCGCAGGAGGACGGTGCCGAAGAGCCGCTTGTCCGGGTAGGCCAGCTCCACGACTGCCAGGTGGCTGGCGGCCCGGCCGAGTGGGTGCTGGACGGCCCCCGCGGTGAATGTTCCGCCGAACGCAACCAGGCAGACCTGGCTCGTACTGCGTCCCGGCGCCTTCCGGGCAGCCTCGTAGAGCAGGGGCGCCTGGCGCTCGAGCGAGGACACGCTCACCAGCCGCACGCCGAACAGGTGCCCGTGGTGGTGCACCGCCGCGACCGCTTCGGGCAGGCCGATGTAGCAGGCGCTGTCGGCCGTGCCCAGCTCGTTGCGGACGGACGCACACCCGGCCAGGGCAAACGCTCCCACCACGACCGCCGCCGCCGCCACGCCCAACCGCAACCGGGCGCCGTAGGGCCTTTGACTCCATCGCTCCCTGGTCATGCTCGTACGTCCCCTCCCGTCGCATCGCCCGTGTCATCGCCCGTCTCATCACCCGTCGGATCGCCGGGCTCCCGGCCCCAGGGATCGCCGGCACTCACCTGCTCCTCGCGATCGGTCACCTGCGGCTCGACCGCTGCTTGGCGCGCGCTTCGGACCCACCGGCCCCGCCGCACACCGAGAGCCAGGGTCCCCCAGGCGCCCCAACCCACGAGCAGCACCAGCCAGAAGCTGACGAGGCGGTAGACGACCACCGCGGAGATGTCCGCCGTGGTCCCCCCGCCGAAGTAAGCAAGGGCCACCGTGATGCTGCCCTCAACCGCGCCCAGGCCGCCGGGCGTGATGGGGAGGTTGGCCGCCAGTTGCCCGGCACCGTACGCCAGGAGCAGCCCCTTCCACGGGACACCCGAACCAGTTGCGAGGAAGGCCAGGCCGAAACAGGTGCAGTCGAAGAGCCAGTTGGCCAGCGCCCATCCGACGACCACCACGGCCTGGCGGTTCCGCAGTCGCACGGCGGACACCCGCTCCAGCAGGCGCTCCATCTGCGCCTCGTGATCGCCCCTAGGGCGGCCAACGAGGGAATGGGACGTCCGGAGCATCCAGCGGCCCACCGCAGCCAGCGGGCGCACGTACACGAAGAGGACGCCGAGTGCCGTCGTCGCGACGAGCACCCCTACCACGCCGGGGACCAGGTTCAACGATGCTCCCAGCTCGGTGGCGAGCACCAGGCCCGCGCCGGCCAGGATGGCCAGGGAGAGGGCGGCAAAGATGGTGATCCCGACCAGGGCCCAGCCGGCCAGGGTGTCGTCGGCCCCGAAGCGCCGGAACCACCGGAACCCGTAGACGGCCGCCACGGCTGGGCCGCCGGGCACAGAGTTGGTCATGGCCTGGGAAGCCAGACTGACGCCGACCATGGGCCCGAGCGGCGGCTGCAGGCCGCCCGCAGCCAGGAGCCGGGTCTCGGCGATCACGAACGACAGCTCGGACGCTGCCTCGGCGACGATCGCCGGCGCGATCCACCACCAGCGAAGGTGGTCAAGCGCTGTGCCGATGCCGGCCAGTTCCGTCTTGTCCCCCGCCAGGACGTCCACCGCCACCCCGAGCAATGCCAGACCGAGGAGCCAACGCAGGACGGGCCACGCCCGCTTGAGGTGCGGCCACCCGGGCCTCAGACCGGCGGACATCCCGTGTGCGGCCCGGCGGTGGCGGCGGCGTTCCTCGCTGCGTCCTCCGGTTGGCGTCGTGGCTCCCGGGTGGCTCAGGCGGCACCGGCGGCGCCGTGCGGATGGCAACTCGCTGGATCGGGCGTCAGTGTAGGGGATGCCCGCGCGCACGGCTCGGGCGCCGGGCTTTCGTCGCCCTAGGCGCGCTACTTGACGTACTTGATGTACGTGAGCATCGGCAGGTAGAGGCTGATGATCACCGTGCCGACCACGGCGCCCATGACGACCACCATGAGAGGCTCGAGGATGGACGAGAGGTTCTCCACCGTTTGGTCAACCTCGCCCTGGTAGTAGCCGGCCGCCCGGAACAGCATGTCGTCCAAGGCACCGGTCTGCTCCCCCACCTCCACCATCTGGACGAGCAGGAGGGGAAACAGCGGGTTGCTGCGCATGGGATCGGTGAACGGGCGACCCTGGCGGACCGCCACCTTGATCTCCTGCGTGGCCTTGGCCACGACGGCGTTGCCCGACGCCCGCCCCACGATGTCCAGCGCCTCCATGACCGGCACGCCCGAGGACATGAGCGAGGACAGCGTGTAGCTGAAGCGGGCCAGGGCTGCCTTGTGGGCGAGGGGTCCGAAGATCGGGGGCTTCAACTTGAAGGCGTCCCACTTGAGCCGGCCCTTCTCCGTCTTGATCCAGCGCCGAAGGATGAGGACGGCTCCGACGATCACCGCGACCACGATCAGGGCCCGCCAGCTGGCGAGCACGCCGGAGATGTCGATCACGATCTTGGTGGGCGTGGGCAGCGGGGCACCGAGGGTCTTGAACAGGCGGCTGAAGACCGGGACGATGAGGACCATCATCGCCACGAAAATGATCCCGATCACGCTCAGGACGACGACGGGGTACGCCATTGCCCCCTTGATCTTGCGCGCCAGCTCGACCTGCTTCTCCAGCTGTGTGGCGACGGAGCGGAGGACGACGTCGATGGAACCCCCGAGCTCCCCGGCCCGCACCATCGAGACGTACAGCTCGTCGAAGACCTTGGGGTGCTTCGCCAGCGCGTCGGACAGCGCCAGCCCGACTTCCACGTCGTCACGCACCTCGCGCAGCTTGATGGCAAGGAACTTGTTGCTCACCTGGGTCGAGAGCACGGTGAGCGCCCGGCTGATCGAGAGTCCGGCATCCACCATCGTGGCAAACTGCCGCGTGAACACGGCCACATCCTTGGCCTTGATCCGGTCCGTGAGGCCGGGGATGACGACCTCGGTCTTGAGCCCGCGGCTGTTGACGGGCGTGACGGAGACAGGCAGGTAGCCCATCGACCGCAGGCGGCTCACGACCAAGGGCAAGCTGTCGCCGTCGAGCGACCCCTGGATCAGGGTGCCCGTGCGATCACGGACCTTGTAGTCGAAGGTGGTCGCCATCCCATCCCTCCTCGCGCCGGCCCCATGCCGCCGCAATCATCCCCGCTGAAAGGTTACCTCCCGGCCAGGTGGTTGCGGAAATCTTCGTCATTGCGGCACCGATCGAGGGCGACGGCCTGGGTGACGAGGTTCTGGCGAACCAGCGACACCAGGCTCTGGTCCATGGTCTGCATCCCGTACTGCGCACCGGTCTGCATGAGCGAGTAGATCTGGTGCGTCTTGGCCGCCCGGATGAGGTTCTGGATCGCCGGGGTGCACACGAGGACCTCGGTGGCGACGCAGCGGCCCTGGCCGTCCACCGTGGGCACCAGCTGCTGGGTGACGATCCCGGCCAGCGAGGATCCGAGCTGGATCCGGATCTGGTCCTGCTGGTTGGCCGGGAACACGTCGATGACGCGGTCGATGGTGGACGGCGCGTCCTGGGTGTGCAGGGTGGCGAACACGAGGTGGCCGGTTTCCGCCGCCGTCAGCGCGGTGGAAATGGTCTCCAGGTCCCGCATCTCGCCCACCAGGATCACGTCGGGGTCCTGGCGCAGGGCACGGCGCAGGGCCTCGGCAAATGAGTACGTGTCCGCCCCCACTTCACGCTGGGTGATGATGGAACGCTTGTGCCCGTGCAGGAACTCGATGGGGTCTTCCACGGTCACGATGTGCAGTGGCCGATTGCGATTGACGATGTCGATCAGGGAGGCCAGGGTGGTCGACTTCCCCGAACCGGTCGGGCCGGTGACCAGCACCAGGCCCCGGCGCAGGTTGGCGAAGGCGGACACGGACTCGGGCACGCCCAGGGTCGTGAACTCCGGCACCTCATGGGGGATCGGGCGCAGCGCGGCGGCGATCGTTCCCCGCTGCATGCACACGTTGACCCGGAAGCGGCCGACGCCGGCGATGGAGTGGGAGGTGTCCAGCTCGTGCTCGGCTTCGAACTGTTCCCTCTGATGCTGCGTCAGGATGCTGAAGAGCATCTCGCGCAGCGTCCGGTTGTCCAGGCGGCCGACGTCCTCCAGCGGCCGGAGCGCACCGTGCAGGCGCACGGTTGGGGGCATGGCCACGGTCAGGTGGAGGTCCGACGCTCCGATGCTGACGGCATAGCGCAGCAGATCGTCCACATGGAGCGGGACCCCGTCGCGCTCGAGGTTGCCGGCCATGAGCGGTTCTTCGTCGCCGTCAGGCACCGCCGGGAGATGGTGGGCGTCCGCAACCTTCGTCGCCCTCGCCGCAGAATCGTCGGCGGAGACCCCCGACCCGTTCGCAGCGGCCGCGAGGCGCGCTGGCGGCGGAACCCCCGCCGGTGTCGTGCCATTGCCCCGCTTCGCAGAGGCTTCCTGCAGCGCCTCGATGACCACCGGGTCACCGAGCGCGGGAACCACCCGGTAGCCGATGGCTTCGCCGAGCGCCCGGACGTCCTCTGCCGCCGGTGGTTCGGCGTACACGACCACGATCTGGTTCCCCGACGAGCGCAGTGCGAGCGCGTGGTGGTCTCGGGCCAGGTTCGGGGGGAGGATCCACTCCACGTCCTGGGTGGGGAGGTCGGTCGCCAGGTCCACGGCGGGAAGCTGCGCCACCCGGGCCAGCATCGTCACCACCGTTGACGGAGGGAGGATGTCCCGGCGGATGAGCAGCGCAGAGAGCGGCGCGTCGCTCCGCACCGCCTCGGCAACGAGCTCGTCCGAGGTGTCCGCGGCCAGGAGCCCGGCCGCGGCCACCGCCGTGCCCAGCCGTCTCGACCACTCGGCCCGCATGGAGGTGGCCATGGTCATACGACCACCCGCAGGACCTCTTCGAGCGTCGTGAAGCCGGCCAGCGCCTTGCGCAGCCCGTCCTGCCGGAGCGTACGCATGCCCTGCTCGACCGCTTGGCGTTCGATGGCGACGATGGACTGCTGCTCGATGATCATGCGCTCGATCTCCTCGGTGATGGGCATGACCTCCGCCAGCAGCATCCGGCCGTGGTACCCAGTGTGGCTGCAAGTCCGGCAGCCGGCTGCCCGGTAGAGCGTGGAGACGTCCAGCTCCTCGAGGTCCACCTCCCGGTAGCCGGCCGCGTAGAAGTCCGTCAGCGACGCACTGTACGGCGTCTTGCACCGCTCGCAGAGGACCCTGGCCAATCGCTGGGTGAGCACACCGCCCACGGCCGACGTCACCAGGAAGGGCTCGATACCCATCTCCGTCAGCCGCAGCGGCGTCCCGGCCGCCGTATTGGTGTGGAGGGTGGAGAGCACCAGGTGACCCGACAGGGCGGCTTCCATGGCGATGGACGCCGTCTCGATGTCGCGGATCTCCCCTACCAAGATGATGTCGGGATCGGCTCGGAGGATCGACCGGAGGGCGGTGGAGAAGTGCAGGCCCACCTTGGCGTTGATCTGGACCTGGGTGATCCCGTCGATCTGGTACTCGACCGGATCCTCCACGGTGACCACGGACTTCTCCGAGGACATGACCTCCTGCAGGGTGGCGTACAGCGTGGTGGTCTTTCCGGCGCCGGTCGGCCCGGTCACCAGGATGACGCCGTAGGGGTGGTTGTAGGCCTGGGCGTAGCGCTCCAAGGTGTCCGGGAAGAACCCCAGCTCGGAAAGGCGGCGGATGCTCGCTGACTTGTCCAGGAGCCGCATGACGCACGTCTCGCCGAACTGGGAGGGCAGGATCGCCAACCGGAGGTCGATCTGCCGCTCTCCGACGGAGACCGATACCCGGCCCTCCTGCGGCACCCGGTGCTCGGTGATGTCCATCTCGCCCAGGACCTTCAGCCTGCTGATCACCGCGTTGTGGATGGCGGGCGAGGCAGAGCTGGCATCGTGCATGACGCCGTCGATGCGGAACCGGATGCGGAGCCGCTTGGGCGTCGGCTCGATGTGGATGTCCGACGCCCGCTCGTTGAGGGCCTGGAGGATGAGCAGGTTGACGTAGCGGACGATCGGCGCGTCCTCCACCACCGACTGCAGGCTCTCCAGCTCGAACCCGCCGCCGGCGGCCCCCGCCGCGCCGGCCGCGCTCTGGGCTGCCTCCTGGACGTCTCCGCCCGAGGACTCCTGGAGCTGGCGCAGGTGGAGCTCGATCTGCGAGCGGGTGGCGACCACCGGGGTGAAATTGCGCCCCATGATGCTGCGGAGGTCGTCCATGGCGAAGACATCGGTGGGGTTCGCCATGGCCACCACCGGGACACCTTCTTCGAGCCGGATGGGCAGGACCATGTGTCGGCGGGCGACCGCCTCGGGCACCAGGGCCGCCACGTTGGGGTCGACCGGGTAGGCCGTCAGGTCCACGTATGCCAGCCCGACCTCTTCGGCCATCGCCTGGACGAGGTCGTCCTCGGTCGCCAGCTTCTGGCTGAACAGGTACCGGGCGAGAGGCTCCCCGGACTCACGGTGGGCCCGAAGGGCGTGCACCATCTGGTCGAACGAGACCGTCCCCGCCCGCACCAGGACCCGGGCCAGCGGCGGCCAGTGGACCGATGCCTCCTCCATGGCCGAGTCGCCTTCCACGGATCCGAACCCCGGCGGAGGTGGTGGCGGGGTGGCGGGGCCGCCCGGCCTTGCTGCCGGGTCCTCCTGCGGCCTTGCATCCCCGTCGGGCGGCTCGGTGGCGGAAGTGTGGGTGGGATGGGCGCCAGCGGGCTCCTTGTCCAACCCCGGATGACCGGGGCTGGACGTGACCGTGATCTCCCGTCCGGAGGACAGGCCCGAAGCCGGGGTATGCGGGTGGTCCTTCATCGATCCCAGGCCGCTGCCCGGCGTGTCGGCGACCGAAACGCCGGCGACCGATCCGCTGGGCCAGTTGTCGCCGGGCGGAGCTTCCTCGGGTGGAGCTCCAGGTCCGGCCTTGGCCGGACCGCCGCCTGCCGCGCCGCCGCCTGCCGCGCCGTTGGCAGCCGCGCCGTTGGAGATCGCGCCGTTGGCAGCCGCGCCGTTGGGAGCCGCGCCGTTGGCGGTCGCACCGGCGGCCGGCGGAGCGCCGTTGTGGGGGGTCGGGGTCCCGCCGGACCGCGCCCCGTTGACGACGCTGGCGCCGATCGGCCCGGCGGGAGGTTCCCCTCCCTGTGCCTCGTCGTCTCCCCCGGCAGACGGGTCGAGCACCGGAAGGTTGCGATCCGCCTCGGGCGGGACCAGGACCGACCGCAGGGACTCCTCCAGGGAGCTCGAGCCGTTCACCATCTCCTCTCGGGCACCATAGGCCGCGAGGCCGTTGTCGGCCGCCAGCGCCTCGGACGAGGCGAACCGAAGCGTCTCGAAGATAGGCCCGTCCGCCCCTTCCGGCCCGTCCGCTGCCACGTGCTGACCGCGCCGGCGGCTGTTACGCGTCGGACCCCCGTACAGGGCGGCGATGGCCGTCGTGACCTGGTCGGGCGAGGCGACAACGGTGGTGACGTCGCATCCGGCTCCCTCCCGAAGCGCTTCCAGCGTGAGCGGATTGGCCGGGTTGGCCACCGCCACGAGGGTCACGTCGCCGCGACGTTCTACAGGGACGGCTCTGTACCGGCGCGCCGTCTCCTCGGGAAGGAGGGAGGCCGCGTCGGTGGCGAACGTCGTGCGCGACAGATCGATGTACCGCAGGGCGCGCTGCTCGGGCAGACCCTGCACCGACCTCGCGGACTCCCCAGTCATTCCCCTCCTTCGACTCCGGCGCGCCGCCGGGAGCAAGGAGGGATCGGGCAACCACCGCCACACCACGCGCGCTGACGCGCCCTGGCGAGCGTCCGGTTCCCATCCCGTCACCCCATCCCAGCAGCGCTCCGCCATGAGCGAAGTGCTGCACCCAACGGGAAAAAGACTAGCTCGTTTCGCCCCGGAACGGTACTGGTAGGCCGCAATTCCAGTAGGACCCCCGCTACAGTCCCTCACGGTGGGCACCGGGGGCGCGGCGGAGGCGGTCACCCTCCTCGCCGCAGGCGGCGTCGGATTATTGGTCGGCTCCTTCCTCAATGTGGTCGTCTACCGCGTCCCGCGGCATCTCTCGATCGTTCATCCGCCGTCGCACTGCACGTCGTGCGACGTCCAGCTCAGCGCTGTCGACCTCGTCCCGGTGGTGTCCTGGCTCGTTCTGCGGGGGCGGTGCCGCCATTGTCGTGCGCCCGTCTCGGGTCGCTACCCCCTGGTGGAGCTGGCCACCGCTGGCGCGTTCCTCCTGGCGGCCGGGGCGCTCCGGTCGCACTGGCTGGTCCCGCCGGTGGCCCTGGTGGGCAGCTGCACCATCGTCGCCGCCCTTGTGGATGCCGACGGGGCTCCGGTCCCCACGGTCGTCGCCGTCCTAGCGGCGCTTGGTGCGGCCGCGCTCGCACCTGTGCAAGCGGCGCTCGGCCATCCCCTCGCCACGGCATGGGCCGCAGCCGGCGGCGCCCTGGTTGCGGGCGCCACCCTCGGGATCGACCGGGCCGACCGCAGTGGCCGCCGGCGTCGCGCCACCATGCTCGTTTCGATCGGATGGGCGGCGGGCGCGCTGTGGGCTGGTGGCGGCCCGCTCGTTGCCGGATGGCTGGTGGCGGCGGCCGTCGCCACCAGCGTCGCCAGCAAACGGCCGCCCCCGCTGCCGGTCATGTTGGCCGGATCGTTCGCGGGCGTGATCGCCTCGGCGGTGCTCGCCCGGTCCTGACGCTCGCCGTCCGGGGCGTGCCCGCGTCGCCGGAGGGGTGCTGCGCCAGGCAGTATGGACCGATGGCGCTCCAGTTGAAGCCCGGCACCTCCTGGTGGGAGACCTACGGTCGCTGCACGCGTGCGGCCCCCGAGGCCTTCGACTCCGATCGCCTCTTGAACCTGACGCGAGGGGAGTGGCGGCGCGTCGGGATCCCGGGCGACCACGTGAACGCCGTGGACGGCACCCCGATCCCTGGGCCTCCGATGATGGACCGGGACGAGGCGATGGCCGCCGTCGAATTCGCCTGCGACGAGCACGAGACCTGGTCGAAGGTCGACCTGGACGACCGACGGGCCCGCGTGGCCGAGGCGACGGATGCGCTGAGCGAGCACCGGGATCTCCTCGCTGTGCTCCTGGTCTGGGAGATCGGCAAGCCTTGGCGGCTGGCGTGCGCGGATGTGGATCGCTGCATCGACGGGGCTCGCTGGTACCTGGGGCAGATCGAGCGGCAGCTGCAGGCGCCGGGGGGAGGGATGCGCCAGCCCCTCCCCGGCCCGGTGTCCAACATCGCCAGCTGGAACTACCCGATGAGCGTCCAGGTCCACGCCGAGCTCGTGCAAGTCCTGACCGGCAACGCCGTGGTGGCGAAGACGCCCAGTCAGGGAGGCTTTCACGCGCTCACGCTGGCGCACGCCCTGATGCGCAGGGCGGGGCTCCCCGTGACGCTGCTCTCCGGCATGGGTTCGCGCCTGGGCGACGTGCTCATCCGCTCCGAGGGCATCGGTGCCCTGATGTTCGTCGGGGGCCGGGCCAACGGCCGGCGGGCCGCCGTGTCGCTGGCGGACACCGGGCGCCGGCACATGCTCGAGCAAGAGGGGCTGAACGCCTGGGGCATCTGGGACTTCTCGCAGTGGCACTTGCTGGCCCAGCACATGCGCAAGGGCTTCGAGTACGCCAAGCAGCGCTGTACGGCATACCCGCGCTACGTGGTCCAGCGCCGGCTCTTCCCGGCGTTCCTGGAGACCTACCTGCCCGTCGTCCGGGCCCTCACGTTCGGGCACCCGTTGGCGGTCGAGCATCCCGACGACCCGCTGCCGGAGCTCGATTTCGGGCCGGTCATCCACGCCACCAAGGCCGCGGACCTGGGAGCCCAGTTCGACGAGGCGGTGCGGGGCGGCGGCATTCCCCTCTACCGCGGCTCGGTCGGCGACGGCCGGTTCCTGGACGTGCAGGACACCGCCGCTTACGTGGCCCCGGCATGCGTGCTCCAACCGGCGGCGTCGTGGTCGCTGCACCACGCCGAGCCGTTCGGCCCGCTGGATTCGGTGGTGGTCGTGGATACCACCGCCGAGCTGGTTGCGGCCATGAACGCCTCCAACGGCTCCCTGGTGGCGAGCATCGCCACGGACGATCCGGATCTCGCCACGCAGGTGGCCGAGGAGCTCCAGGCATTCAAGGTCGGCATCAACAAGCCCCGGAGCCGCGGTGACAGGGAAGAGGTGTTCGGCGGGTTGGGCGGCTCATGGAAAGGGGCGTTCGTGGGTGGCGATCTCCTGGTGGAGGCCCTCACTTACGGGCCCGACGGCCAGGACGAGCAGCTCTACGGCAACTTCCCGGGCGCATCCCGGTTCCCCCCGCGCTGACCCCCTCGCTACGCCCTTCCGGTGCGGACCAGGCCCCGGCGCTCCAGCGTGACCCGCAGGTCGTGGGGGTTGGTCGCCATTTCCAGTGCCTCATCCAGGGAGATCGAGCCCGTCGCCAGGTGCTGGGCCAGGCTCTGATCGAAGGTCTGCATGCCGTAGTACTCGCCGTCGGCGATGATGTCGGCGATATCGCTGGTGTGCTCGACGTCCTCGATGCACTGGCGGATCCGCCCGTTGGCAACCATCACCTCCACCGCCGGGATCCGGCCCTGGCCGTCGGCCCGCCGCGCCAGCCGCTGGGCGATCGTCCCCTTCAGCGACCCGGCAAGCGAGGTGCGGATCTGCTTCTGCTGATGAGGCGGGAAGAAGTCCACCACCCGCGAGATCGTCTCGGTGGCGTCGATGGTGTGGAGCGTCGAGAGCACCAGGTGACCGGTCTCGGCTGCCGTCAGGGCAGCGGCGGCCGTCTCCATGTCCCGCATCTCTCCTACGAAGATGACGTCAGGATCCTGGCGCAGGACGACCCGCATCGCCGACGGGAAGGAATTGGTGTCGAACCCGACCTCACGCTGGCTGATGGAGGCCATCCGGTCGTTGTGCAGGTACTCGATCGGGTCCTCGATGGTGATGATGTGGCAGGTGCGGCCGCGGTTGATGTGGTCGATCATCGCCGCCAGCGTGGTGGTCTTGCCCGATCCGGTCGGCCCGGTTACCAGGATCAGCCCCCGGCGCTCCTCCGCAAGCTTGCTGATCACGGGCGGCAGGCCCAGATCGCTCACCGACCCCGGGTTCGAGAGGACTCGGCGGAATGCAAGAGCGACCGAGCTGCGCTGGAAGTACGCGTTCACCCTGAACCGGCCGACCCCGCCCACCGAATAGGCGAAATCCGCCTCGTGGTTCTTGTCGAAGACGGCGGCCACCTCCGGCGACATGATGGCCCGGGCCACGACCTCGGTGTCATCCGGGGTGCATCGCGGCTCGTTGGCGATCTGCTGCAGCTCTCCGTCGATGCGCACCCGGGGTCCCACGCCGGCCTTGAGATGCAGGTCAGACGCTTCCCACTGACTGAGGAGCGAGAGCAGCCGGTCCAGATCGCGTCGGTCCACGCCGCAAGGATATTCGCGCCGGGGCGGGCGCCGTTGCCTTGGGCGCAACGGGACGGACGCGTTCAGGCCGATCCCGCGGGACGGCCACCGCGGCCGCGCTGTCGCTCGGTTCGTGACGGGCGCCGCCGTCGCCTCACCGGCGAAGGCGGCTTGTTGACACTGGTCAGCTCAACGCTGCGCTGCGAAGCTGGTCAATCGACAGCTCCGCCGTGGCCTCGCCGCCGCATTGCGGGCAGCGCTCCACGTGCCTCCAGGATCGCAGAAGCCGGGTCCCCTCGGGGTTCAAGAGCACCACGAAGGATTCCGACATCGGGTCCGTCTCGAGTCCGTAGTAGGGCCTCCACGCAGTGGAGGCCTGCCGGGAGTCGAGATCGAGGCCCTTCAGGATCCGGCGAAACCGCATGCGCCCGGTGTCGAAGAGCCACGTGCTGTGGCACGACTCGAGCACGAGCGGTGCATCGGGACTCGTTGCACTCACATGCCCATCATGCCCCTGCGACGTGTGGATTAGCTATGGGTCACATTGCAGTTTCGTGACGATGAACCGGAAAGTCAAAAGAGACGCTTGACCTGCGGAAATGGTTGCTAGCGGGAACTACAGCGGGCCCCCCCCGTGCTTGCGCCCCCGGAGCAGCTCCCGCTTCGTGGCCAGCGCCCGAAGCGCGCGGTGAAGGATGATCCGCGTCTCCGCCGGATCGATCACCTCGTCGACCAAGCCGCGTTCGGCGGCCACCCACGGCGTGAGCAGCTGCTCGCGGTACTCGGCCTCCTTGGCCACCCGATCTGCCGGCGCTGTCCGACGGTGCAGGATCTGGACGGCGCCGGGGGCGCCCATCACGGCGATCTCGGACTGCGGCCACGCCACGCAGAGGTCGTTCCCAAGCCCCCTGGAGTCCATGACGATGTAGGCGCCGCCGAACGCCTTGCGCAGGACCACGCACAGGCGAGGCACGGTCGCCTCCCCGTAGGCGAAGACCAGCTCCGCGCCGTGGCGGATCATGCCCCGCCACTCCAGGTCCTTGCCTGGAAGGAAGCCGGGCGTGTCCACCAGCGTGATGATCGGCAGGTTGAAAGCGTCGCAGAGCCGCACGAAGCGGGCGCCCTTCTGGGACGCCGCGATGTCCAGGGTGCCGGCGAGGGAACGCGGCTGGTTGGCCACCACCCCGACAGCTCGACCTCCGAGCCGGGCGAAGGAGGTCACCAGCTGGGGGGCCCACCGCATCCAGACCTCCGACAAGGCCCCGTCGTCGGCGATGGCCCTGATCACGTCCCGCACGTCGTAGGAGGCACGTTCTGCCGGGGGGATGACCGTCCGGAGCTCTGGAGCCAGCCGGTCGCCCGGGTCCCCGGACGGCAAGACCGCCGGCTCTTCATCCGCGTGGTCGGGGAGGAACTCCAGCAGTTCGGCCACGGCGTCCAGCACGTCGTCGGCCTCGATGGCGCACAGCCCGCTGGCGGTGGCATGGACGGCGGCCCCGCCGAGCTCCCGTGGCGCCAGTCGGACGCCGGTGAATGCCGCGACCATCGCCGGGCCTGACACGAATGCCACGGCCTCGGGAGCCATGATCACGAGATCGGCGAGACCCAGGAGGAGGGCCGGCCCCGACACCACCGGCCCGACGGCGGCGGCGATCACCGGGACGATGCCCGAGCAGGCGGCCACCGCGGCTGCCGCACCGCCCCAGCCATGGAGAGCGTCGATCCCCACCGAGACGTCGGCGCCGCTGGAGGACAGTTCCAGCACCAGCGGGATCCGCAGCTCCCTGGCCAGCTGGGCGGCGCGGGTGAGGCTCTCGCCGTCGTGCCGGGCCAGGGCACCGCGCCGGTAGTCCGAAGACGTCCGGGCGTGCACGATCCGCCGGCCCTCCAAGAGCTCCACCCCGACCGCCACGGTGCCGTCCACGCCGGAGCGAACCGAGACCGACCGTCCTGTCGCGACCACCGACGCCATGCCCGCGCATCCTACGGGCAGGCGGCGCCTCGCAGAACCCCGATGCGGCGGACGGAGCGGCGCCGGGCCGGCGCGGCGCCGGGCCACACCGGCGGCTGGCAGCGGCCGCGCAGTGGCACGACCCCTGGTCGCAAAGGCAGTAGGCTTGCAACGCTGCGTCACCACTGCAGCACTGGGGAAAGTTTTGGGGATGCACTCATCGGCGGGATCCGGTGAGGTGGAACGGTCGAATGGCCGTCCCACTCGGCAAGGGGGCTAGTGGGGATGGCACAGCGCATCGTCGGGCTCGACATCGGAACCAGCGCGCTTCGAGCCGTCGAGCTTGTCGTGGACAACGGCAGCAAGCCGTCCCTCGAGGCCTACGGTCAGGTCGGCCTGCCCCACGGCGCCATCGTTGACGGCGAGGTGCGCGACGCCGTCCAGGTCAGCGCCGCCCTGCGGCGGCTCTGGCGTGAAGGAGGGTTCCGGACCAACCAGGTCCACTTGGGGGTGGCGGGCCTGCGGGCGATCACCCGGGAGATGGAGTTGCCTCCGCTCCCCCCCGAGGAGCTCAACGCCGCCGTGACCCTGCAGGCCGAGGACGTCGTCCCGTTCCCCATCGACCGGACGTCGCTCGCCTCCACGGTCATCTCTCGCACTGCCGACGGCGACGGCATGCCGCTGATCCGTGTGCTCGTCGCCGCTGCCCACCGGGACCTGATCGACGGCGTCCTGGCCGCCGTGGAGGACGCGGGTCTCGAGCCGATCGCCATCGACCTGGACACGGCGGCGCTGTCCCGGGCCTTCACCCTTCCCGGCTCGGAGACCGAGCCCGAGGCAGTCGTCTCCGTAGGCGCCGGCCTGACCATGGTGATCGTCCACCAGGGCGGCACGCTCCTCTTCGTCCGCACCATCGACTTGGGTGGCGACGCCATGACCCAGGCCGTGTCCGCTGCGCTGGACATCCCGTTCGCCGACGCCGAGCTGACCAAGCGCCGGCTGGGCATGTCCGGACCGCAGGACCCAACGGCGGTGTCTGCGGTCAACCGCACGGTGGACGAGCTTGCCGCCGAGATCCACAACTCGATCCGCTACTACTCGACGCAGCCGGGCCGGACCCCTCCGGTCCGCGTCCTCATGACCGGCGGAGCCTCCAGGACCGCCGGGCTGCTGCCCAAGGTGCAGGACGGGCTCGACCTGCCGGTGCTCGAGGCATCCCCGCTGTCGTTCGTGGACGTGAGCCGGCTGGGGATCTCGGCCACAGACTCCGAGCAGATCAATCCGACGCTGGCCGTTCCCCTGGGACTCGCCCTCAACGGGCCGACGCGCACCCGGTTCGACCTCATGCCTCAGGACGTACTGGCGAGGCGGTCCGAGCGCACGATCCGGAAGGGGCTCGTGGTCGCGGGCGTCGCGGTCCTCGTCATCCTCGCCGCCCTGAGCGCCTGGAGGGTGCTGGCGGTTCGCTCGGCGCAACATCAGGTATCCGCGCTGCAGTCCACCGTGCAGACAATCACCACCGTCCAGATCCCCAAGTACGACAAGGCCGTCCGCCTGGGCAACGACGTAACGGCGCTCCAGGGCCAGCTGAAGCCGCTGGTGGCCAACGAGGTGGACTGGCTGGTGGTGCTCAACCAGTTCGGTCAGTACCTCCCGGCCAGCTCAGTGCTGGGCAATCTCGACATGCAGGCGTCCAAACCTGAAGGTGCGGTCGGAGGAGCCCCACCCACAACTGGTGGCTCGGGTGCAAGCTCTAAGGACATCGCCCTCGGCACGACCACAGTGGCCACCAAGAACCTGACAGAGGTGACCCAGTTCGGCCTGGCCATGGCCAAGTCGCCCGGTCTGGCCAACGTGTCCCTGAGCGGGTCGGTCGCCTCCGCCTCGACAGGCGTGCGCTTCCCGGTCACCTTCCAGATCACGAACGCCGTCCACTCGCAGCGCCTGAAGCAGTTTGAGGAGCGAATCCCATGACCAAGGCGTCGCAAGTGCTCAGCGTGGCGAAGAAGCCGCTCGTCCTGATCGGTGCTGCCGGTTTGGTGGTGGTGATGCTGGTCTGGTTGTTCGCCTTCTTCCTTCCCCAGACCCACAAGCTCTCGTCGCTCGAGACCCAGAAGGCGACGCTCCAGCAGAACGTGGTGCTCGATCAGGCAAAGCTCCAGCGCGTCCGCCAGGAATCCCACCACGTCGGCCAGATCCAGGCCATCGATTCCAAGCTCAAGGGCTTCGTCCCGACGAGCGAGGACCTGTACACATACATCCAGACGCTCTCGAGCGCCGGGAACGCGGCAGGGGTCAGCATCTCGTCGCTTCAGCCGGGGACGCCGGTCACCGCCACGGGGACCTCCTACCTCGCCATCCCGATCTCCGCCGACGTCAAGGGCACATACAACCACCTGGTGACGTTCATGAAGGCCATCTACAACCTGCCGCGCCTCACGGACATCAACAGCATCTCGATCACCGGGGGTGGCCCTGGCACCAACCGTTCGACCCAGCTCTCTGCCACTTTTGCCTTGGCCATCTTCACGTCGCAGGCCGCGAGCGCTGCAGGGTGAGCCACGCCGCACAACGGCAACCGAGACGGGAGGCGCGCATGCGAAACCACAGATTCTCCGGACACAGGGCCACGGCACTGGCACTGGTCGTGCTGGTGGGCGCAGCCGGTGGCACCACCGTCGGGCTGCAGATCACCTCGGCGGCGGCTCCCCGGCATCCTGCGGCCGTCCTGACCGCATCGCATTCCACGCGCGCCGCGAACCCCGCGAAGACAGTCACATTGCCTCAGTGCGGGGCGACGCGGGACCCGTTCGACCCGACCAACAGCAGCGGCGCCGCCTGCTGAGCCGCTCCAGCGGCTGAGAGCTCAGGCCCCCACCCTCACCGGAGCCACGGGCTCGGGCGCCGGCTCCTCGTCATCCCTGTTCCCGGCATGCAACGGTGTCGCCGGGGCGGTGCTGAGCCGCCAACCGCTCGCCAGCGTCCACACGAGCGTGGTCACCACCGGGAGGTAGTAGCCCCACGTGCCTGCGTTGCGGTAGCCGAGCCAGGTGCACCACGCGGCGCCGGCGGCTGCCAGCAGGAAGCGCCTCGAGGAAAGCGCCGCTGCCAGTGCGATGCCCACAGCCAGTGCCGGGACGGCGTAGTACGGCGTCATCACCGCCTCGAAGAGGCACCGGAGCGCAAGGCAGGCGGCGGCCAGAGCCCACAGGGCGCGCTCTGTCCGGCGGCACCTGGCGTACACGGCGGCCAGCACCGACAGGGCGATGGGAACGAGGCGCACCGGTCCTCCGGCCACCGTCTCCCCGAGGGTCCCGACCGCGGGATGCATCGAATAGTGCCCGGCCGCGGCGGAGCTGACGACGGCACCGTGCACCCGGGATGCACGCTGGAGCACCGTGGAGAGCGCCACCCACGGCGTCGGGTGGTTCGAGGACGGGTACGTGGGTTGGTTGGCGAACAGGGAGACCGTTGTGCTCCAGGCATGGGCGAGTGGCGCTGCGAGGAGGGCCAATGAGGGGCCGGCGGACAGCCCGATCGCAGCCCCCCACCGGCGCCACGGGATACTGGTCAGCACCAGGGGCGCCAGCACGATCACCAGCGGCTGGAAGGCGATGGCGGCACCGAGCAGCAGAGCGCTGCGGCGCCAGGCTCCGTCCCGTGCGTCCCTGAGGGCGTAGAGGCCCAAGCCCAGGGCGATCAGGTCCTCCGGGTGGCCCCAGAAGGTGACCACCGGCCAGATCAGCGCCGCCTCAGACCACACGAGGAGTGCCCGCCTCCTGCCCCGCAGCCCCAGCCGCGCCGCCACGGCGTCCAACGGGAACAGCACGCTGGCACCCAGCGCCATCTCCACAGGTCCGAGCAACAGCCAGGCCGACGGATGGGAGAGCGTCAGTGGAAGGGACTCGCTCAGGTTCAGGGCGCCTGAGAGCATGGCGACGGGCGCCAGCAGTGCTGGCATCCCCGGCAGGCTGATGTACCCGGTCAGGCGTTGGACGTCCGACGCGTAGAGGATTCCCTCTCCGCCCCAGCCGACGATGTGGGCGTCACGGAACGTGCCCCAGATGTCACCCGGGACCACCCAGACCGGAACGTGGAGGACGACGGGTCCCCACAGCAGGGTGTAGGCCATCCCGGTGGCGACCACGGCTACGCCGGCGACGATCAGGTGCGCGCGGGTCGGGACGGAGCCTGCTCCTGCGTCCATGGTCCTCGGACTCCCCCCATTCGGACAACCAACGGCGACGCGGAAGGGCCCCCACACCGTGGGGGCCCGTTCGGTCGTCACGTCAGACGGTGCAGCGGACTGCCCGGATCACTTCCCGGCCGGCGCTGTCGGCCACCTGGGGCCGTACTCGAACGATGTGGCAACCTTCGTTCCCGTTGTCTTTGTCTTGACCGTTGTGGCCTTGCAGGTTGTCTTGGTCAGTGCGGCTGTGTAGCCGTAGGTGACGCCCGCCGTTGTGCCCGACTCGTTGTCGATGGCGAACCAGCACACCTTCGTCTTTGTCATGAACGCGGCCAGCACCAGCTTGGTGCCCAGGGTTGTCGTCGTTGTCCCGGTACCCGTCGTGTAGACCGACAGGGTGGCCTGCGCCGGGCTCGGACCCGTCACGTAGGTGAACTCGGGCTCGGCCTTCTTGAGGTCCGTGGTCATCTTGGCCGGTGTGACGTAGCCGGCGGCCTGCGCGTACAGGGACTTGGCAGACGTCAAGGCGTTGGTCAGATTCGACTGGGTCGACCGGTCGTTCGCGACCGAGGTCACGCCGAGGAACGTAGGGATCGCGATCGCCATCAGGATGCCCATGATGAGAAGCACCACC
>DAHUZE010000057.1 GCA_027306755.1 Acidimicrobiaceae bacterium | reverse complement strand
GCCGCCACCCGCGCCCGCCGAGACGGGCCGAGGTCGCGATCACCGGCCCGCCGGCTGTTGTCTCCTCAAGGTCGGATACGTTCCGTGGATCGTCGCCGTGCATGTCAGCCTCCCATGCGGGTTGAAGATGCAGCGTCGCAGGCACGCCAACGGACCGCGTCCAGCCAACCGCTGATCACAATGCGTCGAGACCTCGCCTGTGGACCGGGCCTGTGGAACGTTGAGGCCCATGTCGGTCGTGGCCATTTGTAATTGTACACGAATCCAACGGATCCGTCGGAGCGCACCGTCCCGGCCTCGCGGTCAGCGGGCCACCGGCTTGCCGCCGAGCTTGAACACGACGAGCCGGGCCCCGATCGGCCCCAACCGACTCCCGAGCGTCGTGGCCGAGCCGCCCAGGGCGACGGCGATGTACTCGGTGCGTCCGACCGAGTAGACGATGGGGGCGGAGCCGAATGCGAGGCCGAGATTGGCGGTCCACAGGGTGCGGCCCGTGCGCGCGTTCATGATGTAGAAGGTGCCGTGCTGGTCCCCGGTCATGACCAGGTTGCCGGCGGTGGCGGTTGCACCGCCGATCATCGGCGTGGGCATGGTCCGGCGCCAGAGGAATCGGCCAGTGCCGAGGTTCACGGCTGAGAAGGTGCCGGACGGCTTCTCCTTGGCCGGAATCGATCGCAGCCCGCCAAATGACTTCTCGCCCTGCTTGACCTTGGTGTTGACGGTGAGCACGAAGCAGAGGTTGATCCCCGACACGTAGGCGGCGTTCGTCTGCGGGTCGAAGGCCAGCGGCGAGTACTGGGATCCGCCGACTGGACCCGGGCACTCGAGCGTGCCCTTGGTCGTCGGCGGCGTGTGGTGCTCTTTGACGAACGCCAGCCGGGGGAAGAGGTCCTTCCCAGTGCGGGCGTTCATCAGGAAGAAGTAGCCGCTCTTGCCGGCCTCCGCGACGGCGCTCACCGTGCGTCCATGAATGCGGGTGTCCACGATCATGACCGGGGACTCCGCGTCGTAGTCCCACAGGTCGTGGGCCACTTCTTGGTGGTACCAGACGAGCTTTCCGGTGCGTGCCCGCAGTGCGAGGATGGAGTCGCTGTAGAGGTCAGGACCGGGACGATTCACCCCGACGATGGTGGGGGAGGGGTTGCCAGTGCCGACGTACACCAGCCCGGTGCGCGTGTCGACCGTCGGGGGCATGTACACGGCTCCGCCCCCACCGTCCTTGGGCACCCAACCGGTCCCCGGTGCCGGAACCGTGTAGAAGCGCCACACCTGGCGACCCGTCTGCGCGTTGTACGCCGCCACGAATCCTCGTACGCCAGCGTCACCGCCGGAGACGCCGACGAAGACCAGCCCGTCATAGACAGTCGGCGCCATGGTCTCGTAGGCGCCGCTCGATGGGTTGGTCACGGCCGACGACCACAACTCCTCGCCGGTTGCGGCGCTGATGGCGAGAAGGTGATCGTCGAACGTCACCTCGTACACCTTCCCGTCCGACACGGCCACGCCCCGATTGACGGTGACGCCGTAACCGCCAACCCCCTGCGAGGCCGAAAAGTCCACGACCGGCGTGTACTGCCATTTGAGGTGGCCGGTGGCCGCGTTGTACGCCTGGACCTCGTCGGTTGAGGTGGTGAGGTAGAGGGTGCCACCGACCTCGAGTGGGAAGCCCTCGACCAGGTACTGGCCGGGGCCGAGCCCTGTGCTCCAGGCGATCCCGAGCCGCTTCACGGTGCCGGCGTTGATCTGGGTCTCCGGCGCATAGCGGGTGGCGTTGCGATCGCGACCGAAGTACGGCCAGTCGTGGTAGCTGGGGGGGTGGTAGACCGGACCCGCTCCACTGCAGGCGGCGACCGCGCCGACGCAGGCCGCCAGCAGCGCCACCAGCGGCGTCCGGCGCAGGATCCGCCGACCCTTGACGGCCCCCCATGGGCCTGTTATCCGAACACCAAGACCAGCCCACACGCGGAAACTCGCGAACTGCCCCGCCGCTGAGCGGCGCCCGCCGAGCCGTCTCACCACCCCTCGTCGGATGTGTGCACCCCCTGGGCCGGCGTCCCCCCCGGCCACGACCAGCCTGAGCTCGATGGCGACGCTCGCTCACCGAACGTCAGCGGATGGTACCACGGGTGGCGAGTAGTGGGGCCTGGCGGGCCGGGTCCCAGATCGGTGGCGGGGTTTCCGACGGCTCACCGAGATCGTCGGCCCGGGCCAGTGCCAGGGCTGTCCGCCCCTGGGGTGCGCGCCGCCTCATCCACGAGCGACCGGGCGACGAACGCCGGGACGTCGAGGTGCGAGGGGCCCATCCACGATCACGCTGACGCCCGAACTCACCCGAAGCGGTGTTGACCGCGGTCGGCTCCGGCGGGCGGTCTGGTCCGCTCCGCTGAGGCCCTGGCCACGCCGCGCACGGCCGTCGGCGCACGCTGTCCCCCGATCGCTCCATGCGGCCGGCGGGGCGCAGGCAGCGGCCAGGGCGATTGGGGGTGCGCAGGTGGATCGGGCGGGCGAGCCGGCAGTCCGCGCGACTCGCCGCTGCGGTCGAGCATGGCCGCGCGAGGTCCCCGACCAGCCCGCAAAGCCGGAGTCCGAGGGCGGTAGCGGCCCTTGACCTGTCCCTTTCGGCTCAGGGCGGCCCGTGCATGCGATGCGATGCACCGGCTCCCTGGCCCGCTTGGCCTCTCGGACACGGACTCGGTGCATGGCGCATCGCGGACCGCCCGTGGCTGGCCGCAGCTCCCCGGCGGCGTGGATCTGGCGGGGCGGTGAACTGGGCACCACCCTCGCCGACGCTCGCAGAACTCGGCGCCCGAGCGCGCGACCTGGGCGAGCCAGTGACCGTGGCGTTCCCTCGGACCCCGGCAGACGTCCGGCCGCACCCATTCCGCGGTGCGCGTGTGCCCCCCTTTGATCACCGCGGCCTCCTCGGCTCCGCGTGGTCGGGCCGGTAGGGGGATCGGGTCCCGGAGTCGCACCGCTCCCACTCCGGACAGTCGTGCTGGCCGCGGCCAGCGGGTGCCCTGGCGTGATCCCAGCCGGCCCACACCTTCGCCTCGAACGGGGTAGCGACGAACGGGGCGGCTGGGCGAGCTGAGGTCCGAGCCGATCGGCGGCCAGTGCCTCGGGCATGGCGGATTGAAGCTGAGGGAGCCCACATTGCCGCCGGAGCGCGGGGATGGCGTGCTGGTGCGGCGTCCGGGACCGAGGGGGTCGGGGCGGTGGGGCTGGCCCCTTGGGACCGAAGATCGGGGTCAGGGCACGGCCGCGACCATGAGGCCACCCGCGAGGCGGTGCCGCGGGCCGACGAGCGCGACGGCGGGACCCGCGGCGGGACGGGAGGGAACGCCCCCGGCATTCGGTCGGAGGGCGAGCCCACGCCAGGCATGGTCAAACCTTTGCGTGCAGCCGTCCCGGGTCGCCGGCGCGGCGGGGCAGCCGGTAGACGACGAGCTCGCCGCCGGTCCGGATGCCCTCCAGCAGCGCCAGCTGCGACCCGCCGGCCACGATTGCGAGGTACTGGATCCCGTTCACCGCGTACGTGATCGGTCCCGAGCCGAACGGCAGGCCGATGCGCTCCGACCAGAGGATCCTGCCGGTTCTCGCATCGAATCCATAGAGACGGCCATCGTCGTCGCCGGCGAACACCAGCCCGCCGGCGGTGGCCAGGGTTCCCCCCACGGCGGGTCGCGGGAGGGGGACTGACCACAGGATCCGGCCGGTTTGAGCCTGGAGCGCGACCACGGAACCAGCCGGCGGCGGAGTCCGCAGGAGCGTGTATGTTCCACCGATGACCGTCCGATCGGCGGCGGGGCCTGGCCGGAGCGCCGTGTACCGCATGCAGGCTCGCACGCCCTGAACGTAGACGGCTCCCGTGAGCGGGTCGAACGCGGGAGGGGAGTACTCGAGGCCGCCGAACGCCCCGGGGCAGAGGTCGACGCCGAGCCGGGTGGGAACGCGATGGGGCTGGGTGTACGGGGTGAGGTAGCGGGATCGCGACACCACTCGCCCGGTCGCCGCCAGTCTCACCGTGTAGACTCCCGCCTTGCTCCCGTCGCCCACGACCGGGGTCAGTCGCCCCCCGATGTCGAGACGAAACGTGATCGGCGGCTCATCGGTGTCGTAGTCCCAGGCATCGCCGCAGATCGCCTGACGCGCCCACCGCAGCTTTCCGGTGGCGATCGCGAGGGCCAGGGTCGAGTCGCTGTGGGCATCGCACCCGGGCCGGATCGCGGGGATGAGCGCCGGGGTCGGATTCCCAGTCGCGACGTACACCGTGCCGGCGGCGGGATCCGCCGTCGGTGGCATCCACACGTCGCCGCCGCCGTGGTTGCCGGCGCGGGCGACCCACCCGTGACCGGCTGGCGGCACGGTGTAGGTGCGCCAGAGCAGCCGTCCGGTGCGGGCGCTGAACGCGGCGACGAACCCCCGCACGCTCTCGGCCCCGGACGAGTTGCCCACATACACGACGCCGCTGGCGGCGGTGGGCGCCGCGGTCTCCACGTAGCCGGCGCTCGGGCTGGCGACCTGCGTCTGCCAGAGCTGGCGTCCGGATGCCGCGCTGAGGGCAATGAGCCGATCGTCCAGGGTCGTGAGGTAGACGCGTCGGTCCCAGACGGCAACCCCCCGGTTGGTTGGGACAACCAGCGGTCCGGCCCCGGGAACGAAGAAGTTCACGAGCGGGGTGTACGACCACAGGAGACGACCCGTCGCTGCATTGAGGGCCTCCACCTGATCGGTCCCGCTCGTGACGTACATCGTGTGTCCGTCAACGATGGGGAACGACTCCCAGGTGGAGAGCCCGTCGCCCTCCGCCCGGTGCCAGGCTACCTGGAGCGAGGCCACATTCCGAGTGTCCACCTGTCTGAGATCGGAGTAGCGCGTGCCCGAGGCGGTGTTGCCGAATGACGGCCAGCCGACGGTGCGGGCCGGCGGGCGGCCCGATCGGGGTGCGCTGGTGGCACACCCCCCGACCGCGACGGGCAGGGCCACCACGAGCGCCGCGGCCATCAGCGCATGGCGGCGCGGACGACTGGTACCGGGCCGCGACTCGGTGGTGGGGGGTGGGACTCCCCTCAGACGGGCCTCGCGTAGGCGGGACGAGCGGGGCACGCGCCGTCCCGCAACTTCAGGGCTGCGGGCTCGTTGCGAAGCGCGTGAACCGCAGCTGCACCGTGGGCAGGCCCGCGGCGCGCAGGGTGGCCACCACGACCCCGGTCCGCGTGCTGGCACCGCTGAGGGCGCCGATGACCGGCCCGAGGAATGCCCCGGCATTGACGCTGGCAGCCCGGTGCGTTCCCTGGGATCGCAGCTCGGTGAGGTACAGCACGATGCTGAATCGCTTCGAGACGAGATGGAGGACGCCGCTCGGCGCCAGGGGCAGGCCCTTGCGGACCTGGCGCATGAAGATGGTCAGCTCCCCGCCTGTCACCCCCCCGGTGCCACCGACGGGGGCGAGGTGGTAGCGCCCCACGGTGGCGGCTGGGGAGCCCCATCCCGCGGTCCACCGGGACGCGCGACCGGCGTGCGGCCGGATGCTTGCGCGCGGTGCGACCCCGCCACCCAGGTAGCGGTAGACGACCGGAGCCGCGCCGGCGTAGACGGACGGGCGGACGGTGACGACCAGGTTCCGCGTGGTGCCGAGGCGGTGGAAGGTGATTCGGCCGTAGATGGGATTGCCGAGGTTGCTCACCATGTTGGCGACGACGTCGCCGCCGACGGCGTGGAAGTCGTAGAGGGCGAGCAGCTCGCTCTGCTCGTTGCCCTTGGCGTCGTAGCCGATGAACTCGACCCCGCCCTCCACGAACCCGCGGGAGTCGATGGAGATGAGCAGGTCGCTCTGGATCAGCTTGGAGGAGGGCTTCTGGGGCCCGGTCCGGTACCGGCCCAGGTAGGGATTGATGGCCGTTCG
>DAHUZE010000039.1 GCA_027306755.1 Acidimicrobiaceae bacterium | reverse complement strand
TCCCCAAGGCGGTCGCCATCCTGGGCGTGCTGTCCTACCGCCTGGTCAACTTCTGGCTGCCCATCCCGGCCGGGGGCGCCTGCTACCTGTCGCTGCGCTTCAGCCGGGACGGCTTGCGCCGGAGGCCCGGCACGCGCCATGTGCCGCGGGCCGACCCCGGAGCCTCCTGAGCGCTCAGGGCTCGGCGTCCGCGGGGCGGGAGTCCACGTCCCGCCGGCGGCGGGCCCGCTCGACTGCCAGCTCCTTCAGGCGCCGCTGGGAGTCGGTCCCGTGCACCGTCCACAGCCGCTCCCAGCTCCGGTCCCGGAGCACCCACGTGTTCACGTCGTCGGCGAACACCAGGTCGAGGATCTCGAGCAGGCGCGCCTGCAGCTCGGGATCGCGCACCGGCGCCAGCACCTCGATGCGGCGATCGAGGTTGCGCTCCATCAGGTCGGCCGAGCCGATGTGGAGCTGCAGCGGCAGGCCGGGGCCGGCCGGGGGAGGCACCCGGTCCGGCACGTCGTCCCGCGTGCCGCCGAACCGGTAGATGCGGGAGTGCTCGAGGAACTCGCCCACGATCGAGCGCACCGAGATGGTGTCCGACAGACCGGGCACGCCGGGGCGGAGGCTGCACTGGCCCCGCACCGCGAGATCGATGGGCACGCCGGCGCGCGAAGCCCCGTAGAGGGCGTCGATCATCTCGGGATCGGTCAGGCCGTTGACCTTCAGCACGATGCGGCCGGCCGGTCCGGCCGCAGCCTGTTCACCGATGAGGTCGAGCATGCCCTGGCGGAGCGTGACCGGCGCCACGAGGATCTGGCGGTAGCCGGCCTGCCGGCTGAACCCCGTGAGGTAGTTGAACAGGTCGCCCACGTCCGCGCCGATCTCGGCGTCGGAGGTGAGCAGGCCGAGGTCCTCGTAGACGGCTGCGGTGCGGGAGTTGTAGTTGCCCGTCCCGACGTGGCAGTAGCGCCGGATGCCGTCGTCCTCGCGCCGGAGCACCAGCACGGTCTTGGAGTGGGTCTTCAAGCCGACGAGGCCGTACACGACGTGGACACCCGCCTCCTCCAGCGCCCGGGCCCAGCCGATGTTGGCCTGCTCGTCGAAGCGGGCCTTCAGCTCCACGATGGCTGCCACCTGCTTGCCGGCCCCGGCCGCATTGATCAGCGAGGCCACGATGGGGCTATCCCCCGACGTCCGGTAGAGGGTCTGCTTGATCCCCACGACGTCCGGGTCGTCGGCCGCCTGGGCCACGAAGGCCTCCACGGAGGTGGCGAAGGAGTCGTAGGGGTGGTGCACGAGGACATCGCGCTCCCGAAGGACGTCGAAGAGGTCCTTGGGGGCGTTGCCCGCCGTAGCCAGGTGGGGGGGCGTCATGGGCGTCCACGTCTCGGCATGGAGGTCGGGACGGTCCAGGGCGTACACGGCCCACAGGCCCGACAGGTCGATCGGGGCGTCCATGCGGTACACCCCGTCGGCGGGGACCTCCAGCTCGTCCCGGAGGCGCTCGACCAGCTCCGCGTCGGCACCCGCGGTGACCTCCAGGCGGACAGCGCTCCCGAAGCGCCGGCGGCGCAGCTCCATCTCGACGGCGACGAGGAGGTCGTCCGCCTCGTCCTCCTCGAGGGCCAGGTCCGCGTTGCGGGTCACCCGGAACGTGTCGTGCTCGCCGATCGTCATTCCCGGGAACAGGGTGTCGAGATGGGCGGCGATGACCTGCTCGAGGGGGACGAAGCGCTCGCCGTCGGGCATGACCACGAAGCGCGCGATGACGGGCGGGACCTTGACCCGGGCGATCCGGCGGTCCCCGGTGGACGGGTCCCCCACCTCCACCAGCAGGTTCAGCGAGAGCTTGGAGATGTAGGGGAACGGGTGGCCCGGGTCCACCGCGAGCGGGGTGAGGACGGGGTAGATCTCCCGGTGGAACACGTCCACCAGGTAGGCCCGGTCGTCGTCGTCCAGCGACGACCAGTCGGACCAGCGGACGCCGGCCTCGGCCAGGCGCGGCACCAGCACGTCGAGGAAGATGCGGTCCTGGCGGTCCACCAGGCGCTCGACCTTGCCCCGGATGGCGGCCAGCTGCTCGCCCGGCCGCAGCCCGTCCACCGAGCGCGCCCGCACCCCGGCCAGCAGCTTGTCCTGGAGTCCCGCCACCCGCACCTGGAAGAACTCGTCCAGGCCCTCGGAGAAGATGGCCATGAACTTCACCTGTTCGAGCACCGGGAGGCGGGTGTCCGCCGACAGGTCCAGGAGCCGTGTCAGGAACTCCAGGCGTGAGAGCTCCTTGTTCGTGTACCGGTCCGGGCCGTAGGCGGCGATGGCCTCGCGCACCGGGACGGTCCGGCGCTCACCGGTCAGCGGCCGGTCACCGGTCGCCCCCGGCCCGGACCCCGGGGACGGGAGCGAGGTGCAGGGGGGCGAGGAGCCGGCGGCGGCCCCGGAGAGCGGCGCGCCGCCACCGTTCGAGTCGCGTCCCGCCGGCAGGTCGCCATCGAGGGGCGCGCGCTGCAGGGCCATGGTCACCTCAAGCGTACAGGCCGCCGCTACGCTCTCGGCGGTGGCGACCACCACAGCCCTCGAGGCGCCGGCCAGTCCGGTACGGCGGATCCCGGTCTGGCGCCGCGGCCCCAAGCCGCGGCGCCGGACCGAGCTCGGCCTGCTCGTGATGGTCGCTGCCATCACCGTGGCGCTCTACGTGGTGGCCGAGATCGGCGCCAAGAACAAGATCCCGCCCCACGTCGGACCCATCCTGGCGGTGATCCTCGGCATGGCCATGGTGGCCCACCTGGCCAACCGGTGGCTGCTGCCCAATGCCAGCGCCGTCATCCTGCCCCTCGCCGCGCTGCTGAACGGCATCGGCTACGTGGTCATCGTCCGCTGGACACCGCCGGCGGCAAAGGCCCAGGCCACCTGGGCCGTGGTGGGGATCCTGTGCTACATCGGCACGCTGCTCGTGGTCCGCCGCTCCCGGGACCTGGACCGGTACCGCTACCTGCTCCTGCTGGTGGCGGGGCTCCTTCTGGTGGCGCCGCTCGTGCCCCATATCGGCGTGCCCATCAATGGGACCCATCTGTGGGTCAAGCTGGGCCCGATCGAGTTCCAGCCGGTGGAGATCGCCAAGCTGCTGCTCGTCATCTTCTTCGCCTCGTACTTCGCGGAGAACAAGGAGCTGCTCTCCATCCCCACGGCGCGGCTGGGCAACCGCCTGTTCGTCGACCCGCGCCCGCTGGTGCCCATCCTCTTGTTCTGGGCCTTCGCCATGGGCGTCATCGCCCTCGAGAACGACGTCGGGTTCGCCATGCTCATCTTCACGATGTTCGTGGTGCTCCTGTGGATCGCCACCGGCCGCTGGGCCTACATCCTGCTCTCCGTCGGCCTGTTCGTGGTGGGGGCGATCTTCGCGGCCCACGAGTTCCACCAGGTGCAGACACGGATGAACCAATGGCTCCACGCCGCCTACAACTCCCAGCTCGGGGAGGGCTACTTCGCGCTGGGCCACGGCGGCATCGTCGGATCGGGGCTGGGCACCGACGGCTACGCCGGGTACATCTTCGGGATCACCTCGGACATGGTGTTCGTCGCCATCGCCGACGAGCTGGGGTTCGTGGGCGCCGCCGCGGTGGTGGTCGCCTTCGTGCTGCTCATCGGCGCCGGGCTGCGGGCCGCCCAGGCCGCCCGTTCGGACTTCTCCCGGCTGGTGGCCGTGGGCCTCACCACGGTGCTGGGCTTCCAGGCCTTCTTCATCATCGCCGGGGTGATCCGCCTACTCCCCTTCACCGGGATCACGCTGCCCTTCGTGGCCTACGGCGGTTCCTCGCTGGTGGCCAACTACGTGCTCATCGCCCTGCTGATGCGGGTGTCCGAGGAGGGCGGCTCGTCGACCACCGAGCGGGCAATCGGGGTCAGCTTCCCCGAGGGCACACCGTTCATCGCCGCCCCCTGAGCCCGGATCAGGCGCTGGTGTCGGCCGGCGCCACCGGCTGGCCCTCCCCGCCGCCGTCTTGCGGGGCTGCGCCGCCGTCTTGCGGCACCTCGCCGGGGACCAGGTCCCCGACCCCGGTGAACAGCCGGTCGTCGGCCAGCAGAGGTGCGGGCACCCGCTGGCGGAGGGCCAGGCAGATGCCGTCGCTCGGGCGGCACGAGAGCACCTCCCGGCCGTGGCCGCCCACGAGGTCCAGCTCCGCCAGGTAGGTAGGTCCCACCCGCCCCACCAGCCGCACGGCCAGCACGTCCACGGCAAATCGCTGGAGCGCGCTGGCGAAGAGGTCATGGGTCGACGGCCGGGCTCCGAACGTCCCGTCGAGAGCGTGGGCCAGCGCGGCACCTTCGCCCAGGCCGATCCGGAAGGCCAGCGTCCGGCCCGGGACCTCGGCATCCTCGAGGACCAGCGTCGGGTACTGGTCGGGCAGGGCCACGCGGACGGAGGCCACGGTGACGATGCGGAAGCTGCGCCCGGGCGCGGGTCCTCTCGTGGGCAACCGGCCGGCCCTAAGCGGCGCGCCGGGCGTAGACGCTCAGCGCCAGGCCGATGCCGCTGAAGAAGGCGATGACCGCGGTCCCCCCGTAGCTGATGAAGGGCAGGGGGATCCCGGTGATGGGCATGATGCCCATGGTCATCCCGGCGTTCTGGAAGGTGCTGAAGGCCACGAAGGTGAAGACGCCCACACAGATGAGCCGGCCGAAGTCGTCCCGGGCCAGCTGGCCCGCCCGGAGCACCCGCCACGCCACCAGGCCCAGGACGGACAGCACGCCCACCGCCCCCACGAACCCCAGCTGCTCGCCCACTGCGGTGAAGATGAAGTCGGTCTGCTGCTCGGGGACGTAGCCGAGGTTGGTGGCGGCCCCGTGCGTGAGCCCGGTGCCGGTCAGGCCGCCAGCGCCGATGGCGTCCTTGGCCTGCTGGAGGTTGTAGACGGCTCCCGCCAGTGTGCCCGTCGGGTGCTTTGTCGACTGGTGCAGGAAGCTGGTGATGCGCAGGATCTGGTAATGGTGCAGCAGGCCGCCCCCCAAGACCAGGGCCACAACCCCGACCGCCCCGAGGAGCAGGAGGACCAGGAGCCGGTTCGGGAGCCCCGCCACCACCAGCATCACGAGCAGGATGACGGACATGATGATGCCGGTCCCCAGGTCGGGCTGGATCATGACCAGCCCGATCGGCACGCCGCCCAGCACCAGGACCGTAACCACGTCCCGCCACGTCAGGCCGTCTGGTCGCCTCGTGCAGTAGGTGGCGACGGCGATGATCATGCCGAGCACAGCGAACTCCGACGGCTGGAGCTGGAGCGGACCCAGGTTGAACCACCGCGTCGAGCCGAGGGTGTGGGAGCCCACGTGCGGGATCATCACCGCCACCAGCACGAAGAGCGACAGGCCGTAGAGGAGCATGCCGAAGGACTCGAGCTTGCGGTAGTCGAACAATCCGACCGCCGCCATCACCACGAGCCCCAGGAGCACGAAGAGCGCCTGGCGCTTGAGGTAGTAGGTGGGGCTGGACCCGGCCTGCAGGAGCGTGCCCCGGGTGGCGGTGTACACCATGACCACCCCGATCACCGCTGCCGCCGCGGCCGCCAGCACCAGGAACGGGTCCACCACCACCGTCGGGCGGCGTCCCATGAGCGGTCGCCGACTGGTGCGGGCCGACGACGAGCGCCGTGCGCCGGTCCCGAGTCGGTACTGGGTCTGCACCGGGGCAAGGTTACCGGCGAGCCGGGCGCCGGTCGGGGCACTCCTGGCCTGCCGGGCGGTCAGCCGGTCAGCATCCCCCGTTGGGCGGACTGCCACATGGCCTCCACGGGCGACGGCCGGCCCGTCCACAGCGTGATCTGCGCCGCCGCCTGGTGGACGAGCATGCCCAGGCCGCCGAGGGTGGTCGCTCCCCGGGCCGAGGCCGTCGCCAGCCACGGGGTGATCAGCGGGTGGTACACCAGGCTGGCCGCCACCTGGCCGGGTCCCAGCAGCGCGGCCGGAACCAGCGGTGGGTGGGACTCGGCCGGCCCGCCCGCCATCCCCACCGGCGTGGCGTCAACAACCAGGTCGGACCGGCTCGCGTCGCCGGGCACCCCGACGCGCCCAGCCGGGCCGGCCAGCGCCGCCACCGCTCCCGCCCGGGCCGGTGTCCGGGCCACCACCGCCACCTGGCGCGCGCCCGCTCCGACCAGGGCCAGGACGATCGCCCTCGCCGCCGCCCCTGCGCCGGCCACCACGGCACCGAGCCCCTCCGGCTCGAACCCGGTGGCCCGCCGCAGGGCATCGAGGAAGCCCTGGCCGTCGGTGTTGTGCCCGACGATCTCGCTCCGCTCCCGCGCCAGGCAGTTGGCGGCACCCAGTCGCGCTGCGGTCGGGCTGCACCGGTCGGCCAGGGCGGCCGCCGCCTCCTTGTGGGGCATGGTGACCGACAGTCCCAGCAAGCCCAGCGCCCGCATGCCGGACACCGCGGCGCCAACCTGGCCGGCCGGCACCGGGAACCCCACGGACACCCAGTCGAGCCCGAGAGCGCTGAAGGCCGCATTGTGGAGCAGCGGCGACAGCGAGTGGGCCACCGGATCTCCGATCACCCCCACCACGGGCGACGCCGCCGACGGCCAGCCCGCCCGGGGCCGCCGGGGGCCGCTCACGACCCCGCGCCCGCGCCGGTCTGGGCGGACGGCGAGGCCGCGGCGTTCTGCGCCGCCTGCTGCTCGGCGGCCAGCTGTGTTGTGTAGCTCGCCGAGAACACCATGACGCCCTTCTTGGCTGTGGTCAGCTCGAAGTAGAGCCATGTCCCGGCCGGCGGCGCGGCGGCGGCCCGCAGCGCGGCGACCGAGGGCGTGCAGATCGGCGTGGGGGTGAGCCCGGGGCGCAGGTACGTGTTGTACGGCGTTGTCACCTGCTCCTCGGCCGGGGTCACCGTCCCGCCGTCCTGACCGAGGGAGTACAGGACGGTGGATGTCATGTCCAGGGTCATGCCGTTGGCCAGCCGGTTGTAGACCACCCGGGACACCTTGCCGAAGTACTGGGAGAAGTACCCCTCCTTCATGGCGATGGAGGCCACGGTGATCACGCCGTAGGCGCTCACGCCGTTGGCGGTGGTGCCCGGGGACAAGCCGACGGACTTGGCTTCGGCGTCGAAGCGGGCCACCATGGCGCCCAGCAGCGCCTTCGCCGACTCACCCGGCGTGATCTGGTACGTCCCGGCGCCGATCAGCCCCTCCAGGCTGCGGCCGCCCGGCTGCTGGTAGGGAGACGGCACCCGCCCGGTGCGGGCGTCGTTCACGAACGCCTGGGCCAGGTTGCCCGGCAGCTGGGACAGCTGGTTGGCGATCTCGGCCACCGTCGTGCCGGGCTGGATTGTCAGCGCGAACACGTTGGGGCCGGCCGTGAGCTGGGCGGAAGCGGTCGCGAACGAGAGGTTCCGGCGCAGCTGGTACAGGCCCGGACGGGGGGTGGGCTGGCCGTGCAGCACCGACCAGAGCTGGAACGCCAGCGAGCTTCCGATGACGCCGTCCCGTGTGAGGGTAGCCATCACTGCGCTCACCGATTCCCCGCTGCGGACGTGCACGAGCACCGGAGCGCCCGGGCGCCCGGACGAGCTGGACTCCGCCTGCACCCACGCCACCAGTCCCACCACGACGAGGACGAGCGCCCCCACCCCCAGGAGCAGCAGCCTGCCCCGGCGGTTCAGCCGCATCCTCCGCCGGTGGCGGGAACCACCCCGGCGATGGCGTTGGCCGCCTTGGGCACTGCTCGAACCGTCATCGGCGTTGCGGTCGGGGGCGCCCAGATTGCGAGGCACCACCACCGGCGGCACCCCCCGCGGCGGGGTGTCCCCGTCACCCAGAGCGACGGCGGTGCCCCCGTCACGGTCGCGGGGCCCGGCGTCTTCCCAGTCCCAGAGCGGGGCCGGCGCGACGTGGCGCCCACGGCGCGGCGGGTTGTCGGAGGGAGCACTCATCGACGTTCCAGCCATGATTGCAAAAGCACGGTGGCCGCCGCGCTGTCCACGCCGGCCCGGCGCTCCGCCGAGCGCTTGCCGGCCGAGGCCATGGCCGAGTGGGCAGACACCGTCGTGAGCCGTTCGTCCTGCAACTCCACCTGCACGCCCAGCGGCTCCAGGACGGCGGCAAGCTCCTCCGCCTCCCTGCCTGCGGTCGTGGCGGCAGGGCCCTGGCGACCGTCCAGCGACAGCGGCAATCCGATCACCACCACCTCGACCCCTTCGCTCTCCACCAAGGCGGCGATGGCCCGGTGGTCCGCCGGCCGGCTGCCGCTGCGGTCCAGGCGGGGGCGCGGGAATGCCATGGTCCCAGCCGAGTCGCTGACGGCAATGCCGATCCGCCGCTCGCCCAGATCGACGGCGAGTGCCCGGGTCACGGCGTCACGCCCGGCCGGGCTGCGCTCTGTCCACCGGGGCAGCCTACCGATGCTGCCAATGGCCTTCCTCAGCTGGGGCGGGGCAGCGTGAAGACTGGGGACCGGTCCCCCTCGATGTCGGTCCACAGCTCCGCCTCGCGCCGCAGCCGCTCCACCCGGGCG
This sequence comes from Acidimicrobiaceae bacterium, assembly GCA_027306755.1. GTDB lineage: Bacteria > Actinomycetota > Acidimicrobiia > Acidimicrobiales > RAAP-2 > JAJYVT01. Next base: position 44,714 of record DAHUZE010000039.1, on the reverse strand, counting down.
TCGTCCACGGCCGCCCGCAGCCGGTTGGCGGCCGACCGGGCCGACCGCCGCAGCTCAGAGGCCGCGGCTTCCGGCGTCAGCGCGGCGGAAAGCCTCCGAACCTGGCGCTTGACCCTCTGCTCGGCCCACAGCGTGCCTCCCACGCCGAGCGCCACGCCAGCCCCCAGCCAGAGCGGCCGGCGGATCACCGGCCCCTCGCCACGGCCCGGCGGGCCTCCGGACGGCGGCCCTCCATGCGGCGCGCCTCCACCAGTGCGACCGGTACGGGGCGCTCGGGAAGGCGATCGCCGTGCCGGAGCCGGCGCATCCCGCCGACTGCCCCGGCCCGCCAGGCCAGCACCTTGACCACCGGGTTGGCGAACGCGCGGCGCGTGGCGCGGGCGGCGCGGTCCACGGTGGCGGTCACCGACTCGGTGTCGGCGAGGACGGCGCCGACCCGGGCGATCTCCGTGGCGGCCAGGTCGGCTGCGGTCCGGGCGTCCTGCATGAGGGGAAGGGTCTCGTGCCGGAGCGACTCGATGCCACGCTCGAGGCGCCGCACCTGCCCGACCAGGACCCAGGCCGCCACCAGGGCCACCACGGCGCCCACGCTGGCCACGACGGCCGCGATGAGCACGACGACTGCTGCGGCGTCCACGACGCGACCCTATCGTCGGCGGATCGCCGCTTCGTGGACCCTCCCGACAAGCCGTCCGGGCTGCGTCCCGCTTGCGTCATGCAATCACCCGTCGGGAGCGGCTAACGTCTGCACGTGCAGCAGTTATCGAGCGCGGGGGCTCGAAGTCGCTCGTTCCTCTCGGTCCCGCCGCGCGTCGCGGGCCTGGTGGCCCTAACGAAGCCCCGCATCATCGAGTTGCTCCTGATCACCACCGTCCCGGCGATGTTCGTGGCCTCGGCCACGGTCCCCTCGTTCCGGCTCGTGGCCCTGACCGTCGTGGGCGGCACCTTCGCCGCTGGTGGGGCCAACGCCTTCAACATGTTCTACGACCGGGACATCGATGCCGTGATGGACCGGACCAAGAAGCGGCCGCTGGTGTCGGGCGTGGTCACCCCGGTTGAGGCCCTCGCCCTGTCCCTGGCCCTCGAGGTCGGCGCCTTCCTGCTGCTCTGGCTGACGGTCAACCTCCTGTCCGCCCTGCTGGCCCTGGCCGCCGCCCTGTTCTACGTCGGCGTCTACACCATGTGGCTCAAGAGGCGCTTCTCCAGCAACATCGTGATCGGCGGGGCGGCCGGCGCCGTCCCGGTCCTGGTCGGCTGGAGCGCCGTCACCGGCCACCTGTCATGGGCAGCCTGGATCATGTTCGCCATCGTCTTCGCCTGGACCCCGCCCCACTTCTGGGCGCTGGCCATCCGCCACAGGGACGACTACTCCCGGGCATCGGTGCCGATGCTGCCGTCGGTGACCGACATGGACCGGGTGGTCCGCCAGATCCTCGTCTACACCGGCGTCGTGTCGGCCCTGGCGCTGGCACTGGTGTTCGTCGCCCACCTCGGGTGGGTCTTCTTCGGCATCACGGTCGTCCTGGACGCCGGCTTCTTCTTCTACGCAGTGCCGCTTCGCGCCGATCCGAGCCCCCGCCGAGCCATGCGCCTCTTCGGGTACTCGATCACCTACCTCACGGTGCTGTTCCTGGCCATGGGGGCGGTCGCGATTGTCCACCACCCCTGAGCGGTCGACTGCGCCGGAGGCCCCCGAGCAGCCCCCGCACGATCCCCCGGCGCCGCTCAGTGCCGAGCAGCGCCGGGCCGCCTTTGCGGCCGGCACGCCCAAGATGTCCCGGCGGGTGGTCATCATCGGGATCGGCGTCCTGCTGGTGCTGGGGGTGGGGGGCGCCATCGGCGACCACTTCGTCACATCCTCCACGCCGGTTCCTGCCGTCACCCGCCGGCCTCCGACCGGGCGCCGCGGGCCGGCTGTCCCCACCCACGCCGCCACACCGTCCGCAGGTGCCCAGGTCCACGCTCCCCTCGACGCCTTCCTCGGCCTCACGTCGCTCCACGGCGCGGCGGCCCCGGGGTTCACTCTCACCAATGCGGCCACCGGATCACCGCTCAGCCTCAGCAGTCTGAAGGGCCACGTGGTCGTCCTGACCTTCGCCAACGCCCCGTGCAATGACATCTGCCCGGTCGTGGTCACAGAGCTGGCCAAGGCCGACGCCAAGCTGGGCACCACCCACGTGCCGGTCACATTCCTGACCGTCAACACGGACCCGCTCGGCCTCGCCGCCAAGGACGCGTCGGTCCTCGACCGCCCCGCGGTGGCCGGGATGCGCAACTACCGCTTCCTCACCGGGTCGATCAAGACGCTCAACCCCGTGTGGACCTCCTACGGCATCTCGATCACCGTGAATCGGTCCACGCGGGCCGTCGCCCACAACGAGCTGATGTACTTCATCACCCCAGCCGGCAAGATCGCCTGGAGCGCGAGCCCGTTCGCCAACGAGTCCCCCTCCGGTGCATACGCTCTGCCGCAGGCCGAGATCACACGGTTCGCCACCGGCATCGCCCATTACGCCCGAAAGCTGACCACCCCATGAGCACCTTCTTCTCGCCGCGAGGCGCCACACTGCCGCCCCTCACCCCTGAGACGATCCCGGACTCCTTCGCCCAGCCGGAATCAGGCAAGAAGCCCTGGTACCGGCGGGGCTGGTTCCTGATCCTGGTGGTAGCCGTCGTGGTGGTGGGGGCGTCGGTCGTCGCCGACCTCCCCCACCGGGCAACCAACGCGGAGCTGGCGGCCCAGGCGACCACACTGGTCAAGTCCGTGGACGGGGACATCCGGACATGCACCTACTCGCTGCAGCAGTCCGACGCGATCTTTGCCCGTCACGTGGCCGGGACCCTCACGGCATCCCAGAAGTCCCAGGTTCCGAACCTGTTGTCGCAGAACGAGCAGGCGTGCTCCTTCGCCAACCAGGCCGTCGTCAACATCGGGACAATCACAATCCCGTCCGGCAACGCCGGGGTTGACCTGTCGAACATGATCACCGGCGTGGAGCTGTGGATGACCTCCGACGCGGTGGCCGCCATCAGCGACATGGAGCTGCTGATCGAGCGACCGGGCGACGCCAAGGCCCAGACCGGCCTGCGCCACCAAGAGGCCCAGCTCACCAAGGACAGGGCAAAGGCCGACGGAGCCATCCGGGCTGTCCGTGCGGCCCTGGGGGGCGCCCACGTCCCGGACCCCGCCCTGCCGCCGTCACCGCGATTCTGAGCCTGAGCGGGCCCGCCGTCACACGTTCCCGGAGCGCCGGGCCGCCCGCACGAGCTTGCGGAGCTCGGCGTCGGGGTCCTCGTCGTTCTTGAGCCAGGTCATGACGTCGGCGAAGATGACCGGCAGGAACGTGCACACCGCGGTCAGCCACAACAGCCCGGTGGCGACCTGCTGGTCGGCCAGCGCCCCGAACCCGCGACCGGGGTGGGCGAAGATGTGATACCACGGGTCCGCGGCGAACCCCACGGCAAAGGACATGACCCACGTCGCCCACATGGCCAGGGTTGCGACCACGGCCCGCCAAGGGCGGTGCAGACGGGGCTCCATCGGGGGGCAGTCGACCAGCTCCAGCCACAGGGCGATCCCGGCCGCCACGAGGGACGCAGCCTCAACCCCCTCCACCCACCGGTGCTGGACCGCGGCGTTCGTCCACGTGGGCGTGCGCCACAGCATCACGAGCGCCGCATCCACCGCCACGACGGCAAACGACCGTAGGTAGCTCGGATGCCGCTTGCGGCGGGTGCCGAGCCACTCCAGCGCCTTCCAGGCACGGTCCCGCGGAGCGCCGAACAACGACAACGGACGCCCCAGCACCACCAGCGCCGGCACGACGTACGCGGCCAGGCAGAACTGGATGGTCTCCACGTAGAGGTAGTGCGTGCCCTCGGTCCACAGCGGCGGAACGAATATCAGCACCACGAGGGCGGCCGCCAAGCCCAGCCCCCAAGGGCGGAGGCGGTCGAACAGTGACGCGGTGGGCGCGCCTAGGGGTGCGGGCGACGCTGGAAGAACAGCCACAGCAACCCGACGAGAAAGGCTCCCAACGGGATCGCCAGGGTCAGCACCTCTGCCCCGATGTACTGGTCGGCCCCGAAGATCACGGTTTCTCCTCTCAGCCTGCGATGTAGAAGAAGATCCAGAAGAACACGGCCACGAAGGCGATGAAGCCCCAGAAGTACACGCAGGAGTCGACGTTCAACCGGAAGATACCCGAAGGCACGCCTCTTACCGCACCGCCCTCCTCGGTGATGGCCTTCCTGAGCCGGGCCCGGCGGGCCAGGAGCGTCTCCGCCCAATAGATCCCGGACACCAGCATGATGATGTTCATCACCGCCCAGCCGATGAACACCGAGGTGTAGCCCCCCGTTGCCGGGGCGAAGGGAAGATCGGTGAGCTCCCAGCACTGGAGGCCGAGCGCCAGCAGCCCGCTGAGCACCGCCACCCATCCGGCGACGTCGAAGGCGAGCACGTCCTTGCGCCGCAGCTGGCGGAGCCCGAACAGCAACAGAACGGTGGCCGCCGCGGTGAAGGCCATGACCGCCGTGCCGGTGCCCACGGGCGCCGTGACGCTGTGCGGGCGCCACAGGTCGTAGCTGTTGGCCGACCGGAGGTAGAAGTAGGCGAACGCCAGCGCGGCGAAGGCAAAGGCGAAGCAGCCGATCATCAGCCTGCTGGCCGTGAACAGCGCGTTCTCGGCGGCCCGCGCTTCGTACGCCAGCTCCTCGGGGGTCGCGACGTACCCCGAGTCTGCCGGGACACGGACCTGGCTCATGGCTCACCTCTCGCTATGGGGCCTCCCCCGCCGGCTCCGACGGCTGCGAACTCGGCGAAGCTGGTCGGGGCCAGATCGGCTACCGGCGAAGCGCCCGGCTCGCTGTAGTGGTACGGGTCGGTCAGAACGACGGGGATCCGCTCGAAGTTGTGCTGCGGCACCGGGGTGGCGGTCTGCCACTCGAGGCCCAGCGAGCCCCACGGGTTCAACGGCGCCTCCTGCGGGGCGATGAAGATCGACCAGACGAAATTCACCACGAACACCAAGAACGAGGCGCCGAGGCAGAAGGCGGACACCGACGAGAAGTCGTTCAGCGTCTGGAGGCCCTGGGCGTACTCGAAGACCCGGCGGGGCTGACCCAGCAGGCCGATGAGGAACATCGGGAAGAACGTCAGGTTGAAGAAGACGAACATCATCCAGAAGTGGACCTTGCCAAGCGTCTTGTTCATCATCTTGCCAGTCAGCTTGGGCATCCAGTAGTAGACCCCGCCAAAGAAGGCGAAGACCAGTCCGCCCATGATCGTGTAGTGGAAGTGCGCCAGCACGAAGAAGCTGCCGTGCACCGTCACGTCCACGGGAACGTCGGACACGAACACGCCGGTGACCCCGCCGATCAGGAAGTTGAAGTACATGGCCAGGGCGAAGAGCATCGGCACTTCGAACCGAATCTTCGCCTTGTAGAGCGTCCCCAGTCCCACCAGGAAGATGAACCCGGTCGGGATGGAGATCAGCTCGGTGGTCAGCATGAACAGCGGCCGCATGTCCGGGTTGATTCCGCTCTGGAAGAGGTGGTGCTGCCACACGAAGAACGAGAGCAGCGCCACGCCGATCATCCCGGCGGCGGCAACCCGGTAGGCGAACAGCGGCTTGCGGGTGAACACCGGCAGCATCTCGCCCACGATCCCGAAGCCCGGCAGGGCCATGATGTACACCTCAGGGTGGCCGAAGAACCAGAAGAGGTTCTCCCAAAGGTACGAGCTCCCGCCGTGGGCGTTGACGTAGAACGCGGTTCCCACCGTGCGGTCCAGGATGCCGAACATGCAGGCGACCGCCAGCGTGGGCGTGGCCAGAGCCAGCAGCGCGCTGGTGGCCAGGATCGACCAGGCGAACACCGGGATGCGGCTCCACGTCATGCCAGGCGCCCGGTAGTTGATGATCGTGACCAGCAGGTTGAAGCCGGCCAGGATCATGCCGAGCCCGATGACCGAGAAGCCGACCAGGTAGGAGTCCATGCCCACGGTCGCCTGGGTCTGGAGCGGTGCGTACCCGGTCCAGCCGGTCGGGAAGCCCCCGAGGGGCAGGGCGGTGAGGATCACGAAGTAGCCGGCCGAGAACAGCCAGAAGGAGAACGCCTCCACCCGGGGGAAGGCCATGCGCCGGGAGCCGATCATGATCGGGATCAGCCAGTTCCCGAGGGGGCCCACCACCAGTGACGACGCCATCATCATCATGACCGTGCCGTGCTCGCCCACGATCGAGATGTACGTCCCCGGGCCGATGATGTGGCTCGTGGGGCTCAGCAGCTCCGTCCGGATCGACATGGCCAGCAGGCCGCCAGTGAAGAGGAACACGAGGACGGCGATGAGGTACTGCATCCCCACCGTCTTGTGCTCCACGCTGAAGCGGAAGAACCTGGTCCAGTGCTGCGTGTCGGGCTGGGCCACCGGCTCCCGGCCGGCCAGCTTGGCCAGGGGGTAGTTGAGTGCTCCGACGCCCGCCAGCCAACCCACCACGCCCAGCAGCAGCGCCAGCACGATGGCCACGTCGTTCTCACCGGCTGTGCCGACGTGCGTGTACCCGCCGGCGATGGTGTTGCCCAGGTAGTGGCCCAGCGCGTACCCGCCGATTCCGAGCAGCAGCCCGGTCCCCATGTGCTGGCCCATCCACCACGGGCGGCGGTGTACAACCCCGCCGGGAGGCAGCGTGTCGCCCGTGCTTCCCATTTGCGAAGGAGGCGCGACGTCCAGCGTCATCGGCTCCGACTCCTCTCGTCGTTGCTGGTGCCGGTCATGTGCTGCCTGTTGTGATTGTGGTTGTCGATGTCTGCACGTTCTTCACGACCTTCTTGGCCTTGGTTGTCGCCCCGTAGGTCTGGATCTTGGAGAAGGGCGCTTGGCCGCTTGTGTTGGCCGCTGTGACGCCTGTCGCCCCATTGGCTGTGGGCGAGTAGGTCCAGGCGAAGGGCGGCAGGTACTTGGTGTTCGCCGCCGTTGCCCTGGCCGTGGACGTGCCCCACTTCTGGAACTGGGCCTTGCTGACGACCTTGCCATAGTCGTACATGGCGCCGTGCCAGATCCCGCAGAGCTCGTTGCAGCGCACGGTGAACTTCCCGAGCTGGTTGGTGGTCGTGTACCCGACGTCGTCGATGCCCGGGTTGGCGTCGATCTTCACCCCGAGCTGGTACGCCCAGAAGCTGTGGATCACATCCAACGACGTGACGTGGAAGGCGATGGTCGTGTTGTCCGGGACTATCAGCGTGCTGGTCTCCATGCCCCCGAACGTCGGGTAGCGGTAAGTGAACTGCCACTGCTGGGCGATGACCTGGATCGGCAGCACGTTCTTGGATGCCGGCGTCCAGATTGGGTTCGGGCCCTCGGCCCCGCCCGCCCCGGCCGGGACGATCAGCTCCACGGTGCCGAAGACGAACATCGAGAGCACCACGACGGTCGTGACCACGATCCACCAGAGCTGGACCTTCAGGTTGGACCGGGCCCTCGGCCCGCCGATCGGCTCAGGCGCGCCCGGCCGCGATGCGCGCCACATGATCACGGCGTAGCCCATGTAGGTCCAGACGGCCAGGATCACCGGGAGGGCCACCATGAACAGGACGTTGAAGTCGAACTGGGCACCGCTGGCCGAGGAGGTCATGTCCCCGGGCGGCACGTGCGGCCCGGCGACGAACCAGAACACGAGGTCCCCCACGATAGACAGGGCGACCCAGATGCCGACGATCCTCCAGATGTCCTGCAGCGGCCGGGCTGTTCCCGCCGCGACCGAGGATGTGGACGCGCCCGCGCCGGGCCGCCCCGAAGTCCCTGCGTGCTCGCTCATGCCTGAACCTCGAGGAACCCGCCCATGAAGCCCAGCGTCTGCATCGGGCCGCCGTTACCGGCGTAGTGGCCGGCGCCGCACGGGATGAAGCACTGGAACCGGTAGTTCCCCGGTGTCTTGGGCGTCTTGAAGGAGAACGTGACGGTGTGGTGGAGCTGGGTGCCCGGGTTGCACGGGCCCGACTGGCAGAAGCCCTTCTCTGTTGTCTTGACGCCCGCGAGCGGGACGTTGATCCCGAGCGCCGCCACGCTGAAGGTGTGCCCGACCGGCCGCTTGTACGAGTTGAGCACCGTGAATGTTGTGCCTGTCAACGTGGCCGCGTTCCCTGTCGTCCCGGTCACCCGGCCCCACTGCTGGTTGCGCAGGGGGCCTCCCGAGTCGAACTGGTAGATGGTCACGTCGATCCGCGTGTTGGTCGGCAGCTGCCACAGCGTGGTGTGGACCCACTTGCCCGACTGCGGTGTCTTGACTTGGTACGACACCCATGTTGGGTGTATCCCTGTGCCGCCGGCCCCGTCCGTCTGGGCCACCAGGTGGACGGCCGACCCGGCTTTGTGGCCCTTGATGAAACTGACCGTCGGCGGCTCCGTCGCGACGAATGCCATGGCGGCGAACACAGCCAGGAACACCACCACCGCGAACAGACCGAGGACGACTGCGATCCGCCCTGATCGGGACAATCCCCGTTCCTCCCTCCGAACAACCGGTTGCAACTGCTTGCGCGTCACCATAGACACTCAGGTTGCGCGGGTCAACTATCTGCGGGACCGCTCAGCGCTCGTCACCTTCCTGATGCAGGGCGTCGAACGGAACCGAGTTCCCAGCTGGCACCGAAGCAGCGCCGTTGGCTGCGGCAGGGGCAACTGCGGTGACGGGGCCGCGCCGACGCTCGAGGATGGCGTCCAGCACCTGAGACAGGCTCCCTTCCTCGTCGATCGCCCGGCGGACCACGCTGTTGAGCGAGGGGAGGGCCCAGAAGTCCCCGCAGACCCACAGGATGGCCGCCCCGATCTGCTGGTCGGCGAAGGGGGAGAGCGTGACCCCGGGGACGTGGTCGTAGACGCTGTACCACGAAGTGCTGGTGAAGATGCTGAGCGCCATGGCCAGGATGAACATGACGATGTTGCTGGAGATGATGGCCCCCATCTGCCAGGTCGTCGTAGCCCGGCGGTGGAACGGGCGAGACGGGATGAGCTGGAGCCAGAAGAGGAGGCCGGCCCCCACGAAGCTCCCGTGCATCACCCAGACGTACACGAGCGATGTCCGCTGGGCCAGGTCGAACGGCCCGGGGACGTGCCACAGCACCATCAAGGTGTTGAAGGCGATGATGGCCGTCCAGGGGGCGCTGAGCCACCGCCAGGCCTGGCGCAGGGGCGCGGTGCGCCGGCCCAGGGCGATGGCCCGGCCGATCCGCCGGCGCGGACCCACCGGCACGGAAAAGGCGAAGGGAACCCATGGGGCGCCCTTCACCAGGAGCATCGGGGCGAAGAACATGAGCAGGATGTGCTCGATCATGTGGACGTAGAAGTACCGGTAGGACCAGTAGTTCAAGGGCGAGTCCACCGCCACCAGCACCACCAGCAGGCCGCCGTAGAAGAAGAGGGAGCGGCGGCGGCGGCGGCGGGAGTGCGACGGCGTCGAGCGGGCGTTGACCCGCGTGAGCCCGACCTCGTGGGCGACCGCGGCCGCCGCCACCAGCACCAGGAACGGGTCGAACGACCAGTGGCCGAGCACGCTCACGACCGCCCTGCCCCCGCGCCCTCCACCTTCATCGTCGTCGGATCCTAAACCGCGCCCCCGCGGCCCCCCGGCGCGCCCCCTTTCCGCGTGCGCCGGCGGAGGCGTCCTGCCACCTTCTCCTCGGCTCCGTGCGGGGACGGCTCGTAGTACACGTGGCCCTCCAGGTCCGCAGGCCGGTACTGCTGGTCGACCCAGCCCTCCGGCACGTCGTGGGGGTAGCGGTACCCGGTGCCGTGGCCGAGCTGCCCGGCGCCCCGGTAGTGGCTGTCCCGGAGATGGGGAGGGACCTCGCCCCGCGTCCCGCTGCGCACGTCCTCGCGGGCCCGCCCGAGGGCGACCGTGACGCGGTTGGACTTGGGCGCCGAGGCCAGGTAGACGACGGCATGGGCAAGGGTGAGGGCGGCTTCGGGCAACCCGCCGAGCTCGACGGCGCGCGCCGCGGCGTCGGCCACGACGATCCCCATGGGGTCGGCCATGCCGACGTCCTCGCTGGCCAGCACGACCAGCCGGCGGGCGATGAACCGGGCGTCCTCGCCGGCCTCGAGCATGCGGGCCATCCAGTAGAGCCCGGCGTCCGGGTCGGAGCCCCGCACGCTCTTGATGAAGGCGCTGGCCTGGTCGTAATGCTCGTCCACTCCCTGGTGGTAGAGCCGCCCGGCGCGAGCCCGGACCACGTCGTCCACCGTCACCACCGGCTGGGCGCCGGGGCTCCGCGCTGCGGCGAGCGCGATCGCCACCTCCAGGGTGGTCAGCGCAGAGCGGGCGTCGCCGTCCGCCGCCCCGACGACGGCCTCGGTCACGCCGTCGTCGGCCCGGGCCCCTTCCGCCAGCAGGCCCCGTCCCACCAGCTCCCCGAGCGCCTCGTCGTCCAGCGGCTCCAGCCGCCAGAGGGTCGACCGGCTCATGAGCGGGGCGTTCACCTCGAAGAACGGGTTCTCCGTGGTCGCACCGACAAGCACCACCAACCCGTCCTCCACCGCGGGCAGGAGGACGTCCTGCTGGGCCTTGTTGAAGCGGTGGACCTCGTCGAGGAACAGGATCGTCCCCGTCCCCCGCTCGCCCAGCCGGCGGCGGGCGCCCTCGATCGCCTCACGCACGTCCTTGACCCCGGCCGTGACCGCCGAGAGGGGCACGAACTCCTTGGCCGTCGTGTCGGCGAGCAGCCGGGCCAGCGTGGTCTTCCCCGTCCCGGGCGGACCCCACAGCACGACCGAGCCCAGCCGGTCCGCCTCCACCAGCACCCGCAGGGGCGCACCGGGCCCGACGAGGTGCCGCTGGCCGACCACCTCGTCCAACGACCTCGGTCGCAGGCGGGCGGCGAGTGGCGCCCGGGACCGCAGCCGCTCTTCGGCCGCCGCCTCGAACAGCCCGGTCACGCCGGTGCGACGGTCCGCAAGCCCAGCTCGGCCAGGGAGCCCGCCGCCAGCTGCTTGGGAGCGCCGGTCAGCGGGTCGCCCCCGGACTGGGTCTTGGGAAAGGCGATCACCTCGCGGATGCTCTCCTCACCCGCGAGGATGGCCGCCAGGCGGTCGATGCCGAAGGCGAACCCGGCGTGCGGCGGCGCGCCGTACCGGAAGGCGCCCATGAGGAAGCCGAAGCGGGACTCGGCGTCCTCGTCGGAGATGCCCAGCGCGGCGAACACCGCGGCCTGGATGTCGGCCCGGTGGATCCGGACGCTGCCGGAACCAAGCTCCCAACCGTTCAGCACCAGATCGTACGCCTGGGACCGGACAGCCAGCGGGTCCGTCGTCATCAGGTCCAGGTCCTCGGGGTGCGGCATGGTGAAGGGGTGGTGGGCGGCCACGGGGTGGCCGTCGGCCCCGACGCTCTCGAACATCGGGAACTCCACCACCCACGCATAGCGGTGCGGGCCCTGGCCTACCGGCGAGCCCGCCACCTCCACCCGTAGCTGGCCCAGCACCCTGCAGGCGGCGCGGTGCTCGTCGGCCACTGCGAGCACCAGGTCGCCGGGACGGGCCCCGGTCGCCTGCACGAGGCCGCGCGCCTCGTCCTCCGAGAGGACCCGGGCCAGCGGCGAGTCCAACCCGGGCGGACCGTCCGCCACGGGCTCGACGATCCGGAACCAGGCGAGGCCGCCGGCTCCCAGCGCCTTCGCCCGCTCGACCAGCGCGTCGAGCCGCGAGCGGCTCGTGGACGCCCCTCCGGGAACCCGCAGCCCTTTGACCGTAGGGGCGGCGAATGCCCGCACGCCGGTCTTCTCGAAGACGGATCCCAGGTCCACCAGGGCCTCGGGGATCCGGAGGTCGGGCTTGTCGGTGCCGAACCGGTCGAGCGCCTCGGTCCAGGTCATGCGTTCGATGGCCGGCGGCCGCTCCCCGGTGGCGGCCTCCGCCGCGTCCAGCACCGCCGCGGACACGAAGTCCAAGACGTCGTCCTGGGTGACGAACGACGCCTCCATGTCCAGCTGGGTGAACTCGAACTGGCGGTCCGCCCGGAGGTCCTCGTCCCGCAGGCACTTGGCGATCTGGAAGTAGCGGTCGAAGCCGCCCACCATCAGTAGCTGCTTCGCGATCTGGGGGCTCTGGGGGAGGACGTAGAACGACCCCTTCTGCAGGCGGCTGGGCACGGCAAACTCCCGGGCCCCCTCCGGGGTCGGCGCCCACAGCAGCGGGGTCTCGACCTCGCAGAACCCCTGGAGGTCCATGGCCCGGCGGATGGCACTCACCACCGTCGCCCTCAGGCGCAGGTTGGCCTGCATCCGCGGGCGGCGCAGGTCCACGTAGCGGTGGCGGAGGCGCACGGCCTCGTCCACGTCGGCCCGGTCCTCCACAAGGAAGGGCGGCGGCTCGGCCGTGGCCAGCACCTCGACCGTGCAGTCCCCCACCTCCAGCTGACCGGTGGCCAGGGCGGGGTTCTCCATGCCGGCGGGCCGGCGGCGGACCGTCCCCCGCACGGCCACCACGTACTCGCTGCGCAGGTCCACCGAGCCGTCCACGACGCACTGCACGATGCCGCTGCGGTCGCGCAGGTCCACGAACGCCAGGTGCTCGCCGTGCTCACGCCTCCGGGCGACCCAGCCGCACAGCCGTACCTCATTTCCCACATCGGTGGCGTCCAGCTCGCCGCACAGCCCCGTGCGCATCGACGTCGCGCTCGTCATGTCCCTTCCCTTTCCCCACTGGACGCGCCTTCGCCGCTGAACGCGCCTTCCCCGCTGACCGCGCCCACCACGTCGGCCGTCCCCACCTGCCGCTGCGCCGCGCCGTCGCGCAGGGGTCGCACCAGCACGGTTCCGGCCCGCAGCTCCTCGGGCCCGACGATCAGCGCCACCCGCGCACCCGAGCGGTCGGCCAACTTCATCTGCGCCTTCATCGACCGACCGTCGAACGCCCTGTCGGCCCGGAGGCCGGCCCGCCGGAGGGCGATCGTGAGGTCACGCGCCGCGCCGCCGCCGGTCACGTCCACCACGAAGGCGTCGAGCGGGGGCGGCCCACTCAGGTCCACGCCCTCGGCCCCGCATGCGATGAGCACGCGCTCGAGCCCGATGCCGAAGCCGACACCTGGCGTGGGCTCACCGCCCAGCATCTCGACCAGCCCGTCGTAGCGGCCCCCGCCGCCCAGCGCGTTCTGCGCCGCGTCGATGGCTCCCGAGGCGAACTCGAACGTGGTCCGGGTGTAGTAGTCGAAGCCCCGCACCAGCCGGTCGTAGAGCTCGTAGCCGATGCCCAGCGCGTCCAGGCCGGCACGCACCCGATCGAAGTGGGCGGCGCAGGCCTCGCACAGGTGGTCGAGCAGCCGCGGCGCCCCGGCCGTCACGCCCCGGCACTCCGGCCGCTTGCAGTCAAGGACGCGCATCGGGTTCGTGTCGAGGCGCAGGCGGTGGTCGTCGCACAGCTCGTCCCGGTGGGCCGAGAGGTGGGCCGCGAGCTCGGCCACGTATCCCGGGCGGCACGTCCCGTCGCCCATGGACCCGATGTGGAGCGAGAAATCGGCGAGCCCCATCTCCCGCAGGAAGGTGTCGGCCACCCAGACGACCTCCACGTCCATGTCCGCATCGGCCACGCCCAGCGCCTCGATGCCGAGCTGGTGGTGCTGGCGGTAGCGGGCCGCCTGGGGCCGCTCGTGGCGGAACAGAGGCGTCGCGTACCACGCCTTCCACGGCAGCGTGGGACGGTGCTGGAGGTAGGCGCGGACCACGGAGGCCGTCCCCTCGGGCCGGAGCGCGAGCAGCTTGCCGTCCCGGTCGGCGAACTCGTACATCTCCCGCCCGACCACGTCGTTCTCCTCGCCGATTCCCTTGCGGAACACCGACGAGTACTCGAACGTGGGGCTCTGCAGGAGCCCGTATCCCGACCCCTGGACGAGCGCGGCGAACCTCGCCGCCGACGACTCGAACTGCCAGGACTCCGGCCACAGGACGTCTCTGGTCCCGGTGGGGGCGCGCGCCGCCCCCCGCTCCTCGGACTCCGACCCCACCGCTACGCCTTCTTGCCGGGAAGGAGGCGGTAGGCGTCGAAGACCCCGTCCAGGTGCTTGAGCGAGGCCACCACCGATTGCAGGTGGGTGGGGTCGGCCAGCTCCACCTCGAAGGACATGCGGCTGACCCGGTCCGGGGCGGTGGCCGTGCGGGCGGCCACGATGTTGAGGTGGTGCTCGGACACCACCCGGCTCACGTCGGCCAGGAGCCGCTCGCGGTCGAATGCCAGGACCTCCACCGTGGCCAGGAAGACACCCTCCACGCCACGGTCCCACTCCACGTCGATGAGCCGTTCCTGAGACCGCTGCGACAGGGCGGTGGCGTTGGAGCAGTCGGCCCGGTGCACGGACACCCCGCGGCCCTGCGTGACGAACCCGATGATCTGGTCGCCCGGGACCGGCGTGCAACAGCGGGCCAGGTGGACCATCACGTCGTCCAGGCCCTCGACGTACAGGCCGGCGACCGGCGACCGGCTTCGGCGGGAGCGCCCTTCGGTCAGCGTGGCCGTGGTGGGCAGCTGCTCGCGCTCTCCCGTCCGCAGCTCCCGGGCCAGGCGCTGCACCACCGACTGAGCCGAGACCTGGTGCTCGCCGATCGCGGCGTACAGGGCGTCCGGATCGCTCAGGTTGAGGTCCTTGGCCAGCTGGACCAGCGCGTGGGACGCCATCACCTTCTGCAGGGGCATCCCCTCGCGGCGCAGCGCCTTGGCCAGCTCGTCACGGCCGTTCTCGATGGCGTCCTCCCGCCGCTCCCGGCTGAACCACTGGCGGATCTTGTTGCGGGCCCGGGACGAGGCCACGATGTCGAGCCAGTCGCGCGACGGCGCGGCCGCCGGCGACTTCGACGTGAAGATCTCGACCGTGTCGGCCGAGGCCAGCCGGGTGTCCAGCGGCACCAGCCGGCCGTTCACACGGGCGCCGATGCATCGGTGCCCCACCTCGGTGTGGATGGCATAGGCGAAGTCCACCGGCGTGGAGCGGGCCGGGAGGGCGATGACCCTTCCCTTGGGCGTGAACACGTAGACCTCGTCCTGCTCGAGGTCGAGCTTCAGCGCCTCGAGGAACTCCAGGGGATCCGTCGTCTCCCGGTCCACGTCGGCGATCCGCTGCATCCAGGCGATCTCGGAGCTGGCGTCCTCCTTCTCCTTGTAGCCCCAGTGGGCGGCCACGCCGTACTCGGCGCGCCGGTGCATCTCGTGAGTGCGGACCTGCACCTCGATGGGCTTCCCGTCGAGCCCGATCACCGTGGTGTGCAGGGACTGGTACAGGTTGAACTTGGGGGTGTTGATGTAGTCCTTGAACCGGCCCTGGACCGGCGGCCAGATGGCGTGGATGGCGCCCAGCGCGGCCCAGCAGTCCTTCTCCGACGCCGTGACGACCCGCAGCCCCACGAGGTCGTGGATCTCGTCGAACTCCTTGCCCCTCACCACCATCTTCTCGTAGATGCTCCACAGGTGCTTCGGCCGGCCGGTCACCTCGGCCTCGATGCCCGCAGTCCGGAGGCGCTCCCGGACGGACACCAGTACACGGGCGACGTACTCCTCGCGCTGGGGCGCCCGCACGGCCACCATCTGCTCGATCTCGGCGTAGCGCCGCGGGTGGAGGGTGGCGAAGGCCAGGTCCTCGAGCTGCCACCGGACCTGTTGGACCCCCAGGCGGTGCGCCAGCGGCGCGTAGACGTCGAACGTCTCGGTGGCGATGCGCCGCTGCTTCCACTCCGGCATCACCGCCAGGGTCCGCATGTTGTGCAGCCGGTCGGCCAGCTTGATCAAAAGGACCCGCCAGTCGCTGGCCATGGCCAGCAACATCTTGCGGATGGTGGCCGCCTGCTGCGCCTCTTTGGAGTCGAATTGCAGCCGGTCAAGCTTGGTGACCCCGTCCACCACGGCCGCCACCACCGGACCGAGCTCCCGCTCGATCGCCTCCAGCCCGAGGCCCGTGTCCTCCACCGCGTCGTGCAGCAGCGCGGCGGCCAGCGACGCCGCATCCAGGCCGAGGTCGGCGACGATCCCCGCCACTGCCACGGGATGGGTGATGTACGGCTCGCCCGACCGGCGGAACTGGCCGGCGTGCGCCTCGGTGGCCATCGTGCCGGCAAGAAGGATGGAGCCGACTTCCTCCCCCGGGTGGCGCGCGGTGAACGACCGGAGCACCGGTTCCAGTAGTTCCCCGACGTGCTCCGGCTCCGCCCGGGCGGCATCATCGCCGCCGACGGCTGCCAGCGTCACCATTCCATCACGCTAGTCGGTGACGGATCAGCGGCGGCGTTTGCCCTTGCCCCCCTTGCGCGATCGCTGCGGCGGCCGGCGGGCGGGGCACGGGCGGGCGGGACCGGCGCCGGCGGGGGAGACCGTCCTGGCTGCCGCCTCACCCCCCTCCGTCCCCGGCGCGTCGGGGCCGTGCTCGAGCGTGGCCGTGGCCGAGGGGCGGGCGCCGCCGGGCGCCGCCGGGCGCTGCATGCTCCGCTGGGCCGCCGATCGGGCCTGGCCGGGCCGGAGGGTTCCTCCCTTGCCCCCCGGGCGGTTGCCCCGGGCGCCCGCACCGCCCGCTCCGCCCCCGCTGCCTCCGGCCAGGGCGGCCGCCGCGGTGGGCGTCAGCAAGCCGAGTCGCTCTCCCTTGGACTCGATCCGCTGGCGGATGGCCGTGTAGCGCGGCTCGCGCTCCTTCATGCCCGCCAGGATGGGCGAGGCGATGAAGATCGACGAGTAGGCGCCCGACATCAGGCCCACGAAGAGGGCCAGCCCGTAGGTGAGCAGCGTGGTGGCCCCTAACAGCTCGGCTCCGATGACGAGCACCGAGAGCACCGGCAGGATGGCCACCAGCGAGGTGTTGATCGAGCGGGCCAACGTCTGGTTCATCGAGAGGTTCACCATCTCGGAGTACGTCATCCGGCCCGTGGACCCGAGGCCCTTGGTGTTGTCCCGCACCCGGTCGAACACGACGACGGTGTCGTAGAGCGAGTACCCGAGGATCGTCAGCACGGCGATCACCGTGTCCGGCGTCACCTGGAACCCGGCCAGCGAGTACACCCCTGCGGTGATCAGGAGATCGTGGAGCAGCGCCACGAACGCCGCCACCGCCATCTTCGGCTCGAACCGGATGCTGATGTAGACGGCCACCAGGACCAGGAAGAGGATCAGGGCGACGACGGCCCGCTGGGTGACCTGGCCGCCCCAGGTGGGCCCGACGGTTGTGACGGACACCTGGTTGGCTGTCACCTTGGCCATGCGGCTCAGGGCGTGAACGACCCGTGTTGTCTCCGCCCGCCGTGCCGCGCCGCTCAGGCTGTTGAGGTCGGCCGTCACCCGAACTTCCTGTGACCCGCCGGTCCCGAGCAGCTCCACCGTGGGCTGGTTCAGTCCGGCGGCGGTGACGGCGCTCACCGCCCTGGCCTGGGTCACCCCGGGAGCTTTCACGGTCCAGGCCTCGCCGCCCCTGAATGTGATGCCCAGGTTCAGGCCGCGCACCCCCAGTGAGATGACGCCGGCAGCGATGATCAGCGCCGAGACGATCAGCCACAGCTTGCGCCGGCCGACGAAGTCGAACGACGTCTCACCCCGGTACAGGCGCCGGAACGCCCCCGGGCGCTTGGGCGGCTCGTTGCCCACGCCGGGGGCCCGGTCCCGCGCGGACAGGCGCTCCAGCTCCTCGTCGACCATCTCGTCGCCGAGGTCGAGGTCCTCTTCGCCGGTCCCGTCCACCCGGCCGCCCTCGTCGCTCACGCCGCCTCAGGTTCGGTACGGACCGCCAGGCCCCGGGAGATGCCCATCCGTCCCGCCCCCACCAGCCGGTCGTTGCGACCGAGGAAGATGACCAGCGGCCGGGTGAAGAAATAGGTCATGAAGATGTCCATCAGGGTGGACAGCCCGAGGAAGAAGGCGAAGCCCTTCACTGTGCCGATGGCCACAAAGAAGAGGACGACGGCGGCGGCCAGCGACACGGTGTCGGCGGCGAGCACCGTCCGCCAGGCGCTGTGGAAGCCCCGGTCCACGCTGGTACGTACCGTCCTGCCCGAACGCGTCTCGTCCTTCAATCGCTCGAAATAGACGATGTACGAGTCCACCGTGATGCCGATCGAGACGATGATCCCGGTCACGCCGGCCAGCGAGAAGCTGGGCGCGAGCGAGGTGTGGCCCAGCGCAGAGATGATCGCCCACAGCAACGCACCGGTGAGCGCCAGCCCGCTGAACACCACGACGCCAAGGAGCCGGTAGTAGGCGATGGTGTAGATCAGCACGAGCAGGAGCCCGGCCAGGCCGGCTCCGAGGCCCGCCACCAGCGCGGAATGGCCCAGCGTCGGGGACACGACCTCGCTCGTCTGCAGGTTCAGGCGGACGGGGAGCGAGCCGTACTGCATGGCGACGGCCAGGGTCTTGGCCTGTGTTTGCGTCAGGTTTCCGGAGATCTCGCCCTTGCCCTGGAACGAGGAGAAGGCGGCCTGGGACGGCTGGATGAGCGGGGCCGAGTAGATCTTGCCGTCGAGCTCGATGGCCACGATCTGGTGGAAGGACTTCTGGGCCAGCGCCTCCCACTTCGGTGTGCCCGACGCCGTGAGGCTGTAGCTGACGACCCACTTGCCGAGCTGTGTCTGCTGGGCCACGGCCGAGGCGATGGCGTGGCCTGTCACCGTGGCCGGGCCGAGGAGGTACCGGGCGTACTGCCCGGCGCCCGAGTTGACCACCGGGAGCAGGACGGTCGCGGACTTGGTGTCCTTTGTCGCCTTGGTGCTCGGGTACCTGGCCAGCGCCGCATCGGGAGGGATCGACGAGAGGCGCGAGGTGTATGTCGATGTGCCCGACCCGGTGGACGTGACGCCGATCGCTGTCTTCGTCAGGGCGCTGGCCGCCGAGCACGGGGGCAAGGCGGACGTCGGGGCCTTGGCGCTCCGGGGTGATTTCCCGCTGTAGGCGGGCGCCCCGCAGAGAGCAGGACGGAAGTACAGCTGGGCCGTCTCCCCGATCGTCCGGAGGATCTGGCGCCCCGTCTTCACCCCGGGCACCTGGACCAGGATGTCCCCGCCCTGGGTCCCGACGGTGGCTCCGGAGACCCCGAGCCCGTCGACCCGGTTGGTGATGATGCTCACGGTCTGGTTGAGGTCGCTCTGGGAGATCTTGTGCGCCGGCTTGTAGACCACCGACAGCCCGCCGGCCAGGTCCAGACCGAGGCTCGGCGACCAGCGGACGGCCAAGGTGGCGGCGAGCGAGCCCAAGGAGACCACCACCACGACGATGAAGCTGATCACCAGCGACCGCTGCCGTCGTGCCCGAGCGCGCGACGACGGGGGGCTCACGAGCTCGATCCCTCGCTCTCGGTGCTCGCCTCCTCCGGGGAGGTGTCGTCGTCGGATCCGGCGCGCGTGGCGCCGTGGCCGTTCATGGCCGCCCCGTCCGCCCCACTGGCGGAGGTGCCTGTCTCGGGCCCACCCGTCTCAGGCCCACCGGTGGCCGAACCCTCGGCCTCGGTGTCCGAATCGGTCCCGTCGTCGACCATCGGCAGCTTGGGCTCGATCCTGCGGGCGATGGCGTTGCGCACGAGAACCAGCCTGGTCGGCTCGTTGCCCACCGCCGGGAACCCGACCGTGTCGTCACCGCTCAGGATGGTGACGTGCTCGCCGTCCAGGGCGATGACCCGGCCGACGATCCCGCCGACGGTCAGGACCTCGTCCCCCACTCCGATGTTCGATTGCTGCTCGCGCTGCCGCCGCTGCTTCTGCTTCTGCGGGCGGATCAGCAGGAAGTATCCGACCAGGGCGATCAGCACCAAGAAGATGATGAAGGTCGCGCTACTGCTGGACGGCTTCGCCTTGGCTGCCACGGCCGTCAGGAGCGCCGTCATCACACCGGTCACTCGGACCACCCCCTCCGGGACGAATGCATGCACGAGTCTCGCCGCACAAGAGGGAAACCATACTGCGTCTCCGGAGGGCGGGTGACGCGTCCCCCGGCCGGTCCGCGGGTCCGCGACCGCCGCAACGGCGGTACCATCCCGCCTGGTGACCGACCTTTAGGAACCGGGAAGCGGCGGGCGAACGGGAGCAGAGAGGCGTTGAGCGTCGGAGGCGGTGTGGCGGCAGGGGTCCTGACCATCGAGGACGACCCGGACATCCGGCTCCTGCTCCGCACCATGCTCGGCCGGGAGGGGTACTCGGTCAGCGAGGCGCAAACCGGTCGCGAGGGCCTCCGGGCGTTCCACGAGACCCGTCCCGACGTCGTGATCTTGGACCTCGGGCTCCCGGACCTCGACGGCTGGCAGGTTCTCGAGCGGATCCGGGACATGAGCGACGCACCGGTGCTGGTACTCACCGCCCGGTCGTCGGAAGCTGACAAGGTCCGGGGGCTGAACGCCGGCGCGGACGACTACCTGACCAAGCCGTTCAGCCACGTGGAGCTGCTGGCTCGCCTGCAGGCGATCCGGCGCCGGAGGCCGGTGCCGGCTCCGGCTCGTCCGAGCTTCGACGACGGGAGGATCCGGGTCGACTTCGTCCGGTGGCAGGCGTATCTGGACGACACTCCCGTGGAGCTCACCCCCGTCGAGTACCGCCTGCTGTCCGCGCTGGTACGCCACGCCGGCCAGGTGCTCTCGGCCGACCAGCTGGTGCAGATGGCGTGGGACGAGCACGCCGGACTGGGTCCGGAACGGGTGAAGTACGCCGTGCTCCGCCTCCGGCGCAAGCTCGGGTGGGAGTCGGCCACGTCGCCCCTGCGGACGGTGCGCGGCTTCGGTTACCGCTACGAGCCGCTCCGCTGAGCAGCTAGAACAGCGCCGCGTCCGGGGGCTGCCCGGCAGGCGGCGACGCCCCGAGGTGGGCCCACGCGCGGGCGGTGGGCGCCCGGCCGCGCGGCGTGCGCTGGATGAGCCCCTGCCGGAGCAGGTACGGCTCGTACGCGTCCTCGATGGTGTCGGTCTCCTCCCCCACGCATTGGGCCAGCGTGGTGAGGCCGACCGGCTGGCCCGAGAACCGGCGGCACAGCGCGTCCAGGATGGCCCGGTCGACCTTGTCCAGGCCGAGCTCGTCGATGCCGAAGAGATCCAGGCCCTCGGCCGCTGCCGCCGCGGTGATGCGGCCGTTCCCCCTGACCTCGGCAAAGTCCCGGACGCGCCGGAGGAGCCGGTTGGCGATCCGGGGCGTCCCCCGAGATCGCGCGGCGATGCGCCGGGCCCCTTCGGGCTCCACGTCCACCCCGAGGATCCGGGCGGAACGCATCACGATGGTCTCGAGGTCCTCGGGCGAGTAGAGGTCCAGCCGCCCCACGAAGCCGAACCGGTCCCGCAGCGGCCCGGCCACCAGCCCGGTGCGGGTGGTGGCGCCCACAAGGGTGAAGCGGGGCAGGTCCAGGCGGATGGACTTTGCCGTCGGGCCCTTGCCGATGAGGATGTCGATCTTGGCGTCCTCCATGGCCGGGTACAGGATCTCCTCCACCGAGCGGTGGAGACGGTGGATCTCGTCGATGAACAGCACGTCCCCGGCCTGCAGGTCCGTGAGAAGGGCGGCCAGGTCCCCGGACCGGGCGAGGACCGGTCCGGACGTGATCCTCAGGCCGACGCCCATCTCGGCGGCGACGATGCCGGCCAGCGACGTCTTACCCAGCCCGGGCGGCCCGGCGAAGAGGAGGTGGTCCACCGCCTGCCGACGACGGCGGGCCGCTTGCAGGACGATGCCCAGGTGCTCGACCAGGTCCGGCTGGCCGACGAACTCCTCCAGGCGCTTGGGCCGCAGCCCCGCCTCGTCCTCCCCCTCGTCTCCCGGGGCCGCACCAGGGTCCACGGCCCGGGCCTCGGCCGCGGCCAGGTCCGCGCCGTCCTCGTCCTCGTCCGCGGGGACGGCGAGGACCTCCCGGCGCGCCGCCCCGGTCACCGTGATGCCAGGTCCCGCAGGGCCAGGCGCAGCAGCTCCTCCACGTCCACATCGTCGCGCCGCCCGTCGAGCGCCCGGCGAATCTCATCCGGGCCGTACCCGAGCTCCGCCAGCGCCGCCCGCGCCTCGGCCCTGGCGGACCCGGGCGTCCCGGCCACCGCCGGCAAGAGGTCGGGCACCTCCAGGCGGCTCTTCAGGTCGAGCACCAGGCGCGCCGCGGTCTTGCGCCCGATGCCGGGAACCGAGCACAGCGTGTCCACATCGCCCTCCAGCACGGCGGCGGTGAGCGCCCTTGGCGAGAGGGCCGAGAGCACCGCCAGGGCCAATGACGTCCCGACGCCGTGGGCGGCGAGGAGCGCCTCGAAGCTCCGGCGCTCGTCGTCCTGGCCGAAGCCGTAGAGGACGATGGCGTCCTCGCGCACATGGGTATGGACGAAGAGGAACACGTCTCCGCCGGCGGACAGGGCCGCCGCCGTCCCGGTGGGGACGAGGACCCGGTAGCCGACGCCGCCCACCTCGACCACCACCTCGCCGCCCGGGCCCCGGGCGACCAGCGTTCCCCGAAGCGAGCCGATCACGGCAGCGCCGCGCCCAGCGCCGCGTGCAAGGCCCGGTGGAGGGGAGCCCCGTTGTGATGGCACACCGCCAGCGCGAGGGCGTCGGCCACGTCGGGCGGGTGCGGCACTTCGGCCAGGCCCAGCACCGCCGTCACCATCCGCTGGACCTGCTGCTTGGTGGCGCTCCCGTAGCCCACGAGCGCCTGCTTCACCTCGTTGGCCGTGTACTGCACGACGGTGCAGCCGGCGGCCGACGCCTCGGCCAGCGCCAGGCCGCTGGCCTGCCCGACCGACATGGCCGTTCGGGCGTTGACTTGAAAGAAGACCCGCTCCACCGCCACCACGTCGGGACGGTGCTCGGCCACCAAGGCGTGCAGCTCGTCCCGCAGGATGCGGAGCCGGTGGGGCAGCTCGGCCCCGGGGTCGGTCTCGATCACGCCCGCCGACACCGCCCGCAGCCGCCTGCCCGCCGCCCGACGGACCAGCCCGTACCCGCAGCGGGACAGGCCCGGGTCGATCCCCATCACGAACATGCGTTCGACAGTACCCCACCGCCCTGCCCGGGCGGCGGCTTTCAGCCGGCGTATCCGGCCAGGACCGCCTCGGGGATGTCGTAGTTGGCGTGGACGGCCTGGACGTCGTCGTGGTCGTCGATGGCGTCCAGCAGCCGCAGCACCCGCTGGGCCTCGGCGCCGTCGGACACCTCGACGGTGGTGGTGGGAAGCATGGTCAGCTCCGCGCCGGTAGGCGTCATGCCCGCAGCCTCGAGCGCCGACCGCACGCCGGCCAGGTCCGTGGGGGCGGACACCACCTGCCAGCGCTCCCCCACGTCGGCCACGTCCTCGGCTCCGGCCTCGGCCGCCACCTCCATGATGGTGTCCTCGTCCAGCGAGCGCTCCAGCTCGACCACGCCCTTGCGCTCGAACTGCCAGCTCACGGCGCCGGGCTCGGCCAGCGAGCCGCCGTTGCGGTTGAACAGGTTCCGCAGCTCGGCTGCGGTGCGGTTCCGGTTGTCGGTCAGGGTCTCGACGATGACCGCTACGCCTCCGGACGCGTAGCCCTCGTAGGACACCGCCTCGTAGCGGACACCCTCGAGGTCGCCCGTCCCCCGTTTGATGGCTTTCTGGATCGTGTCACCGGGCACCGAGTCGGCCCGCGCCCGCTCGAATGCCTGGCGCAGCGCCGCGTTGTTGGTGAGGTCGCCACCGCCCTCGCGGGCGGCCACCTCGAGGGACCTGATGTGCTTGATGGTGCGCTTCGAGCGCGCCGCGTCCTGGGCGCCCTTGCGGTACTTGGTGGTTGCCCACTTCGAGTGACCCGACATCTCCGAGAGTCCTTCCTTGTCCAGAACCGGCGCTCGGGCACCGGCGATGCTACCGGCCCCGGCGCGCCGCGGGCTCCGCCATGGAGGCGAACAGCCGCTGCAGGCGACGGTCCGCGGTGAGCTCGGGATGGAACGTGGCGCCGAGCACGTGGCCCTGGCGCACGAGCACTGGCGTCGCGCCCTCGCCTTCGGTGGCCAGGACCTCTACCTGCGCGCCCACGGCCAGCACCACAGGGGCCCGGATGAAGACGGCGGGCATCGGCTCGCCCGGCGGATCCGGCGCCAGCACGACCCGTCCCTCGAAGGAGAACCGCTGGGGCCCGTAGCCGTTGCGGCGGACGGTGACGTCCAGGGCGGCGAACGACCGCTGGTCTCTCCTGCCGTCCTCCACCCGCTCGGCCAGCAAGATCAGCCCGGCGCAGGTCCCGAAGACCGGAAGTCCGCCGCCGATCGCCTCGGCCACGGGCTCGAACAGCCCGGAGGAGGTGAGCAGCATGGACAAGGTGGTGGACTCGCCACCGGGGAGCACGAGCCCGTCCAGGCCGTCAAGGTCAGCAGGTCGCCGCACGCGCCGGGTCCGGACTCCCACCTCACCGAAAGCGGTTTCGTGCTCCCGGACGTCGCCTTGGAGTGCGAGGACGCCGACGGTCGCCGACGGCTCGCCCACCGCTACCAGCCGCGGTCGGCCAGCCGCTCGGTGAGCTCGCCCAGCTCCTCGCCACGCATCGCCTCACCGAGCCCGGTGGAGACCCTGGCCACGTGGGACGGGTCCTCAAAGTGCGTCGTGGCCTCCACGATCGCCCGGGCCCTGCGGGCCGGGTCGTCGCTCTTGAAGATGCCCGAACCGACGAACACGGCCTGCGCCCCCAGCTGCATCACCAGCGACGCGTCGGCAGGGGTGGCGATGCCGCCGGCGCAGAACAGCGGCACGGGCAGCTTGCGGCTCCCAGCGATCTCCTGGACCAGCCCGACGGGGGCGCCGAGATCCTTGGCCCACCCGTACAGCTCGGCACTGTCGGCCTGGGTGATCCGCCGGATGTCGCCCACGATCGAGCGCAGGTGGCGCACTGCCTCCACGATGTTGCCGGTGCCGGCCTCGCCCTTGGAGCGGATCATGGCTGCGCCCTCGGAGATGCGCCGGAGCGCTTCTCCCAGGTTCGTGGCTCCGCAGACGAAGGGCACGGTGAACGGCCATTTGTCGATGTGGTGCGCCTCGTCGGCCGGGGTGAGCACCTCGCTCTCGTCGATGTAGTCCACCCCGAGGGACTGGAGGACCTGGGCCTCGGCGAAGTGCCCGATCCGGGCCTTGGCCATGACCGGGATGGTGACCGCCTCCTGGATCCCCTGGATCAGCGCGGGGTCGCTCATGCGGGCCACCCCGCCGTCGCGGCGGATGTCGGCCGGGACGCGCTCCAGCGCCATCACGGCCACGGCTCCTGCGTCCTCGGCGATCTTCGCCTGCCCTGCGTCGACCACGTCCATGATCACGCCGCCCCGGAGCATGTCCGCCAGGCCGCGCTTCACCGTGAACGTGCCCGTCTCGCGCTCGCCGGTGGCCGTCATGCCTGCCACTCTACCGGCGTCATCATTGGCACTCTACCGGCGTCACCACTGGCCCAGAGCCTCCATGCGCACGGCGGTGGCGTCGAGCTCCCCCACCGGCGCGGGATCGGGAGCGCCCACCATCGGGTCGATCCAGATCCACCGGGAAGCGGCCCACCGCCGGCCCGTGAACACCGAGCCCGCGGCCGGTCCCGGGCCGGAGCCGAACGCTTGGAGTGCCCTGTGCAGGCCGGGCGGATAGCGCACCGCCAGCACCGCGGCCCGGTCGGCCCCGAACTCTCGGCCGCGGCCCACCGCCCGATGCACCAAGGCGTCGGAACCCGTCAGGGCGGCCAGCGCCCCGGCGGTGGCGACAGCCACGGCCGAGACCGCGGCGTCGTGCCGCTTGACATGGGCCAGCTCGTGGGCGATGACGCCTTCCCGTTCGATCAGGTCCAACCGGGAGAGAAGGCCCGAGGTGACCACCAGCACCTCACGGCCCGCACCGGCCAGGGCGCAGGCGTTGGGGACGGGGTCGTCGACCACCCGGAGCTCGGGCGCTCCCACGCCGAGGGTCGCGCACAGGCCGTCGACCTGGTTGGCCAGCGCGGGCAGCTCGGACGGGGACGCTGGCCGGCCACCCACCACCTTGAGCGCGGTCGCCACCGCCCGGCGGGAGACGGCCCAGGCCACCGCAACGAGCGTGGCGATGGCCACCACCACCCCCACGAGCATGCCGGCGGCCACGCCCAGCACGACACCCAGCACCACGCCCGGGGGGACCCCGGCGGCGAGGCACAAAGCCTCGACCCGGTGCCGGTTGGCGGCGACGCGGTCCCGGTTCTCCCGGTCGGCGACGTCGTGGGCGCTCTCGCTCATCGTCGGGCGATGGTACCGCCCGCGGCCGCAGCCCGGCGGTAGGCGGACACGTACCGTTCGGCCAGGCGGTCCAACGACCATCCCTGCGCGTGGGCCAGCGCAGCGGCCCTCGCCTCTGCGTCCGGCTCGGCCCTGACGGCCCGCTGGAGGGCGGTGCCGAGAGCGGCGGCGTCGCCGGGGGGCACCAAGATGGCGTGTCCCCCGCCTGCGTCCCGGTAGCCGGGGATGTCCGACGCCACCACCGCGCACCCAGCGGCCATCCCCTCGAGGAGCACCACGCCGAACGACTCGCCGCTGAGCGACGGTGCGCACAGGACCGTGGCGCCCCGCAGCCGCTCCGTCACCTCCCCGTCGGTGAGGCGCCCCAGCCAGCGGACCCGCTCCGATGCCGGGAACGCCGCCTGCAGGCGCCCGGTCTCCGGCCCGCTGCCGCCGATCCACAGCTCGGCCGGGGGGTCCACGCCGGTGAAGGCCTCCAGGAGGGTGCCGAGGCCCTTGCGGGGCTCGTGCCGCCCGATGAAGAGCACTGCCGGAACCCCGCCGGGAGCGGCGGCTCGCCCACCGCGGAACCTGTCCAGGTCCACGCCGTTGAACAGCACCTCGTACCGGCCGCCGCACAGCGCCTGCGCAGTCTGGCGGGCCACCTCGGACACCGCGCACCGCTCGCTCAGGTGGCGGGTCGCCCAGCGCCCGGCCGGCGCAGCCTTGGCCAGGGCGCTCCCCCCGCCGGCACGGTGGAACGTGGCCACGAGCGGCCATCGGCGGGTGGCCAGGAACCCGTAGCCGAGCACGGGAGCCAGGGGCTCGTGGAGGTGGACGACGTCCGCGCCCCACGCACGGGCGGCGTTCACCGCCCGCACGGAGGCCGCCGGCGAGAGGGACACCGGCGCCACGGACCCATTGGCCGGGAGCGCCACCGCCCGGCCGGCGGCATAGCGATCGACTCCACCGCTGGCGGACCACCCCGGGCGGCGATCGTCGGGGGCGATCACCAACGCCGCGTGGCCGAGCCGCAGGAGGGCGCCGGCCAGTCCCTGGACCTGGCCCTGGACCCCGCCCGGCCGGGACAGGTCGTAGGGGCTGACGAGCGCGACCCGCAGCGCAGCGTCGGCCGGCGGCGCAGCGTCGGCCGGCGGCGCAGCGTCGGACGGAAGCGCAGCGTCAGCCGGCACGGTCGCTCGGCCAGTTCGGCTGGTAGAGGTGCCACTGCTCGGGGGCGCGGCGCACCATCCACTCGAACCGCCGGGCCAGCTCCTCCGTGACGCGCCCCACGTCGTCGCGCAACCGGCCGGTGCGGGCGGTCTCGACCGGAGCTGTCACCACCGCGTGGTGGTCGCTGCCCGGGCCGCTGTAGATCACGGCCGGCAGCAGGACCGCGCCGGTCCGCAGGGCCAGCGTGGCCGGACCGGCCGGGAGCGTCGTCCGCTCGCCGAAGAGCTCCAGCTCCACGCCGCCCCCCGCGATGTCCCGGTCGCTCACCAGCCCCACCACCCCGCCGGAGCGCAGCACCCGGAGCAGCGTGCGGCCCGACTCCTCCCCCAGCGGCACGATCTCCAGGCCCATCGCCCGGCGCTTCTCCAGGAACCAGTCAAAGAGCCTCGGCGGCTCCACGCGCTCGACCACGCTCACCATCGGGTGCCCGTCGGTCGCCAGGAAGGCTCCGCCCCACTCCCAGCTGCCGACGTGGGGAAGGGCCACAACCACGCCCCGCCCGGACTCGACGGCTTGCACGAAGCGCTCGTACCCGTCCAGGACCAGCCGGCGCCGCACCTCCGCCGCCCCCAGCGACGGGAGGCGGGCACCCTCCACCCAGTAGCGGGCGTAGCTGCGGTAGGAGCGGACCGCCCACCGGCGCACCACGGCCGGGTGCGGCTCCACCTCGGGGGACCCGGAGGACAGCACGCGCGCCATGGTGCGCTCGCGGACGGGCAGGGTGCCGCCGGGCCAACGGGCCAGGACGGTGCCGACACCGGAGGCGACAAGGGACGCGACGGGCTCGGGCAGGGCACTGAGGGCGGCACCCGACACCCGGTAGGTGCAGTAGGTGGCGAGGCCCCGCAGCCGCTCAGACGCCACGGCGGCCGACGCGAGCGGCCCGGCGGCCGCCGCGCCCAGGGCGGCGCACACGTGTCGCGGCAACCCGCTCCCGGCGCGCCCGGGCCCGGACCGTCCGGCTGGCCAGCGCCTCCTGGCGGCGGGCACGCCAGCGGGCCACCAGCTCGCCGCGCTCGCCGCCCCGGACGCTGCCGTCCCGCCGCGCCCGCCAGCGGGCGCCGACCGAGCTCTCGCCAACCACCCTCACCGGGCCCTGCGCGGCCTGCCAGGCGGTGGCGAAGCGGGCGAACGCCGTCACCACGGTGAGGCCAAGGAGCACCCACAGCACCGGGACCAGCAGCCAGGGCTCCAGGAACCCGGCGCCCAGCAGGATCATGCGTTCCGCGCGCTCCATCAGCCCGCCAAAGATCCCGCCGTTGGTCACCGGCAGGTCCAGGGCGTCGGCCTTGGCCCGGACGTAGGACACGAGGGATGCCGCCCCGAGGACGGCGAGGGGCAGGAGGGCCAGCTCACCTTCGTGGACCGACACCAGGTACCACGCCACGCCGGCCATGAGGACGGTGTCCGCCACCCGGTCGCTCACCGAGTCGAAGAGGGCGCCGCGCACCGACGCCGTGCCGGCCGCCTTGGCCACCGGGCCGTCGAAGAGGTCATGGAAGCCGGTAACGGCCAGGAGCGGGATGCCGATCAGCAGGTGCCCGGTCGCCACCACCACAGCGGTGGCGACCGCAAAGGCGAGCCCCGAGGCGGTGAGCACGTCGGCGGTGACGCCGACACGCACCAGCGTCCGTCCCACCGGCCCCGTCGCCCTGTCGACACCATGTCGCCAACGGCCGTCGAACACTTGTTGGACTCTACCACCGAGCCCCTCGGCGCCCGGCTCCGGCGGCTCCGTTGTGCCCGCGGCGGGCCTCCTCCTACTATCGGGTCCGACACGGGCATGGCCGGCGGGGGGCTGCCGGCGCCGCCCGAGAGGAGGTCTCGTCGTGGCCCAGCGTGCGCCGTCGGACATCCGGAACGTGGCCCTGGTCGGCCACCACGCGGCCGGGAAGACCACGCTGGCCGAGGCTCTGCTCCTGGCGACGGGAGCCATCAGCCGCCAGGGCTTCGTGGAGAAGGGCAACACGGTCTGCGACTTCGAGCCGGAGGAGACGTCCCGCCAGCTGTCCGTCTCCTTCGCCATCGCCCCGTTCGAGGTGGACGGGGTGACCGTGAACCTGCTCGACACGCCCGGCTACGCGGACTTCGCCACCGACATGCGCGACGCCCTCGCCCTGTGCGACCTGGCGGTGGTGGTGGTCAGCGCCAGCGACGGCGTGCAGGCCCAGACGGAGGACGCCTGGCGCACGGCGGCGGCGCTGGGGCTGCCCCGGGTGATCGTGATCGACAAGCTCGACCGGGAGCGGGCCGATTTCGAGCGCACCCTGGCCGACGTGCGCGCCGCCTTCGGCGCCGGCGTCGCCCCGGTGGAGCTTCCCATCGGGGCGGAAGCCGGGTTCCGCGGCGTCATCGACCTGCTGGACGACAGCGCCACGTTGTACGACACGGCCGGCGGTCCCCCGGTCCGGGGGACCGAAGGCCCCATCCCCGACGATCTGGCGGTCACCGAGCACGCCGTCCACGAGCAGCTGGTGGAGGGCATCGTGGTCGGCGACGACGCCCTGATGGCCCGCTATCTGGAGGGCGAGGAGATCAGCCGGGACGAGCTCGAGGCGACGCTGGCGTCGGGCGTGGCCGCCGGGGCCGTGTTCCCGGTCCTCTGCTGCTCCGGTGCATCGGGAGTCGGCGTCGACCGGTTGGCCCGCCTCCTGGTGGAGCTGGCGCCCTCCGAGGCGCGGCCCGCCCGGGTGCGGGCAGGCGACACGGAGGTTGAGGTGCCGTGCGATCCCGCCGGCGCGCCGTTGCTCGTGGTCTGCAAGACCCTGACCGACCAGCACTCGGGACGGCTGTCGCTGTGCAAGGTGTTGTCGGGGACCCTCGCTCCCGACACCGTGCTCACCAACCCGCGGACCCACACCGAGGAGCGGCTGCACGTGCTGTCACAGCTGCGCGGCCACGAGACCACGCCGGTCACGGCGGCGGTGGCCGGCGCCTTCGTGGCCATCCCCAGGCTGACCGGCTCGCTGACCGGCGACACGCTCGCCCCCAAGGACAAGCCCGTCACCGTGCTGTTCCCCGAGGCCCCCACCCCGCCGCTGGCCGTGGCCGTCCTCCCGGCGTCCCGTGCGGACGAGGACAAGCTCATGTCGGCCCTGCAGCGGCTCTGCGAGGAGGACCGGGGACTGGCCGTGGCCCGCAACGACGAGGCGCACCAGACGGTGCTGGGCGTCGCCGGGGAGGTCCACCTCGCCGTCACCCTCGAGCGGCTGGCCCGCAAGTTCGGCGTCAACGTGGAGCGCCAGGAGGTCGCCGTCCCCTACCGGGAGACGATCTCCAAGCCGGCGGCGGCCGAGGGCAAGCACAAGAAGCAGTCCGGCGGCCACGGCCAGTTCGGCGTCTGCCACCTCCGCGTGGAGCCGCTGGGCCGGGGCCAGGGGTTCCAGTTCCACGACGAGGTGGTGGGCGGGTCCATCCCCCGCCAGTACATCCCGGCGGTCGAGAAGGGCGTCGTGGAGACCATGGGGCGGGGTGGCGCCTACGGCTACCCGGTCGTGGACGTGTCGGTGACGGTGGACGACGGCAAGTACCACTCGGTGGACTCGTCCGAGCTGGCCTTCAGGACCGCGGCGGCACTTGCCTTCCGCCAGGCTGTGGCCGAAGCCGGGCCGGTCCTGCTCGAGCCCGTGTCCAAGGTGGTGGTGACGGTGCCGCCCGACCTACAGGGCGACGTGCTCGGGGATCTCAACTCGCGCCGGGGGCGGATCGCCGGCACCGAGTCCGGCCCCGAGGGCCTCCAGGAGCTCACGGCCATGGTCCCCACGGCGGAGCTGGCCCGGTACGCCATCGACCTCAGGGCCATCACGGGCGGGCGAGGCCGGTTCCGGGCCGAGCACGACCACTACGACCCCGTGCCCGAGCACCTGGTGTCCGGGCTGGTCAAGGCCGCGGCCGCCGAGTAGCCGCTACTCCCCCACCCGGCCGCCTGCGGGCCACGCCGAGGTGATCCGGTACCAGGCGGCCTCCAGCGGCTCGGGCATGACCCGGACCCCCGCCACCGACGTCATGAAGTTGGTGTCCCCTGACCACCGGGGCAGCACGTGGAGATGGAGGTGCCGCGGGATGCCCGCCCCGGCGGCCCGGCCGAGGTTGGCGCCCATGTTGAGACCGTCCGGTGCGTAGGCCGCGGTGATGGCGGCGGCGGCTGCCCGCGCCGCCTCCCACAGCTCGGCGGACTCGGCGTCGGTCAGCTCCTCCAGCTCCGCCAGATGCCGCAGCGGGAGCACCAGCATGTGGCCGCTGGCATACGGGTAGGCGTTCAGCACGGCGAAGGTGGCGTCACCACGCCACACCACCCCGGTCTCGGCGGACGGCGGGCCGCTGCCGGCCAGGCGGCAGAAGACGCACCCGCCGTCGTCGCCGCGGCGCTCGTCCTCGGTTGCGGTCTGCACGTACGCATGGCGCCACCCGGCCCACAGCTGCTCCAGCGGCACAGCCGGCCCTGCTACGCCACGTCCGACGCGTCCGGACCGGCGGTAGGCGCAGTCCAGCGGCCCTGCACGTCCCGCTTCACCCCGGCCACGGCATCGGGCAGCGGCACGCCGCGCCGGGGCCGGTCGTCTCCCCGGCGGTTGACGCCCACCGTTCCCGCCGCCACGTCGTCGTTCCCCACGACCAGCACGTAGGGCACCTTCTCCAGCTTCGCCTTGCGGATCCGCGTACCCAGCGGCTCGGCCGCGTCCTCCATCCCCGACCGGATCCCCTCGGCAACGAAACGGCCCAGCACGTGCTCGGCGTAGGCGACGTGGTCGTCGCGCACCGGGAGCACCCGGACCTGCTCGGGCGACAGCCACGTCGGCAGGTTCCCCGCGTAGTGCTCCAGCAGGACGCCGAAGAAGCGCTCCACCGAGCCGAACAGGGCCCGGTGGATCATCACCGGGCGGTGCCTGGCGTTGTCCGCGCCCTTGTACTCCAGCCCGAAGCGCTGGGGCAGCTGGAAGTCCACCTGGATGGTGGACAGCTGCCAGCTGCGGCCGATGGCGTCCCGGGCCTGGACCGAGACCTTGGGGCCGTAGAAGGCCCCTCCGCCCTCGTCCAGGGCCAGCTCCAGCCCGCGGCCCTCGGCCACGCGCCGGAGTGACGCCGTCGCGCTGTCCCATTCCGCGTCGGTGCCGACGGCCTTGCCCTCCGGCTTGGTCGACAGCTCGAGCCAGAAGTCGTCGAGGCCGTAGTCCGACAGGAGCCCCAGGACGAAGGTGAGCAGCGAGTCCAGCTCGCCCTCCATCTGCTCGCGGGTGCAGAAGATGTGGGCGTCGTCCTGGGTCATGCCGCGCACCCGGGTGAGACCGTGCACCACGCCGGACTTCTCGTAGCGGTACACCGACCCGAACTCGAACAGCCGCATCGGCAGTTCCCGGTAGGACCGCTGCGAGCTGCGGTACACCAGGATGTGGAACGGGCAGTTCATCGGCTTCAGGTAGTACGACGTGCCGCCGTCCAGCTCCATCGGCGGGTACATGCCGTCGGCGAACCACTCGAGGTGGCCGGATTCCTCGAACAGCGACCCCTTGGTGATGTGGGGCGAGTACACGAACTGGTACCCGGCCTCCACGTGGCGGCGACGGGCGTACGCCTCCATCTCCATGCGCACGATGCCGCCCTTGGGGTGGAACACGGCCAGCCCCGACCCGATCTCGTCGGGGAAGGAGAACAGGTCCAGCTCGAGGCCGAGCTTGCGGTGGTCCCGGCGCTCGGCCTCCTCCAGCCTCACCAGGTGCTGCTCGAGCGCCACATCCGACTCCCAGGCGGTGCCGTAGATGCGCTGGAGCTGGGTGCGCTTCTCGTCGCCCCGCCAGTACGCCCCGGCCACACGCATGAGCTTGAAGTGGCCGAGCCTGCCCGTTGCCGGCACGTGCGGACCACGGCAGAGGTCCGTGAACGCCGCGCTGTTCTCGTAGGTGGAGACGATGGCCGGGGCGTCCACCACGGCCCGGATGATCTCCTGCTTGAAAGGCTGGTCGGCGAAAGCTTCCAGGCCCTCCTCCACGGTCAGCTCGTGGCGGACGAACGGCTGGTCCTCGGCGATGATCTCCCGCATCGTGGCGTCGATGCGCGCGAGGTCGTCGTCGGTGAAGTGGGCCCCACCCGGCAGCTCGAAGTCGTAGTAGAAGCCGTCGGCTATCACCGGCCCGATGGCGAAGTGGGCACCCGGCCAGAGGCGCAGCACCGCCTGCGCCATCACGTGCGCGGTGGAGTGGCGGAGCACGTCGCGCCCGGCGTCCGAGTCCGGCGTCACCACCGCCACCGAGGCACCGTCGACCAGGGGAGCCGACAGGTCCACGGCATGCCCGTCCACCTTGGCCGCAACCGCTGCGGCGGCCAGCCGGGGCCCGATGGCCGCCGCCAGGTCGCCTGCCGTGGACCCCTCTGGCAGTTCCCTGGTCGAACCGTCGGGAAGCCGTACCCTCATCGCAGAAGCGTACCCTTCGACCGCCCGGCGGCCGTCCGACGCGGGCGTGCCGTGGCGCCCCGCATCACAGGTCGACGCCGAGCAGTGCCGCCCCCTGCCGGACCGGCTCCCCCGCGGCGGCCAGCGCGTCCAGCGCGTCCAGCGCGCCGGGGGTGTCCAGATCGTCGTCCAGGAAGCTGCGCACCGCCTCGAGACTCGCGTCGTGGCCATGAGGTTGGCCGCCGGGCGCGTCCGGCCGGGCTGGCGCAGGGAGCGTCTCGTGCCCACGCCACCGGGCGAGGCGGGAGGCCGCTGCCGGCATGTCCTCGGCGGTCCACTCCCAGTCGTGCCGGTAGTGGTGCGACAGGAGCGCCAGGCGGATGGCCGGCGCCTCCCACTCCTTCAGCAGGTCGCCCACGAACACCAGGTTGCCGAGGGACTTCGACATCTTCTCGCCGTCCAGGCCCACCAGCCCCACGTGCAGCCAGTGACGCACGAACGGCTCCCCGGTCACCGACTCGGACTGCGCCGCCTCGCACTCGTGGTGCGGGAAGACCAGGTCGCGCCCGCCGCCGTGCAGGTCGATCGTTCGGCCGAGCTCCCGCATGGCCAGCGCCGAGCACTCGATGTGCCAGCCGGGCCGCCCGGGGCCCCACCGGGACTCCCAGGACGGCTCGTCGGGCAGGGAGGGCTGCCAGAGCACGAAGTCGAGCGGGTGCCGCTTGGCCGGGTCGTCCGGCCGGCCGCCGTTGGCGCCGGCCAGCTCCAGCATCGTCGGCTCGTCGAAGTGGCTGACCTTCCCCCACCCCGGGAAGGTGGTGACGTCGAAGTAGACCGCTCCCTCGGAACGGTAGGCGTTCCCCGATTCCAGCACGGATCCGATCAACGACAGGATGTCGGGGATGGCCGACGTCGCCCGCGGCTCGGAGTAGACGGGCAGCAGGCCCAGAGCGGCCATGTCGGCGTCGAACCGGGCCATCTCCTCGGCCGCCAGGTCCAGGTAGTGGACGCCGAGCTCCCGAGAGCGGCGCAGGATGTCGTCGTCCACGTCCGTCACGTTGCGCACGCAGCGCGCCTCATGGCCGAGGTCGCGCAGGCGGCGCTGGAGGACGTCGAAGGTCAGGTAGACCGCCGCATGGCCCAGGTGCGCCGAGTCGTAAGGAGTGATCCCGCAGCTGTAGAGCGTGGCGAGCGGTCCCGGCTCGAAAGGAACCACCGCCGCACGGGCGGTGTCGTACAAGCGCACCGAGCCTCAGATCCCGGCCATCTTGAGGGTGCTGTGGGCCTTGTGGCGGATGTTCAACGTGACGCACACGGCGGTGAACGCCTCGATGGCCAACGCCTGGGACAGGCTGCCGGCATCGAGCGGCCGCAGTCCCTCGATCCGGTCCACCAGGGACATCGTCTCGGACGTGGCCCCAGCGTCGTCGCTGCAGACAAGCACGTCGGCCGCCAGCGCGGAGTCCAGATCGCCCATGTCCCTGGCCGGCAGGTGGTGGAACGCCGCGGAGACCCTCGTCTCGGGGATGGCGGCCTGCACGGCGGCGGCCATCGAGCCCCGCGCCGGCACGAGGGGGAGCATCTCCCGTCCCTCCTTCGCCAGCGCGTTGACCATAGAGACGAGGACCTTTCCCGCCAGCACGTCCCGGAGCCCGGTCACGGTGGCGACGGCGCTGTCCCAGGGCGTCGCCAGCACGACCAGGCCGG
This sequence comes from Acidimicrobiaceae bacterium, assembly GCA_027306755.1. GTDB lineage: Bacteria > Actinomycetota > Acidimicrobiia > Acidimicrobiales > RAAP-2 > JAJYVT01. The sequence continues at coordinate 9,256 of DAHUZE010000039.1, read as the reverse complement.
CGGCGGCGGCCCGCTCGTTGCCCGCTCCCCGCACCTCGCCGGGCACGCGTTCTCGCCACGGCCGGACCAGGTCGCCGGCGACGCTCTGCGCCCGGGCGGCGTCCCGCGAGCCCACGGTGACGGTGACTCCCGCGGCGGCCAGGCGAAGTGCCAGGCCGCGACCGGCGGGGCCGGTTCCTCCGAGTATGCCGATGTCCACGGCTCCACCTTGTCACAGGCCGCGGGGCCGCTCGCGGCGATAGCCTCCCCCGGCGTGGGCATCCTGACCGACAAGCGCATCCTCGTGACCGGCGTCCTCACGGACGACTCGCTCGCCTTTGGCGTCGCCCGGAGGGCCATCGAAGAGGGCGCCGAGGTGGTGCTGTCGGGTGCCGGGCGCGGGCTGTCGCTGACCCGCCGCACCGCACGGAAGCTGCCGGGGACGCCCGACGTGCTCGAGATCGACGTCACGCGGCGGGACCAGCTGTCGGCGGCCGGCGAGGCGCTGGCCAGTCGCTGGGGCCGGCTCGACGGGCTCGTCCACTCCATCGGCTTCGCGCCGGCGTCCTGCCTCGGCAGCGGGATGTTCACCGCCGAGTGGGCCGACGTTTCGGTCGCATTGGAGGTCTCGGCGTACTCGCTGAAGTCGCTGGTGGCCGCCTTCCGGCCCCTGCTCGAAGCGTCCGGAGCGGACGGCGGGGCGTCGGTCCTGTCGCTGGACTTCGACGCAACCGTGGCCTGGCCCCAGTACGACTGGATGGGGGTGGCCAAGGCAGCGCTCGAGTCGCTGACCCGCTACCTGGCCCGTGAGCTGGGACCGAAAGGGGTCAGGGTCAATCTGGTGGCTGCCGGACCGCTGCGCTCGATGGCGGCCAAATCGATCCCCGGTTTCAGCGCCTTCGAGGACACCTGGGGCAGCCGGGCCCCGCTCGGGTGGGACGTCCGAGACGTCGAGCCCGTCGGCAAGGCATGCGTCGCCCTGCTGTCGGACTGGTTCCCCATGACCACCGGGGAGATGGTCCTCGTGGACGGCGGCGTCCACGCCGTCGGCGGCTGACCCGGGGCGGCGCCGCCTACTCGAGCACCTCCTGGGACGCCTGCCAGAGAACCTGCAGCGTGATGTCGAGGTCGTAGGACCCACCGGATCCGGGCGGCATGGAATCCTCGTCTATCTGCAGACCCTGCCTACGGTGCAGTTCCCACAGCTCGTGTGGCCCGGGACTCCCCGGCAGCGCCATCCGTACCGGCAGCTCGTTCCCGGCGGGGGTCGTCACCGTGACCGCCGCGTGACGGTCCATCGCCAGGCGGTACCCCCCTTCGTGCACCAGGCGATGGTGCCCCCGGCAGAGCGTGGCGAGGTTTGTGAGCCGGGTGCGCCCTCCGTGGGACACGAACACCACGTGGTGCACGTCCACGTACCGCCTGCGCTCGCACCCGGGCCAGCGGCAACCGCCGTCCCGCGTCCGCACGGCGCGCCGCAGCGATTCGGGGACCTGGCGGGTGCGGCCCTCCGGCGATGCGGTGCCGTCGGCGCGAATGGCGACGGTGGAGACTGACGCGTCGCACACCAGGCGTTGGACCGTGTGTGGCGAAACGACTCCGATCCCTTCGATATGCGCGCACCCCTCCGCGCCAGGATCCTCCAGCACCTGGCGGTCCACGTGGACCACGACCGAGGCGCGGGGACCTGAGGACTGGCCTCGCCGATCGCCAGCGGCGAGCTGGGCTTCGCACAGCGCGACCAGCGCATCTGCGCACCCAGCCGCCCACCGGTCGTCCGGCGGTGGGGGCGCCTCCGGTGTAGCCGGCACACCCGGGTCCTCACCTCCGACCCCCTGCAGCTCCTGCCGGGTGGCCTCGATCGCCGCGAGGACGGTCGCGCCGTCCTCTGGCGGCAGCCGGGCCCGGATCCAGACCGATCCGTCGTCGTCGGTTACGGCGTGGAAGAACCGGAGCCGGTGTCGCTGCAGGGCGCGGGGACCTTCGTCCGCACTGGCGCGTCGGAACGCCCCCACGATCGTCTCGAGCTGCGACGCCGTCGCCAGTGCTGCCATCTTCAGCAGAGTCACCTCCATCTGCGGGGTGGCGATCCGCGAGATGGCGCGCACCTTCGAGTAGGAGATCTCGCCGCGGGCGAACGCGCTCCTGGTTGCCGGCAGGTCCGCCAGGGCACGTCCGACCCTCAGGTGCTCCCGGGCAACGCCCCCGCCGAGGCCGCACCGCCAGGACAGCCAGTGGGCGCAGGTTCGTGCACCCTGGTCCGCCCACAGCCCCCGGCGGTCGACCTCCGCCACCATGAGCACGAACTCGCATTCAGCGGCGGCGATGTGCGCGGCGTGGGTGCACAAGGCAGCCTCGAGCGCTTCGTCCGAGAGGTTCGCGGGTTCGCGTTCACCCGCCGCGGGCGTTTCCGCGGAGACGACTTCGGGCCCGGAAACTTCCGGCGGGAGCGCTGCAATTGTACCGAACATGTGTTCGACGGTACCGCGGAGGTGTGACGGGCGGCTCCGTCGGGGGGACCCGGGGGCGGCCCGGACGCGGACGAATTGTTTCCGCGGAGACGCCGTTGCGCCGCCGCCGGACGCTTGCGTCCAAACGGCAGGGCGGAACGGCAGGGCGGAAAGGCAGGTGCGGAAAGGCGCGCCGATAGGCTCCAGTGGCCATGCGTACCGTGCCCACCGTGCCCACCGCGCCCGGGAGACGCTGAGTGCCTCCGGGCCGTGCCATGAGCGGCTGGGCGGGGATGCGCTCGTTCCGCCAGGACCGCTCCGTCCTCGAGCACCGGGTCAAGAAGGGCACGACCCGGCGCATGCTGCGGTTCGCCGCCCCGTACCGGCGGATCCTGATGATCTTCGTGCCGGTCGTCGTGATCGACGCCCTCGTCGGCGCGGTCAACCCGCTGATCCTGCGGGCCATCATCGACCGGGGCATCCTCGGGCACCGCGCTGGACTGGTGATCCAGCTGGCCATCCTTGCCGCGGGGCTCGCACTCTTCACAGCGGCCCTCTCGCTGTACCAGCGGCGGGTGTCGGCGATCATCGGCGAGGGCCTGATCTACGACATGCGGGCCAAGGTGTTCCGCCACGTCCAGCGGATGCCCCTCGCCTTCTTCACGCGCACCCAGACCGGAGCGCTCGTGAGCCGCCTGAACAACACGTGATCGGGGCCCAGCAGGCGTTCACGACACTGCTGTCCAACGTGGTGGGCAACATGCTGACCGTCGTCATCATGGTCGGCGCCATGTTCTACCTCTCGTGGCAGATCACGCTGATCGCACTGGTGCTGCTGCCCGTCTTCCTCGTCCCGGCCCGCTTCGTCGGTCGCAAGCTTGGGGCGCTGACGAAGGAGGGGTACGACCTCAACGCCGAGATGAACATGGTCATGCAGGAGCGCTTCAACGTTGCCGGCGCGATGCTCGTCAAGCTGTTCGGCCGGCCGGAGCAGGAGGCGGGCCACTTCGACGGGCGGGCGGCCCGCGTCCGCGACATCGGCATCATCCAGGCGCTCTATGCCCGGATGTTCATGGTGGCGCTCGTGCTGACGGCCTCGCTCGCCACGGCCTTCGCCTACGGGTTCGGCGGGGTCGCCGCGGTGCACGGCACGCTGGCCGTGGGGACGGTGGTGGCCCTCACCGCATACCTGGCCCGGCTCTACGCGCCGCTGGCTCAGCTGTCCAACGTGAACCTGGACGTGATGACCACGCTCGTGTCGTTCGAGCGCATCTTCGAGGTCCTGGACCTCGAGCCGATGATCCAGGAGCGCCCGGATGCCGAGACCATCCCCCGCGGGCCGGCCAGCATCGAGTTCGACCACGTCCGGTTCGGCTACCCGAGCGCCGACCAGGTGTCCCTGGCTTCGTTGGAGGCCGTGGCCACGCTGGAGGCGTCCACCCATACCGACGTCCTGCGCGACGTGTCGTTCCGCGTCGAGCCCGGTCAGATGGTCGCGCTGGTCGGCCCGTCCGGCGCCGGCAAGACCACGATCAGCTCGCTCGTCCCCCGGCTCTACGACGTGACCGAGGGCTCGGTCCGGGTGAGCGGCGTGGACGTGCGCGATGCCACGATGGACTCCCTGCGAGATGTGGTGGGGGTCGTGTCGCAGGACCCCCACTTCTTCCACGACACCCTGCGGGCCAACCTCCTCTACGCCCGGCCCGATGCCACCGACGCCGAGCTCGACCAGGCGCTGGGGCAGGCGCAGATCCTCTCGCTGGTGGCGTCTCTCCCCGACGGGCTGGACACCGTGGTCGGCGAGCGCGGCTACCGGCTGTCGGGCGGGGAGAAGCAGCGGGTGGCCCTCGCCCGGCTGCTCTTGAAGGCGCCGGACGTGGTAGTGCTGGACGAGGCCACCGCCCACCTGGACTCCGAGTCCGAGGCGGCGGTCCAGGTGGCGCTGCGCCAGGCGCTCGGCGGACGGACGTCACTGGTCATCGCCCATCGCCTTTCCACCGTCCGTGACGCGGACCTGCTGCTGGTGATCGATGGCGGGCGCGTGATCGAGCGCGGCACGCATCACCAGCTCCTGGCCGCCGGGGGGCTCTACACCCTGCTGTACCACACCCAGTTCGCGGACCAGGAGCCGGACATAGCCGCCGGGCAAGTGGCCGAAGCCCGCCCGGTCGGGTAGGAAGTCCCGATGGCGTCTGCGACCACACCCCCCAAGCGGCGGCGGATCCGGGACATCCCGGCCAGGTTCATCGGCCGGACCCCCTGGCTGCGCCGGCGCTACGCCAGGCGCATCGTCCGCACCATCGACCGGTTCCAGAAGAAGAACCGTCCCCTGCCCGAGAGCCTCCGCACGCTGGAGCGCCAGTTGCGCCGGGTCCCCGGCCCCAAGCGCGCGCAGATCGTCGAGCAGATGATGGAGATGGGGACGAACGAGGACGTGACCACGAATCGTGCCCTCCGCCGCGCCGCCGGCCGGCAGGAGCGGCACAAGGGGCAGCGTGGCAGTGGCCTGCGCCCCGGCACGCTTCCCGGTCAGCCGCGCCAGCGACCGCGCGGCTGAGCGGCGTCACGGGAGGGTTCCGTGCGCGCACCGGTGACCGTCGTCGGCGTGGCCGACGACCGGTTCGAGGCGCTGTCCTTTGAGGCCCGTGACGCGCTCGCGGGGGCCGGCGCGGTGGCCGGCAGCCGGCGCCATCTGGAGCTGTGGCGATCCTGGCCGGTAAGCGCGGCAACCCAGGTGGAGACGCTCGAGATCTCCGGGGACTCGACGCTCGTTGCGGCCGCCGTCCGCCGTTGGGCGATCGACCAGCACCGGGACGTGTGCGTCCTGGCATCCGGGGACCCCGGCTTCTTCGGCATCGTGCGGGCGTTGCTGGGTGCACTGGACCGCCGAGCGCTCCGGGTCCTGCCGGCCCTCTCGGCGGTGTCGGTGGCTTTCGCCCGGCTGGCCCTGCCGTGGGACGACGCCGTGGTCGTGCCGACCGACGGCAGGCACCGGGCCGACGTCGTCACGGCGGCCCGCACGGCGCGCAAAGCCGCCGTCCTCTCCTCCCCCGACGCGCCGCCCGAAGCGCTGGGGATGTCGCTGATCGAGGCGGGAGCGGTCATGGACCTCGTGGCCGTGTGCGAGCGGCTCGGATCGGCCGACGAGTCGGTCCGCGAGCTGACCCTCGAGGAGCTGGCCGGTGGCCGGTTCGACCCGCACTCGGTCGTCGTCCTCGTCGGTCCGGGGAGGCTTCCACTGGTGGGATGGGAGCCTGGCGCAGGGAACGTCCTGGCGTGGGCTGCGGGCCGGAACGATGCCGGTGCGACGGGCGCCGCCTGGAACGAATCCGGCGCGACGGACGCCGGCTGGAGCGACGCCGGCAACACGGCAACCGGGGCCGAGGTCAGGGCGATCGCGCTGGCCAGGCTGGCGCTGCCGGTGAGCGGCGTGCTCTGGCACGTGGGAGCCGGCGCCGGCGCCCTGGCCGTCGAGTGCGCGCTGGCGCGGCCCGCGCTGACCGTCTTCGCCGTGGAAGGCCGGGCGGCGACAGCCGCCAGGATCTCCGCCGCCGCCGTCGCGCGCGGCGCCGCAGTGCACGTGGTCCCCGCATGGGCCCCCGCAGCACTGGGCCCGCTGCCCGCGCCCGACCGCGCGTTCGTCGGCGGCGGGGGCCTCGAGGTTCTCGACGCGGTGCTCGGGCGGCTCCGTCCGGGTGGACGGGCGGTGGTCGCCTGCACCACACTCGACCGCGCCGTCGGAGCCGCCGACCGGCTCGGCAACCTGGTCGAGCTCTCCGTCGGCCGCGGCGAGCAGCCCCCGGACCGCGGATGGCGCCTTGCCACGCGGGGCCCCGTGTTCCTGGCGTGGGGACCCGCGTGAGGGTCCCCTCGCTCCCGTTCGACCCCATCGCCGAGGCGCGCCGGCAGTGGGGGGCCCACGGCTGGGAGCACGCCGCGCCGGCCATGGCCGTGGTGACGTCCATCATGCGGGCCCAGCAGATCCTGCTGAGCCGGGCCGATTCCGCCCTGCGCCCGCTGGACCTCACCTTCGCGCGCTACGAGGTGCTGATGCTGCTGTCCTTCTCGCGCCGGCGCGAGCTGCCACTCGGGAAGATCGGCAGACGGCTGCAGGTCAACCCGGCCAGCGTCACCAACGCCGTGGGCCGGCTGGAGCAGCAGGGACTGGTCGAACGGGTTCCGAACCCCGCTGACGGGAGGGGCACGCTGGCCCGGCTGACGGGCGAGGGGGCACGGGTGGCGGCCGAGGCCACCTCCGTGATGAACGAGGACTTCTTCGCCGACCTCGGCATGGACGGGGCGGAGATGGAGCACCTGTTCGAGCTCCTCCGCGGGCTGCGGCAGGCGGCCGGCGACTTCGGCTGAGCAGTGCGGGAACAAGGCACCTCCCGGGCGCGGGAAGCTCACCGCCGGAGCGCCGACACCGCCTTCCCAGCGAGGTACCAGGCCGCCCCGAGGACCCCCACGAAGAACCCGATGGGCCACTGCGTCGTGAACGCGGCAGCGATGGACGCCCACACCGTGACGAGTGCGATGCCCACGGCGAGCGTCATGGCCGCCAGGGGTGGCCGCACCAGCGCCCGTGCGGCGGCCGGAGGGCCGACCATGAGCGTGAACATCAGCAACGTGCCCACCACCGGCACGGCCAATGCCGTCACCACCCCGACGAGTACGAGGAAGAGCAGCTCCACCTGGCCGGTCCGGACACCGCGGGCCTGGGCCACGTCCGGGGCCACGGACGTCAGCAGGAGCGGTCGGTAGAGCACGGCCACTGCCAGCACGGCCGCCCCGGTCAACGCAGCCGACAGCCAGACCTCGGAGGACGCCACGCCGAGGATCTCGCCGAACAGCAGGGCGTAGATCTCCGAGGCGTACTCGACGGTCCAGCTGAGGAACAGGGAGCCCAGTCCCAGCATGGCCGCCACCACGAGCGCGGTTGCGACGTCGCTGCGCCGGCGACGTCCCAGGAGCCCGATGGCCACGGCCACGAAGGGCGAGCACACTGCCAGGCCGACCACGCTGGACACCCCCACCAGCGAGGCGCCCGCCGCGCCGGCGAAGGAGGCGAGGGGGATGCCGTGGGCGGCGAAGGTGGCCCCTCGCAGGACGACGAAGAAGCCCACGACCCCGGCCACCACGGCCACCATCGAGCCGGCCAGCCAGGCGTTGACCATGAAGCCCCCGAACACGGCGACCCTCAGCGCCGCCGGGCGGACACGGCCGCGCCGACCTCGGCCGCCAGGTACGCCAGCACCACCAGCGTGACCACGAAGAAGCTGACCGGCCACCCGGCGTGGGACGGGGGCCAGGTGGCGCTGGCGTACGCCAGCGCGATGCCGGCCCAGGTGGCCACCAGCCCGACGGCGGCGGCCACGACCATGGCCACGCCCGGGCGGCGGGAGAGGCGGAGCGCGCAGGCCGCCGGCCCGACCAGCAGCGCGGGGCTGAGGATCGTTCCGACCACCATGGAGGTGAGCGACACCGTCACGCCCATCAGCACCAAGAAGGCGACGGCAACCGTGCGGACGGGGACACCGCGGACGGACGCCAGCTCCGGTTGGACCGAGCTGAGCAGCAGCGGCCGGTAGAGGGCGACCACGGCCAGCAGGCCCGCCGCGGCGAGCGCGACCATGGCCGGCACGGTGGAGGGGGCGACCGTGAACAGGGAGCCGAAGAGGACCGTCACCGCCACCCCGCTGGAGGAGGTCGTGGTCGTGTCCAGGTAGAGCAGCAGGGCTGCCACGCCCAGGACGGCGCCGAGGACGATCCCGGTGGCGACGTCGCGGCCCCGCCTCCGCTGCACCCCGAAGAGCTCCATCGCCGCTGCAACCGCCGCTCCCACGCCCACGAACCCCCACAGGGGGTTGACGTTGAGCAGGAACGCTCCGGAGCCCCCCAGCGTGCCGAGGTCGCCCAGCGCATGACCGGCGAACGACTGGGCCCGCACCACCGTGAAGACGCCCACCACGCCCGAGGCGACCGCGGTCACCGCCCCCGCCACCAGGGCAACGCGGACCGGGTCGCTGCCGAAGAAGCCTGTCACCGCAGCTTCACGTCGTGGCCGCCCACCACCACGACGGTCCCGTCCACGTCCAGCACCTTCACCGGGTACCGGTAGAGCTCGGTCAGCACGTCGCTGCGGATGACCTCCCCCGTGGTCCCGCTGACGGCCCGGCCATCGGCCAGGTACACGACGCGGTCCATGTGCGGGAGGATGGCGTTCATCTCGTGGGCCGACAGGAGCACCGCCAGGTCGTGCTCGGCCGCCAGCCGGGCCACCAGCGCCACGATCTCGTGCCCGCTCTTGATGTCCAGGTTGGCCAGCGGCTCGTCCATGATCAGCAGCGGCGGATCGCCCACCAGCGCGTGGGCGATGAGGACCCGCTGCAGCTCGCCACCCGACAGCGTGCCTAGCCGTGCGTCGGCAAAGGCGGCAGCGCCCACGGCCTCGAGCATCCGCTCCACCCGCTGCCGCCGCGCCCGGGAAGGGAGCCGCACGCCGAAGCGCTCCCCGTCGAGGCCGAGCGCCACCAGGTCGCGCGAACGGAGCGGGGCGTCCGGCTCGATGGCCACCTTCTGCGGCACGTACCCCACCCGGTGCCCCTGGTGGGCCACGGTGCCCGCATCGGGGCGGAGCAGCCCGAGCACCACACGGAACAGCGTCGTCTTGCCCGCGCCGTTGGCCCCGATGAGCCCGACGAACTCGCCGGCGCCGATGGTGAAGCCCACGGCGTCGAGGACCCGTCGGCCACCCAAGGAGACGGTCACCCCCTGGACGGTCAGGACCGTCACAAGCTCGGAGCCGACACCCGGCGGGCCAGTGCCCG
>DAHUZE010000038.1 GCA_027306755.1 Acidimicrobiaceae bacterium | reverse complement strand
TCGGTTCCCTGTGCCCCGGGCGGCGCGCCGACATCGCCATCTACCGGCTGCGGGGCGTCTCCGCCGCGGGTTCGGCCAACGACCCGGTGGCGGCTCTGGTCATGGGCTGGCCGCCGCGCGCGGAGCACGTGCTGGTAGAGGGGGCCTGGGTCGTCCGCGACGGAGAGCTTCTCACGGCCTCCGAGTCGTGGGCGGCCGGGATGCTAGCGTCGGTCAAGCGGGGATCCGGTGTCCAGAGCGCAGGGTAGGGGCGGCACACGGGGGGTGGGGCTGTGCCAGTCGCCTGGCCCCGTCCGGCGACGATCCGTGCCGTGCTCACCAGTCAGACACGAGGTGGTGCTGTGAGGGACTCCGGAGGGGCGCAGCTGCTGCTGCGCGACATCGACCTGCTAGCCACGATGGACGACGCCGGCACGGAGCTGAAGGATGCGTTCGTGCTCGTGGACGACGGCTCGATAGCCCAAGTGGGGGCCGGGCCGCCTCCCGACGGCATGGCGGGCGTCGACACGGTCTCGTGCCGGGGCCTGATCGCGACGCCGGGGCTGATCAACACCCACCACCACCTGTTTCAGACGCTGACCAGGGTGCTTCGAGAGGCCCAGAACTGCCGCATCCTCGAGTGGATGACTCACAACTACCCGCACTGGAGCCGCATTGACGAGGAGGCGGTCTATGCCAGTGCCCTGATCGGTCTCGGCGAGCTGGCCCTTTCGGGGTGCAGCACGAGTGCCGACCACCTCTACGCCTTCCCCAAGGCCGCCGGCTCCTCGCTGCAGCTCTTGGGAGCCGAGGTGCAAGCGGCGCGCGACCTCGGTGTGCGCTTTGCGCCCACCCGCGGCGCGGTGGACGTCAGCCTCTCTGCAGGGGGCAGCCCGCCGCCGGAGCTGGTCCAGGACACCGACGCCGTGCTGGCCGAGATGCAGGCCGCCGTGGACGCGTTCCACGATCCCTCGCCCGGCTCGATGTGCCGGGTCGGGCTGGCACCCAACTCCATGACCATCTGCAGTGAGCGGCTGCTGGCCGAGGCCCGCGCGCTGGCCCAGCGGCTTGGCGTCCGCTGCCACATTCACGTGGCCGAAGTCCTGGAGGAGGAGGCGTACACGCAGGAACGCTGGGGCGTGCGGCCGCTGCGCCGGCTGGAGCAGATAGGCTGGCTGGGACCGGACGTCTGGCTGGCGCACGTCGTCCATGTCAACCACGAGGAGGTCACCGCCCTGGCATCCAGTCAGACCTCGGTGAGCCACTGTCCCACGTCCAACATGCGGCTCGCCTCGGGTGCGGCGCCGGTCCGGGAGATGCTGGAGGCGGGCGTGCACGTCTCCCTCGGCGTGGACGGCAGTGCTTCCAACGACTCCGGCAACATGCTCGGGGAGGCACGCCAGGCGATGCTGCTGTCAAGGGTCCGAGAAGGCACCAACCTGATGCCGCCGCGGACCGCGCTCCGCCTCGCGACTCGCCATGGTGCCGCCGCCCTGGGGCGCCCCGACCTGGCGGTGGTGGCCCCGGGGATGCAGGCCGACATCGCGCTGTGGCCCACCGCGGGAGTCGCCCTCGCCGGGCTCGACAACGACCCGGTGGCGGGCTTGGTCCTGGGC
>DAHUZE010000035.1 GCA_027306755.1 Acidimicrobiaceae bacterium | reverse complement strand
TCGCCCTGGCTCGCGCCATCCTGTCGGACCCCCGGATCCTGATCCTCGACGACGCCACCAGCGCCATCGACGCCCGCACCGAGCAGGCGATCCACGCCGGCCTGGGCGCGGTGCTCGAGGGCCGCACCACCATCCTGGTCGCCCACAGGCGCTCGACGCTCCACGTCGCCGACCGGATCGTGGTGCTCGACCAGGGTCGGGTGGTGGAGGAGGGCGACCACGCCGACCTCGTGCGCCGCAGCCCGCTGTACCGGTCGCTGCTGTCGGGCCTCGAGGACGCGGACCCGCCGCACCCCTCCCCACACGTTGGGCCCCCGGGCGACGGGATTCCCGGCACGGCTCCCGGCGGTGCGACGACCACGGCGTGGGCTCCCGTCGCTCCCGTCGCTCCCGTCTCGCCCGGCCGGCCGGTCTCCCAGAAGGCGGGCGCGCCCAGCATCGGTCCGGGGCTCGGGGGGAGCGGGGGCAGCTGGCGACTGAACCTGGTCGCCACCCCCGAGCTCCTTGGGCGCGTCGGCGCCCTCCGGCCGGTCCGGGACGAGGCGGTCCTGGACCTGGACCGCGAGACCCGGCCCGACCCCGCGTTCGGTCTGGCGTCGCTGTTCAAGGCGTTCCGCTGGCCCCTCCTGCTCGGCCTCTTGTTCGTGGTGATCGACGGGGCGGCCACGCTGGCCGGGCCCATCCTCGTCAAGGTGGGGATCGACAGCGGGGTGACCGCCGGCTCGGTGGCCGTCCTGCTCGCCGCGGCCGGCATCTACCTCGCCATCACCCTGGCCGACGTGGCCGACCAGGTTGGCGAGACCTTCCTGACCGGCAAGGTGGCGCAGCAGATCATGCTGTCGCTGCGCGTCAGGATCTGGGCCCAGCTCCAACGGCTGTCGCTGGACTACTACGAGCGGGAGATGGCGGGCCGGATCATGACCCGCATGACCACCGACGTGGACCAGTTCGAGATGCTCATCGAGAACGGCGTCCTGTCCGCGCTGGTGGCCATGGTCACGTTCGTGGGCGTAGGCGCGGCCATGCTGGTGATCGACCCCGAGCTCGGTCTGTGCACCTTGTCGGTCGTCCTCCCGCTCTCCGTGGCCACCGTCGCCTTCCGACGGCGCGCCGCCGTCCTGTACGAGCAGGCGCGCGAGCGCATCGCCATCGTCAACGCGGACTTCCAGGAGAGCCTGTCGGGGGTTCGGGAGTCCCAGACGTTCGTCCACGAGCAAGCCACGAGGGACCGGTTCCACCGCCTGGGCCGGGATTACCTGGACACCCGTGTGGCGGCACAACGGCTGGTCGCCACCTACTTCCCCTTCATCCAATTCCTGGCCGGAGTGGCGGACGTGATCGTTCTGGGCGTGGGGGCCGAGCTCGTGACGTCCGGGCATCTGACCACCGGGGCCCTCATCGCGTTCGTGCTCTACATCGACATGTTGTTCTCCCCCATCCAGAGCCTCTCCCAGGTGTTCGACTCGTGGCAGCAGACCCGGGTGTCGGTGGGGCGGATCGCCGAGCTGATGCAGACCGAGACCCGGACGCCCGGCCCGGACCCCGCCGTTGCGGTGGGGCGCCTCAAGGGCAGCCTGGCACTCGAGGGCATCCACTTCGCCTATCCCCCCGCCCCGCAGCCAAGGCCGCATGCCCCCGGCGCCGCGCGCCGCCGGGGGCCGGCCGACCCGGTCTTCCCTGTTCCCGCCGGCGCCGCCGCAACGGGGCCGCCCGAGGCTCTGCGGGGAGTGGACCTCGGCATCGTCCCCGGCGAGACGGTGGCGCTGGTGGGCGAGACCGGGGCGGGAAAGTCCACGGTCATGAAGCTGATCACCCGCTTCTACGATCCGGACTCGGGGGCGGTGCGCGCCGACGGGCACGACCTCCGCCGGCTCGACATCACGGACTACCGCCGCCAGATCGGGTACGTGCCCCAGGAGGCGTTCCTCTTCTCCGGGTCCGTCCGCGACAACATCGCCTACGGGCGGCCCGACGCCAGCGACGCCGAGGTGGAGCAGGCGGCCCGCGCGGTGGGCGCCGACCAGTTCATCGCCTCGCTGCCCGGGGCCTACCACCACGAGCTGGCAGAGCGCGGGCGCTCCCTCTCGGCCGGCCAGCGCCAGCTGCTGGCCCTGGCCCGGGCGCAACTGGTCGACCCCGTCCTGCTGCTGCTGGACGAGGCCACGTCCAACCTCGACCTCCCCACCGAAGGCAGGGTGGCGGCTGCCATCCACGCACTGGCGCGCGATCGCACCACCGTGGTCATCGCCCACCGCCTGCAGACGGCACGCGCCGCGGACCGCATCGTCGTGCTGCACGACGGCCAGGTGGCCGAGGCGGGCTCGCACGACGAGCTGCTCGCACTGCGCGGTCGCTACGCCGCGATGTGGGCGACCTTCGAGCTGGTGGGCGGGGAGCCCGGAGCGGCCCGCTGAGGGCGGGGCTACGATCGAACCTCGTCCCCCACCGTCCTGGCGGCGGCCGCACGCTGCCGGACGGCCCCCCTGCACCGGCGCACGTCGTGACGTCAGGAGGTCGACCGTGCCTTCCCGCAACCCGATGGATCCCCGGCATCCGATCACATCGCGCCTCGCCGCCAAGGCCATCGTCAGGGGGAACCGCCGGCACTGGGTGGTCGGGATCGCCGCCGGCGCGATCGCCCTGGCCGCCCTGGTCATCGGGTCCACGTGGGGTCAGCTGTCGACGGCTCAGGTCGATCCCAAGGTCATCGCCTGGACGAGCGCGGGCGCCATTCTCGTGTTCGGCAGCCTGGCCACCTCCCGGTTGGCCCGAGCCCTGAACCAGCAGGTGTCGTCCCGCTCGCTGGCGCCGGCCGGCGGCGCCATCCGGATCCTCACCGGCGCCGTGGGGATCATCATCGTCGTCTTCTCGGTGCTCTCGGTGCTGCAGGTCACAATCGGCAAGCTGCTCGTGGGCGTAGGACTTGCCGGCGTGATCCTCGGCATCGCCGCCCAGCAGAGCCTGGGCAACATCTTCGCCGGCCTCGTGCTGATCGCCGCCCGGCCCTTCCGCATCGGCGACCACGTGCGGATCCGGTCGGGCGCCCTGGGCGGCATCTTTGACGCCTGGGTGCGCGAGATGAGCCTCACCTACGTGACCCTGCAGACCCCCGACGGTGAGCTCAAGGTCCCCAATTCGGGCATGCTCGCTGCCGCGGTCGGGCCCGTCCCCCCCGGGACCCCGTTGCCGTCACCGCCCCCGCCGGCGCCTCCGGTCGCCAACGGGGCTGCGACCCCGGCTCCGGCTGCCAACGTGACGGCGAGCCAGGGTCAGGCTGACACCGCCGACGGTCAGCGACCGTAGCGGCGACGCTGCTCCCGGCGCATGCGGAGCACGCGCAGCAGCTTGCGAAGGATGAACACCATTCCCCGATGTTACGACCCGGCGTCCCGGAGCGCTCGCCACACCCGCTCGGCCGTGAGCGGCATGTCCACGTGCCGCACGCCGAAGTGGCGCAGGGCGTCGACCACGGCGTTCTGGATGGCCGGCGTCGCCCCCACCGACCCGGACTCCCCCACGCCTTTCATCCCCAGCGGGTTGCGGGGTGACGGGGTGAGCGTCTCCCCCAGCTCGAAGCTCGGCAGCTCGGCAGCGCTGGGCATGCCGTAGTCGGCGAGGTTGGCGGTCGTCGGATTGCCTGTGGCGTCGTAGCAGACCTCTTCGAAGAGCGCCTGGGCCACACCCTGGGCCAGGCCGCCGTGCACCTGGCCCGCCACGATCATCGGGTTCACGATCGTTCCGCAGTCGTCCACCGCCACCAGGCGCTCGAGCCGGACGTGCCCGGTCTCGAGGTCCACCTCCACCACCGCCAGGTGCGCCCCGAAGGGGTAGGTCCCGTCCTCCTGGGTGAAGTCGTCCTCGGCCCGCAGCTCGTGGTCCGGAACCGCCGAGGCAACCTCGCCCCAGGACACCGAGCGGGATGGGACGCCGGCCACCGCCAGGCCGCCGGGCGCCAGCACGATGTCCTCCGGAGCGGCTTCCAGCATGTCCCCAGCCTGGCGCCGGGCCGCCTCCACCACCGCCTCGGCCGCCCGGCGCGCCGCGCTCCCGGCGAGCTGGCCGGTCCGGGAGCCGAACGTGCCGGTGCCCCGCGCCACCCGGTCGGTGTCGGAATGGACCACCCGCACCTCATCGAGCGGGACGGCGAACACCTCGGCCACGATCTGGGCCAGGGTGGTCTCGTGCCCCTGGCCGTGGGGGGCGGCGCCGGTGGTCAGGACGACGGCGCCGTCCGGGCCGATCGACACCTCGCCGTACTCCGAGCCCGAACCGCTGACCTCCACGAAGGTCGAGATCCCGATGCCCATCTGCCGCGAGCCCCCGGCCGCCCGGCGCGCGGCCTGGGCGGTGCGCAGCTCCTCGATGCCGGCCAGCTCCAGGACATGGTCCAGCGCCCCCTCGAAGTTGGCGCTGTCGTAGAAGGCGCCGGTGGCCGTGCGGTAGGGCAGCTCATCCGGCCGGAGCAGGTTGCGGCGGCGCACCTCGATCGGGTCCATGCCCAGCTCGTCGGCAAGCAGGTCCATCGCCCGCTCCAGCATGGCCGCCGCCTCCGGGCGACCCGCGCCGCGGTAGGGGCCGATGGGCGTGGTGGTCGTGACCACCCCGAGGGCGGTGAGCGACAGCCGCGGCACGCGGTACGGTCCGGTCGCCATCAGGAGGGCCGTGCGGAACGGGATGGCCCCTCGCCAGCAGTAGGCGCCCACGTCGGTGACGGTGCGGGCCTCCATGCCGACGATGGTGCCGTCACTCCGCGCGCCGATGGCGATCTCCTGGACCTGGCCGCGGCCGTGGCTCATGGCTACGAGGTTCTCCGAGCGCGTCTCGACGTGACGGACCGGCTCTCCCAAGCGGTCCGCGATTGCTGCCACCACCACGTGCTCGGGGTAGACACCACCCTTGGCCCCGAACCCGCCGCCGATCGCCGGGGTGTGGACGCGCACCGACGCCTGGTCCCGCCCGAGGGCCCGAGCAATGCCGGCCCGCACCGCGAAGGGGGCCTGGCAGCTGACGAGGCAGTCCAGCCGACCGTCGGCACGGCGCTGGGCCAGGATCCCGTTGGGCTCCATGGGAACGGGAGCGACCCGGTTGTTGAGGAAGCGGCCCCGCGCCACCACGTCCGCACCCGCCAGCACGTCCGCGCCGGCCAGCACGTCCCCGTCGCCCTCGGGTCCGGACCCCACGAAGGCCTCGAGCACGACGTTCGAGCCGAACTCCCCGAAGAGCACCGGCGCTCCGGGCTCCATTGCGGCCAGGGGGTCGACCACCGCCGGCAGCGGGTCGATATCCAGCACCACCTGCTCGGCGGCGTCCACGGCAGCGGCCTGCGTCGCGGCCACAACCACGGCGATCGGCTCGCCCCCGTAGCGCACGCGGTCTCGCGCCAGGCAGGGCCGCCCCCAGGCGGCACGGGGCGGTCCGTCCGGGCGGGGCCACTCGGGGATGTCCGGGAGGGACAGGTCCTCGGCAGTGAACACGGCCACCACGCCCGGACACTCCCGGGCGGCCGTGACGTCCACCGAGCGGAGCACGCCGTGGGCCACGAAAGACCGGACGAAGACGGCGTGACGCATCCCGGGGACCACCACGTCGGCGATGTAGGCCGCACTGCCCGTCAGCAGCGGGGGATCCTCGCGGCGCTCGACGCGGTGGCCTAGGACGCTGACGGTCGAGGACATGGCCCGGAACTCTATCGGCGCTGCCCGGCCCCCCGAGAGAGGCCGTCCGGGGCAGGCGGACTCACATGCAAGCTCAGCTGGCGATGCTCCGGACCCGGTGGAACGGCAGGCGCCTGCCCGGAGGCTCCTGGGGCGGAGGCAGAGGAGTGGCCACGGCCGCCAGGTCCGCGGCATGCCGGCAGGCGTCGCAGAGGTACCGACCGCCGCGGAACCGCGTCATGCCGCTCGCATGGCACGAGACACAGGCATGGCCGAAGTACACCACCTCGGCGTCCTCGCTCCGGCGGGACATCTGGACGAGATGGTGCAGCCGGCGGACCACGTCGGGGCGGAGCTCCCAGGTCCCCTCGGCCGTCTGTTCCACGAGCTCCCACGCCAGCATGTTGCGAAGCAACGGATCGAACCGCTCGATCGGGTGCTCGTCCATCTTCTTGTCCCCTTCCGATACCGGTGCCCGCGACCTTCGGACCCGTGTTCCCACGGGGCTCCCACCTCAGGGGCGGGAGCCCCATCACCCTCCATCACACAGTGTGCCGGTTGGATGTCCGTGTGTCTCGTCGTCGCGCGACTTTTTACCGACACCTCACTGCCCGTTTCCGTCCCTGCCGACACCCCCGCCTTCAGCGACGCCGCGTGTGGGCACCGCCCGGGTCCGTGGCCGGTGCGGCGCGCGGGGCGCCCACCGTCCCGGGCCGCGCTGCGCCGAGCCCGGACGCCAGCTGGGGAGCGAGGACGGCCGCCAGGACCAGCAGCGGCTGGGTCCAACGGCCGCTGGCGTCCCGGAGCGCGCCAAGCGCGAACGGCCCCAACCCGGCCACCAGGTAACCGACCGTCTGGGCCATCCCCGAGAGCTCGGCCGCCCGGGCGGTGTCCGGGGCTCGGGCGACGATGAACGTCAGCGCGAGCGACAAGGCCGCGCCCTGCGCCACGCCCAGCAGCACCATCCAGACCACAGCCCCTGCCCGGGAGTGCCACAGCAGGCCGCTCAGGGCAACGGCGTTGAGCCCTACCGCCACCGCCACCGCCACCCGCTGGCGGGGCACGGTGGACGCCAGCACCGGCGCGACGAAGGCTGCCGGCAGGCTGGCGAACCCGGCCAGCGACAGGAGCCAGCCGGCATCGGCCGGGCTCATCCCCTGCTGCTCGAAGATCGTCGGCAGCCAGGCGACCGTGGCGTAGAAGCCCAGGGACTGGAGGCCCATGTAGGCGGTGACCTGCCATGCCCGGGCGTCGCGCCACAGGCGGCCGCTCACATGCACGGCGCCGATGTCGTGATGGGCGTCGCGCAGGCGGAGCCCCCACAGCCCGATGCACACCACGAGGGGCGCAGCCCAGAAGGCCAACCCCAGGCGCCAGCCGCCCACGGCGGCGTCCAAGGGCACCGCCACCCCGGCGGCCACGGCGGCCCCGCCGGACAGGGCGACCGAATAGATCCCGGTCATCAGCCGGGGATCGTGGGGGAAGTCCCGCTTGACCAGCGCAGGGACAAGGACGTTCCCGATGGCCACGGCCACACCGATGGCAACGGTCCCGACGAAGAGCGGCGCCAGGGCCGGCACCGAGCGGACCAGCACGCCGGCGCCCAGCAGCACGAGCGACCCCACCAGGGCCGTCTCCATCCCCAGGCGCCGGCCCAGCCAGGGCGCCAGCGGCGCGCACGCCCCGAACGCCAGCACCGGGATGGTGGTGAGCAGCCCAGCCTCGGCCGCCGTGAGCCCGGTCGATCGCTGGATCTCGGCCAGCACCGGCGAGATGGCGGTGATCGCGGGGCGGAGGTTGAAGGCCACGACCGCCACGGCTGCCATGAGGGCCAGGTTCCGGGTCCGGTCGCCTGCCGGGCCGGTGGGCTGGGGGGTCGGGGGCTCCACCCTCTCACCGTTGCAGATCCGCCGCCCGGCCGACGGTGGCGCACTCCACAGCTGTCCCCCTGGCGACTGGACCGCTTCGTAACTGATCGCTTCGTGTATTCTTCATCAGATGTCTATTTCGTCGATCGACGCGACGCGACGCCGCCTGAACCGCAACCAGCTGATCGAGCGGTTCATCGAGCTGGCGCCCAATGTCCGTCGGGCCTTCGACGCCCGGCCCAGCGCGGCCGAACGGACCGAATGGCTGTCCCTCACGGGCCACCAGCTCGAGGCGCTGGCCGCACTGCACGAGGGGAGCCTGACCATGCGCGCGCTCTGCGAGCGCCTGGACATCACCGAGAGCGCGGGAACTGCCCTTTCGGACCGCCTCGTGGCCCGCGGGATGGTGGACCGGCAGGCCGATCCAAGCGATCGGCGGGTGGTCCGCCTGGCGCTGACCGAGGAGGCCCGGGCCATGGTGGAGCGCTACCGCGCCACCAAGCGGGCCCGGGTGGCAGAGCTGCTGTCCTCGCTCGGCCGCCAGGACCTCGAGCACCTGGTCCGGATCTACGAGGCGCTGGCCTCGCCGTGCGCCCCCGCCCGCCGCCGGTCCGAACGCCCCCCTGGTGAGGGGGCCACCCGATGAGCGCCATTCCCGTCCCGTCCATCGGCACGGCACCGGACCGCGGCGACCGCTACAAGTGGGTCGCCCTGTTCAACACCACGCTGGGTGTCCTGCTGGTGTCGATCAACGAGTCGATCCTGATCATCGCCCTGCCCGACATCTTCCGGGGCATCCAGCTCAACCCGCTCGTGCCGTCCAACTCCTTCTACCTGCTGTGGATCCTGCTGGGGTTCATGCTGGTGACGGCGGTGCTGGTGGTGACCCTCGGGCGCATCGGGGACATCTACGGGCGCGTCCGGATGTACAACCTGGGCTTTGCCGTCTTCACCGTCTTCTCCATCCTGCTGTCCGTCAACTGGCTCCACGGCACTGCGGCCGGTGCCTTCATCGTCGGGATGCGGCTCGGCCAGGGTCTGGGCGGCTCCTTCCTGTTCGCCAACTCGTCCGCCATCCTCACCGACGCCTTCCCGCAGGACCAGCGGGGCCTGGCCCTGGGCATCAACAACATCGCCGGCATCGCCGGCATGTTCATCGGCCTGGTGCTCGGCGGGGTGCTGGCTCCCATCGACTGGCGCCTCGTCTTCATCGTCTCCGCCCCGGTGGGCGTGTTCGGCACCCTGTGGGCCTACCTCAAGCTGAAGGACAACGGCCTGCGGTCGCCGGCCAAGATCGACTGGTGGGGCAACGTCCTCTTTGCCGTGGGGCTGACCCTCGTGCTGGTCGGCATCACCTACGGCATCGAGCCCTACGGCACCTCGGCCATGGGCTGGGCCAGCCCCCGGGTGCTGATCGAACTGGGCCTCGGTGTGGCGATGCTGGTCGCGTTCGGCGTGGTGGAGACCAAGGTGGCGTCCCCCATGTTCCGCCTGGGCCTGTTCCGGATCCGGGCCTTTCTGGCCGGCAACGTGGCTTCGCTGCTGGCAGCCATCGGCCGGGGCGGCCTGATGTTCGTGTTCGTCATGTGGCTCCAGGGAATCTGGCTGCCGCTCCACGGCTACAACTTCGCGTCCACGCCGCTTTGGGCCGGCATCTACATGCTGCCGATGACCGGCGGCTTCCTCATCGCCGGGCCTATCTCCGGCGTCCTGTCCGACCGCTTCGGGGCCCGCCCGTTCGCCACCACGGGCATGGTCATCGCCTCGTTCACGTTCATCGGGTTCGACTTCCTGCCCATCAACTTCTCCTACCTGCCCTTCGCCACCCTCATGCTGGTCAATGGGCTGGCCATGGGCCTGTTCGCCTCACCCAACCGCGCTGCGGTAATGAACAGCATCCCCCCGGACCAGCGCGGCGCCGGAGCCGGCATGTCCGGCGTGTTCCAGAACGCGGCCATGGTGCTGTCGATGGGGATCTTCTTCACCCTCATGATCTCGGGGATCGCCTCGGTGCTGCCCGCGTCCCTCTACAAGGGCCTGGTGGCCCAGCACGTGCCGGCGGCCACCGCGGCGGGCGTCTCGCACCTGCCCCCGATCACCAGCCTCTTCGCCTCGCTGCTGGGCTACGACCCCATCCGCCAGATCCTGGGGGCCGGGGCGCTGGCCAAGCTTCCCGCGCACTCGGCTTACGTGCTGAGCGGCCGGGCCTTCTTCCCCCACCTCCTGTCGGCACCGTTCTCCGACGGCCTGACCCTCGCCTTCACCTTCGGCGCCGTCGCCTGCGCCCTCGCCGCCGTGGCGTCGGCCCTCCGGGGCGGACGGTACGTCCACACCGCCGGCACTGGCACCGCCGGGGCCGCCACCGGCACCGTCACTCCGGCCGAGGAGGGGGTGATCCCGGTGGCGGCCGGCGCCGGCTAGGAGCAAGGCCCAGGGCGCGGCTTCGTTCACGGCTGTTGGCACTGCTGTGGGCACGGTTAGGTCACGGTTGGGCCGCTTCGGGGTCCACCTCGGTCCGCCGCCCCCGCAGCACGCGGCTGGCCGAGAGCGCCGCAGCAACCACCATGAAGCCGATCGACGCGTAGAACGCGGCCTGCAGGCCGTGGGTGAACGACCCCGCCAGCCGGTGCGTCAGCCTGGTGGTGCCGACGAAGATGGCGAAGGCCTCCCGGTGCGGCATCGCCCGGCCGGCCACCAGGATGGAGACGGCAAAGGAGAACACCATCCCCACGTTGCCGAACGTCCGGAGCATGCCCGATGCCACGCCGAACTGCCGGGGCGGGGCGGCCCGCATGACCGCGGTGGTGTTGGCGGGGAAGAAGGCGCCGGTTCCCACGCCGTTGACCATGGCCGCCACCGCCACTACCCACACCGGCGTGGTCAGCCCGATCGACGCGTAGATCAGGAGGGCCACCACCTGGATGGCCAGGCCCGCGGTCGCCGGCCACACCGGCCCCACCCGGTCCGCCAGCCGGCCGCCAATGGGGCTCACCAGGCCCCCCACCAGATAGCCGGGCACAAGGATCAGCGCGGCGTCCAGCGGCGAGTAGTCACGGACGCCCTGGAGGTACATGATCACGAGGTAGAGCACGGCAAAGTTGGCCAACGCCTGGAAGAGCGAGGCCAGCAGGGTCGGGCTCACCGTGGGGATGGAGAAGAGCGAGAGGTCGACAAGCGGAGCGGCCCGGCTGCGCTCCACGAGCACGAACACGCCCAGCATCACCACCCCGCCAACGAGGAACCCCACGACGGAGCCCGACAGCGATGTGGTGGCCAGCTTGGTCATGGCCCACAGAACCCCGAAGACCCCGAGCCCGAGGGTGGCCATCCCCCAGAGGTCGAGCGGCTGGCGCTGGCGCGTCCCGTGGTCGCGCAGGACCCGCAGCGCGAGCACGAAGGCGGCGATCCCGGCCGGGACATTGATCCAGAAGATCCACCTCCAGGAGACGTAGGTGATGATCACCCCGCCCAGCAGGATCCCCAGGATGGCCCCCACGCTCCAGCCCACCGCGTTGAAGCCGTAGGCGCGCCCGCGGCGCTCGGGGGGGAAGGTGTCGGCGATGACCGCCCCGCTGTTGGCCGTGATCAACGCGCCCCCCACGCCCTGGAGGACGCGGAACCCGAGGCTCGTCGCCGCGTTGGTGGCGACGGCGCACAGGGCCGATCCCACGATGAACACGACGAACCCGGCCTCGTACATCCGGACGCGGCCGAACATGTCCCCCAGGCGGCCGACCTGCGTGGCCAGCAACGTGATCACCAGCAGGTAGCCGATGATCACCCACACCACCCCGGAGAGCGAGACGTGGAGCGAACGCTCCAGCTCGGGCAGGGCGAGGATGACGATCGTCGTGTCCACGGCGGCCATCAGCACGCCGATCATGATCACGAGCAAGGCCAGGCCGGTGTGAGTCCGCTCTTGAGCGGTGTCGGGCCCGCGCACCATCCCGGTTCCGGGCGCCGCGGTCATCGGTGCATCCTACGCGGGGGTTCCGGGCCGCCCGCTGGGCGCCCGGGTGGCGCGCCGGGCGCCGGACGGCGGAGGATGCAGGCATGAGCGACACCCCTGCGGGCGGGACGAACCCCGTCTCCTTCACCTCGGGCGGCGGCGAGACCGTCCTGCCGCCCGCCGACCCGGCCGCGGCGGCGGCCACCGCTGCGGCCATGGCCGCTCCCCCGGCCGAGCGCCGGGCGGCGCTCTCCGCCGTGGCTGAGCGCTGGCCCCGCCACCGCGAGGCATGGGCCGAGCTGGCCGAGATGGCGACGCCGGAAGCGGACCGCTACGCCTTCGCCCGCGTCGGCTACCACCGCGGGCTGGACGCCCTACGGGCGGCAGGGTGGCGCGGCTCGGGGCCCGTGCGGTGGGCCCATCCCGAGAACCGGGGCTTCCTGCGCTCCCTGGGCGCCCTCCAGGCCGCCGCCGAGGCCATCGGCGAAGCGGACGAGGCCGACCGCTGCCGCCTCTTCCTGCGCCAGCTCGACAGCGGCCAGCGCTGAGCCACGGCCCGCGGGTCCGATCGGCGACGGACCGCCCGCGGAAGCGGGCCCCGGTGGCGCCCTCAGCGATCGATGTCGCGGTGGAAGGAGGCGGCGGGGATGCTGGTGGACGCCAGCCGCTCGGCCAGGACGTCGGCCAGCACCACGGACCGGTGGCGGCCGCCGGTGCAGCCGAGGGCGATCGTCAGGTAGGACTTCCCCTCTTCCTCGAAGGCCGGCAGCAGCATCCGCAGCAGCTCCTCCACCTTCCCCAGGAAGTCGCCCGTCTGCTCCTGGGCCATGACGTACTCGCGCACGGGGGCGTCGCGCCCCGACAGCGGGCGCAAGGCATCCACCCAGTACGGGTTGGGGAGGAACCGGCAGTCGAGCACGATGTCCACGTCCAAGGGGATGCCGTGCTTGTAGCCGAACGAGACGATGGACGTCTGCATGTGCCGGGGATGGTCGGCGTCGCCGAAGAGCTCGATCACCCGCTGGCGCAGCTGGTTGGTGTTGAGGTCCCCGGTGTCGATCACGATGTCCGCCGCGTCCCGCAAGGATGCCAGGAGCCGGCGCTCGTCGGAGATGGACTCGTTCACGCCCCGGGCAGCCAGCGGATGCCGCCGCCGGGTGCCCTCGAAGCGGCGTACGAGGACGTCGTCCGCGGCGTCCAAGAAGAGGACCCGGACCTGGTGGCCCGCCTTGCGCAGCCGGGCCAGCATGGGCACCACGTCGGCCACGTACTCGTCGCCGCCGGCCCGACCGATCACGAGGGTCACCCGCTCGGTCTCCGAGCCGGGGCGGCCGACCAGGTCGGCCACCTTGGTGATCAGCGCCGGGGGGAGGTTGTCGATCACGAACCAGCCGAGGTCCTCGAGCGCGGCGGCGGCCGTCGAGCGCCCGGCTCCCGACATCCCGGTCACGAACAGGAACTCGCTCATCCCTGCCCATTCTCCCGCGCCGCGGCGCCCGGTGGGATGATCGCGCTTCTGCGGGGCCCACCGGCCGCCGTGCCGTGCAGCCGGTCGTACACGGCATCGGCCACCGCGTCGGGCAGCCAGCGGAGCGCCCGCAGGTCGTCCTGGCCCGCCGCCCGTAGCGCCCGGACTCCCCCCAGCTCCTTCACCAGCCGCGCCTTGCGGGTGGGACCCAGCCCGGGAACCCCGTCCAGGACGCTGCGGGTCATCCGGTGCCCCCGCCGTGTGCGGTGGAAGGTGACGGCAAACCGGTGTGCCTCGTCGCGCAGGCGCTGCAACAGGTAGAGCGCCTCGGAACCCCGCGGAACGCGGACTGGCTCGGCTGTGCCGGGCCGGTACACCTCTTCGAACTGCTTGGCCAAGGAAGCCAGCTCGATCTCCCCGGTCAGCCCCAGCTCCTCCACCACCTCGATCCCCACGCCGAGCTGGCCCTTTCCTCCGTCGAGCAGCAGGAGCTGAGGGGCGTAGGCGAAGCGGCGGAGGGGACGGCGGCGCCCGTCAGGTGTGCCCTCCCCGGTTCCGGGGCCTCCACCCGCACCGGTGACGCCAACGACGCCTTCGCCCGCTCCCGTGCCCGGTCCCGCCGCCGCTGCATCACGCTGGCGCTGCCGGCGCTCGGCCACGAGGGCGGTCAGGCGACGGGTCAGCACCTCTCGCATGGCTGCGTAGTCGTCGTTGCCCGGGACCTGCTTCACGACGAATCGCCGGTAGTCGGCCTTCTTCGCCAGCGCGTCCTCAAAGACCACCATGGACCCCACGTAGTCGGTGCCCTGGAGGTGGCTCATGTCGTAGCACTCGATGCGCAAGGGGGCGCGGGAGAGGCCGAGGGACGCCTGGAGCTCGGTGAGGGCCCGGGACCTGGCGTTGTGGTCCGAGGCCCGGCGCAGCCGGTGACGGGTCAGGTCCTCGCCGGCGTTGCGCACGACGGTCTCCTGGAGCGCCCGCTTGGCTCCCCGGTAGGGAACGTCCAGGGAGACCGGGGCGCCCCGAAGCCCCGACAGCCACGCCGTCAGCACCTCGGGCGTCTCGGGGTCCTCGGGCACCAGGATCCGGCGGGGAACCTCGGCGCCGGGGGCCCCGTAGAGCTCTTCGAGGACCCGCCCCACGAACTGCGCCGGCGTCAGGTCCTCCACCTTGTCGGCCACGAAGCCGCCCCGGCCCACGACCCTGCCCTTGCGGACCCGGAACACCTGCACCGCCGCCTCGAGCTCGTCGTCGGCCACGCCCACCACGTCGAAGTCCTCGGGACGCTCGGACACCATCTGCTGCGTCTCGGCCGCCTTGCGGACGGCCAGGATCTGATCCCGCAGGCGCGCCGCCCTCTCGTACTCCAAGGCATCGGCCGCCGACGACATCTCGGCCTCCAGCCGGCGCAGCACCGGCGCGGTCTCGCCCGAGAGGAAGCGCATCAGGTCCTCCACCAGGCGCTCGTAGCGTTCGTGGTCGACGGCACCCACGCACGGCCCCGAGCACCGCTCGATGTCGTACAGCAGGCAGGGGCGCCCCAGGCGCTCGTGGCGCTTGAACTTGGTGTCAGAGCAGGTGCGCACCGGGAAGCTGCGCAGCAGCAGGTCCAGCGTCTCGCGCAGCGCCCCGACGTGGCCGTAGGGTCCGAAGTACCGCACTCCCTTGCGCCTGCGGCCCCGGTACACCATCGGCCGGGGCCACTCCTCCCCGACCGTGACGGCCAGGAAGGGGTAGCTCTTGTCGTCCTTCAGCCGGACGTTGAAGCGGGGCTGGTGGGCCTGGATGAGGGAGTGCTCGAGCATGAGCGCCTCCACCTCGGTGGCCACCACCACCCACTCGACCCGGGACGCGCAGGCCACCATCTGGGCCGTCCGCGGCGGGAGCGCCGCAGGGTCCTGCCAGTAATTGGGCAGCCGGTGGCGCAGGGACTTGGCCTTGCCGACATAGAGCACGCGGCCGTCCGCGTCGAAGAACTGGTACGAGCCCGGCGCGTCCGGGATGTCCCCCGTGGCCGGTCGGCTCTGCACCGTCCCAGTCTCGCGTGCGCGGCACCCGACCATTCGCTGTCACCCACGGCCCCGGCCGTTCCCCTACAATCGCGGTACCGGGCCTGGTATCCCGGACATACACCTCCGAGACCGACATCCCCGCGGATGGCGACCAGGCTGTCACCGCCGGTCAATCGGAGCGTCTCCCCAGAGGGGGTACATCGTGATCCGGCTCCAACGTCCTCTCAGCGAGCGCTATACCGCCGCGTCCCCCGGTGAGCTCGCCCAACGCATCGGCGCGGCGAAGCAGGCCCTGGGCGACCGCCTGCTCGTCCTCGGCCACCACTACCAGCGGGACGACGTGATGAGCTGGGCCGATGCCCGCGGCGACTCGTTCGGCCTCTCGCGCACCGCGGCGAGCCGGCGTGACGCCGAGTTCGTAGTCTTCTGCGGCGTCCATTTCATGGCCGAGTCCGCCGACGTGCTGACCGCGCCGACCCAGCAGGTGCTTCTGCCGGACCTGAACGCGGGGTGCTCGATGGCCGACATGGCCCACATCGACGAGGTGGAGGACGCCTGGGAGGCCCTGGGGCGGGTCACCGACGTGGCACGCATCCTGCCCATCACGTACATGAATTCGTCGGCGGCGCTCAAGGCGTTCGTGGGTCGGCACGGCGGGGCGGTGTGCACCTCCTCAAACGCCCGGGCCGTGCTCGGGTGGGCCTTCGGGCCGGACGAGAGCGGGCAGCCCCGGGCCGACAAGGTGCTGTTCGTCCCCGACCAGCACCTCGGCCGCAACACGGCGTTCGAGCTCGGGTTCGTTGCCGACGAGATGGCGGTGTGGGATCCGCGTTTCGACCTGGGCGGCCTCTCCGATGCCGCAGTGAAGCAGTCGCGCATCCTCTTGTGGCGGGGGCATTGCTCCGTGCACCAGCGGTTCCGGCCCGAGCACGTGCGGGCGTTCCGCCACGCCCATCCGGACGGCATCGTCCTGGTCCATCCCGAGTGTGCCCACGAGGTGGTGGCCCTGGCCGACCGCGTCGGCTCCACCGACTTCATCATCCGGGCCGTGGCCGAGGCTCCTCCGGGGTCCACGATCGGAGTGGCCACCGAGATCCACCTGGTCAACCGGCTGGACGCCGAGTCCCCGGACAAGACGGTGGTGTGCCTGGATCCACTGGTCTGCCCGTGCTCGACCATGTCGCGCATCGACCCGGTCCATCTCGCCTGGGTCCTGGAAGGCCTTGTGGAGGGCGAGGTCCGCAACCGCATCACCGTCGAGGAGGGCACCGCCGCCTGGGCACGCGTCGCCCTGGAGCGGATGCTGGCCATCACCTGACAGACCCCGGCGCGAGCCGGTCCCGCCCGGCTGCGCACGGAGGTTGCTCAGAAGCCGGAGCCGAGCACCGGCCGCAACACCTCGCCGGTGAAGCTCCCGGCCGTCTTGGCCACCTGCTCGGGCGTCCCCTCCGCGACCACCCGACCGCCCCCGTCGCCGCCTTCGGGCCCCAAGTCCACGATCCAGTCGGCAGACTTGACCACGTCCAGGTTGTGCTCGATCACGACCACCGTGTTGCCCTGGTCCACGAGCCGCCCCAGCACCTCCAGCAGGCGGCGCACGTCCTCGAAGTGGAGGCCGGTGGTCGGCTCGTCCAGGATGTACATCGTGTGCCCGGTGGGCCTGCGGCTCAGCTCGCTGGCGAGCTTCACCCGCTGGGCCTCCCCGCCCGAGAGCGTGGGTGCCGACTGGCCCAGCCGGATGTAGCCGAGCCCCACGTCCACCAGGGTCTGGAGGTGGCGGGCGATGGGCGGCTGGTTGGCGAAGAAGCCGAGCGCCTCCTCGCAGGACATGTCCAGGACCTCGGCGATGGACTTGCCACGGAAGGTCACCTCCAGCGTGTCCCGGTTGTACCGGGCCCCCCCGCAGATCTCGCAGGGGACGTACACGTCGGGGAGGAAGTGCATCTCGATCTTGATGGTGCCGTCGCCGGCGCACGCCTCGCACCGGCCCCCCCGCACGTTGAAGGAGAACCGTCCGGGCAGGTACCCCCGGACCTTGGCTTCCGGCGTCTGGCTGAACAGCCGCCGGATGTGGTCGAACACGCCGGTGTAGGTGGCGGGATTGGAGCGGGGCGTCCGACCGATCGGCGCCTGGTCCACGTCCACCACCTTGTCGATGTGGGCGATGCCCTCGATGCCACGGTGGACGCCGGCCACGGCCTTGGCCCGGTGGAGGTCGTGGGCGAGCGCACGCAGGAGGATCTCGTTGACGAGCGTGGACTTGCCCGAGCCGGACACCCCCGTGACGGCCACGAAGCAGCCGAGGGGGATGGCCACGTCGATGTCGGCCAGGTTGTGCTCGCGCGCGCCCCGCACCACCACCGAGAGCCCCGAGCCGGGCCGGCGGCGCTCGGGGACCGGCACGGATCGCCGGCCCGAGAGGTACTGGCCGGTGAGCGACTGCCGGTTGGTCAGCAGGCCGCCCCGCCCGGCCACTGGTCCGGCGTGGACCACCTCGCCACCGTGCTCGCCGGCGCCCGGCCCGATGTCCACCACGTAGTCGGCGGTGCGGATCGTCTCCTCGTCGTGCTCGACCACGATGACCGTGTTGCCCAGGTCTCGCAGGCGGACGAGCGTCTGGATCAGCCGCTGGTTGTCCCGCTGGTGCAAGCCGATCGAGGGCTCGTCCAGCACGTAGAGCACCCCCACCAGGCCGCTGCCGATCTGGCTGGCCAGCCGGATGCGCTGGGCCTCCCCACCCGAGAGGGTGCTGGACGCGCGGGCCAGGGAGAGGTAGTCCAAGCCCACGTCCAGCAGGAACCGCATCCGCTCCCGGATCTCCTTCAGGACGCGGTCGGCGATGAGGTGGTCGCGCTCGGACAGCTCCAGCCCGTCCACCGCGTCCACCGCGCGCGTGATCGAAAGGCTGGACAGCTCGTGGATGTTCATGCCACTCACGGTGACGGCCAGCGATTCGGGCTTGAGGCGGGCGCCCCCGCAGTCCGGGCAGGCGACCTCCCTCATGTACTGCTCGATCTGCTCGCGCGAGAAGTCCGAGTCCGCCTCGGCATGGCGGCGCTGCAGCCACGGCACGACACCCTCGTAGTGCGACTCGTAGGAGCGGCTCCGCCCGAACCGGTTGCGGTACCGGACGTTCACCTTCTTCGTCCCCGACCCGTAGAGGGCGAGCTTCTTGTCCTTGCCCCGCAGCTTCGCCCAGGGGGTGTCGACCGAGAAGCCCCCCAGGTCGGCTATGCCGTTGACCAGACCGGTGAAGTACTCGCTGCGGGCCCCGGCCCACGGCGCCAGCGCGCCGCCTGCGAGGGACAGCGATGCATCGGGGACGACAAGCTCCGGGTCGACCTCGAAGCGGGTCCCCAGCCCCAGGCAGGTGGCGCAGGCCCCGTAGGGCGAGTTGAACGAGAAGCTCCTCGGGGCCGGCTCCTCGAAGCTCGTGCCGTCCACCGGGCAGGCCAGGTGCTGGCTGAAGGTGATGGCCTCCTCGCCCTC
>DAHUZE010000032.1 GCA_027306755.1 Acidimicrobiaceae bacterium | reverse complement strand
CGCGGCCGAGGCGCAGACGCAGCTCGAGAGCTTCGGCGCCCTGTTCGACCCGATCTGGGCCTACGTGGACGAGGGCAACCACCTGGACGCGCGCACGGCCACGATGGTGGCCAGCTGCGCGGACCGGGTGTGCGATCTGTGGACCCATGCCGACTCGGGCCTCTGGGAGCTGACAGAGCAGCGCCATTACACGGCGTCCAAGGTCGGCTGCTGGACCGCGCTCGACCGGGCCGTGCGCTTGGCCGACGCCGGGCAGGTGGCGGTCCGCCATCGCCACCGATGGGAGCAGGAGCGCGACGCCGTGGCCACATGGGTGCGCACCAACTGTTGGTCCGATGCCAAGCAGGCGTACACCTTCTACGCCGGAACCGAGGACCTGGACGCCGCCGTGCTCCTGTCCGCACGCATCGGCTTCGACCGGGGTCCCTGCATGCGCTCCACCATCGACGCCCTCCGGGCCGAGCTCGGTGCAGGCCCGCTGCTGTACCGGTACACCGAGACGGTGGGCCAGGAAGGCGCGTTCCTCGCCTGCTCCTTCTGGATGGTGGAGGCCCTGGCCCTGACGGGGCGCGTCGAGGAGGCCAGCTCACTCATGGACCAGCTGGCCTCGCTGTCCAACGACCTCGGGCTCTACTCCGAAGAGATGGATCCCTCGTCTGGGCACATGCTCGGGAACTTCCCCCAGGCGCTCACCCATCTGGCCCTCATCAACGCCGCCACGATGGTCGAGCAGTGCCGCGGCGGAGCACCCGGCACCGACGGGACGGCGGCGGGCGGGGGCGACGGGACGGCGGCGAGCGGGGGCGACGGGACGGCGGCGGGCGGGGGCGACCGATGAGCGGTGCCACGAGCGCGGGCAGTACCCACCGCTCTCCACTCGGCTGGGTTGTCGAGGTGCTGGTGCTGGCCGCTGCGCTGTGGGGAGTCTGGCTCCTCTCCCTGGGCGCCGTCGGCATCCCCGACATGGTGGTGGGCGGCCTGTCCGCGCTCGCGTGCGGGCTGGCGGCGGCCGTCAAGACGCTGGGGCGCCCCATGGCGGTGCTCCACGCCGTGCACTCCGGGCGCGTGGGCGACTACGTGGCTTGGCTCATGGTGGGGGTGGCCATGCTGGCAGGGCTGGTGGGGCTGCCGCTCCGCTGAGCCCCGGCGCTCACGCAGCGGGCCGGGCCCACCCGGCATCGAAGACCCGGACCCGGACGCTCGTGCCCGACCCGCTGGCGGCGACGTCCACCACGTCCACCAACTGGCGCGCGACCCACAGGCCCCGACCGCGCTCGGTGTGCGGGTCCGGCCACCTTCGCCCGGCAAGCGGGTCCCGCAGCCCGGGGCCGTCGTCGTCCACCTGGGCCCCCACCTCGCCGGCTTCGCGCCAGCAGGTGACCGTGACGGAGCTGGCACCGGCCTGCCAGGCGTTGGTCACCGCTTCGTGCACGGCCGTCACCACGTCCTCGATGACGCCCTGGGGCACCGGGTCTGTGGTGCCGTCCTGGCCGAGGGCGCGGCGGACGAACGCCCGGGCCTCGGCCGGGCCGGTGGTGCCGGAGAGCGACGGCGAGCCGGCGGGAGGCGGCACCCGCTCGGGCCGGTGGCGGTCCATGAAGGCCTCCGGCTCGAGGTACGCCTGGCTGGAGGCGGTCGGCGCCAGACCCAGGTACGGATGGGAGCACGGGGCCCGCTCGGCGATCCCTGCAGGCAGCGCCGACTCGTCGTACACGCAGGCCACCGTGGCCGGATGGCCGGCCAGGGCCAGGTTGAGCAACGAGCAGGACCGCTCCCACTCGGCCACCATCCCCGGCACCACCGCCGAGGGAGGCACGTCGCCGAGGATCCGGACCCGACCCACTCCGTGGCGTTCGGCTCCTTCGACCAGCTCCCGGATGGACCGCAACCGCCGCATCGGGTGGGGGCTCCAGCGGGTGGAGTCGCTCCAGCGGATGCGGTCAGCATCACGACCCAACGCGGAGCGGAGCGCGGACAGGCTGGCGGGCGCCAGGGTCACGAACAGCGGGTCGCCGACCCCGAGGGCTTCCCGGGCAAACGGCACGGCCTGCGACACCAGCTCGTCCCTCGAGCGGTGGCGCAGGATGGTGTGCAGCAGGCCGGACGGGTTGCGACCCTCGCCCAACGCCAACGACATCCCACCTCCCCGGTACATCGGCCCTGCTATCTACCTACAGCCGCAACTGTAGAGCAACCGAACCGAACCCACGGGCCACCCTGGCCGGGAAGCCGCAGAGGCGCAGGTCCCGGTAGGTTCCGAGTCATGGCCGCTCCAGCGCTGGCATGGCACGGGGACCCGTCGGGCTCCGATGCCCCCGGGGCCCACGGGGCCCCGTCGGCCCCAGGGGACCGGACGACCCCCGATGCCCCCGGGGCCCGCGAGCGCCGGTTCACCGTGGCCAGGGGCGAAGGACGGGAGGTGCCCGGTGTGCTGTGGACGCCGGCCGGCGGCACCGGGCCGTGGCCCCTGGCGCTGATCGGGCACGGAGCCTCGGGCTCCAAGGACGAGGGCTACGTCGCCACCATCGGACGGCGACTGGCCGCCGGGCACCGGGTGGCGGCGGCGGCCGTCGACGGACCCGTCCACGGTGCCCGCAGGCGCGACCGCAACGCGTCGCCGATGCTGGTCATGGCCCAGTTCGCGCAGCTGTGGGCTGGGGACGGGGACGCCATGACCGACGCCATGGTGGCCGACTGGCGGGCCGTGCTGGACGCGCTGACGGCGCTGCCCGAGCTCGCAGCCGGGCCCGTCGGGTGGTGGGGGCTCTCCATGGGGACGATCATCGGGCTGCCGTTCGTGGCCGGGGACAGCCGGATCGACGTGGCCGTCCTGGGGCTGATGGGCCTGACGGGGCCGACGAGGGAGCGCATCGGCCGGGACGCGCCCCGGGTCCGGTGCCCGGTCCTCTTCCTCGCCCAGTGGGACGACGAGATGTTCCCCCACGCGGACGCGCTGGCCCTGTGGGAGCTCCTGGGAACGGGCGACAAGCGGCTGCACATCCATCCGGGGACGCACGGAGCGCTCCCCGACGAGGCCTTCGACGCCAGCCTCGCCTTCCTGGTGGACCGCCTGCGGCGACCAGCGGCTGCGCCCGCCGATACCGCCATGGTGGACAATGGGGGATGGACCTCCAAGGACGCAGCTACCTGAAGGACGCCGACTTCGACGCCGCGGAGCTCCTGGCCGTCGTGGAGCTGGCGGCCACGCTCCGCCGGGAAAAGCGCGACGGACGCGAGCGGCGGCGCCTGGACGGCAAGCACGTCGCCCTGATCTTCCAGAAGACCTCCACCCGCACCCGGATGGCCTTCGAGGTGGGCGCGCACGACCAGGGCGCCCACAGCAGCTACCTCGGCCCCGGGGAGTCCCAGCTGGGGGCCAAGGAGTCGCCGAGCGACACGGCGCGGGTGCTCGGCCGCATGGTGGACGGCATCGAGTTCCGGGGGTTCGCCCAGGCCGATGCCGAGACGCTGGCCGCCAGCGCCGGTGTGCCGGTGTGGAACGGGCTGACCGACACATGGCACCCGACCCAGAGCCTGGCCGACGTGCTCACCCTCCAAGACCACGCCGGACGGCCCCTGGACGACGTCTCGCTGTGCTTCCTCGGCGACGGGGCCGCCAACGTGTGCGCATCGCTCCTGACCACCGGGGCGATGCTGGGCATGGACCTGCGCATCGCGTCGCCTGCGGGGCGTCGCCCGAGCCCGGCGGTGTGGGCGGCGGCAGCGGAGCTGGCCGCCGCCTCCGGTGCCTCGCTGCGCGTCTCCGACGACCCGAAAGAGGCGGTAGAGGGAGCGGACTTCCTCTATACGGACGTGTGGCTGTCCCTGGGCGAGCCCGAGGAGCTGTGGGACGAGCGCATCGACGCGCTGCTCCCCTACCAGGTGAACGCCGCGCTGATGGCCGCCACGGGCAACCCGTCCACCAAGCTCCTGCACTGCCTGCCGGCCTTCCACAACGCGAGCACGGCCATAGGGCGGCAGATCCACGCCCGCCGCGGCCTCGAGGCGATGGAAGTGACCGACGAGGTCTTCGAGTCGCCGGCTTCCGTGGCGTTCGACCAGGCCGAGAACCGGCTGCACACCATCAAGGCGCTGATGGTGGCCACGCTGGTCGGGCTCTAGACCCCCCGGCCCGGGTTGGTGCCGCCGGCCAAGGCCACCAGGGCGGCGTTCACGATCGCCGGAGCGTCGAGCTGGTAGGCCCGGTACAGGTCGGGGACCGAGCCGGCTTGGCCGAAGGCGTCCACGCCCAAAGGGACGACGGGCACCCCTCGCACGGAGCCGAGCCAGGCCATCGTGTGAGGTGCCCCGTCGTGGACCGTCACGATCGGCGCTGCAGCCTCGGCCGCGGGGAAGAGCCGCTCGATCTGGGGCGGTGCCACCGCCCGTCCCGCCCTCCGCACCGCACCGGTTGCCGCGGCCCGCCACTGG
>DAHUZE010000030.1 GCA_027306755.1 Acidimicrobiaceae bacterium | reverse complement strand
CCCGCGATCACGGACCGGCGAGGACGTCCCGCAGGACGGCGGCCCCCGAGCGCTCGAGGTCCTTCGATGCGGTGAGGAGGAGGACCGGCGACGACTTCGCCTTCACCCGGAGCGCCGAGAGGGCCTCGAAAGCCGGGCCCTTCTCCAGTTCCTTCCGGTAGCGGCGGGCGAAGGTGGTGAAGCGGTCGGGGCGGTGCCCGTACCACATGCGCAGCTCCGCACTTGGGGCGATGTCCTTCACCCACTCATCGAAGGGAGGACCGGCCTTGGAGAGGCCGCGAGGCCAGAGCCGGTCGACGAGGACGCGGATCTGCCCCGGAGCCGGTTCGTCGTAGATCCTGGCGATGCCGACCGAGACTGGGCCGAGGGAGTCCGGGCCGCACGGGCTGTCCGGTTTGCCCGGATAGCCGTGGGTCGGCTGGACCGGCCCGAGCCCTTTCCAGATGACGGTCACTTGTGACGCAAGCCTCGCAAGCTCTTCGAGATGGAGCGCGGTGAGCGCTTCGAGACGCTCGGCCCCCTCGGCAGTCAGGTGCAGATGGACGACCCGGTGGTCGGCCTCGCTGCGATCACGCTGCACGAGCCCGGCGGACTCTGCCCGGTCGGTGAGCTCGACGGCGCTGTGGTGGCGAAGCGTGAGATAGTCCGCGACCTCACCGATCGTCGGCCCCCGAGGGTCTGCATGCCCGCGGATCGCGAGGAGGAGCTGGTGGTGGGTGGGGGTGAGGCCCGCAGCACGGGCCTGCTGTGCGCTCCAGCGCTCAAAATGGCGCAGCCCGGTCCGGAAGGCAAGTAGACGAGCGTAGGCCTCATCGGGCAGCGGCACTGACCTACGATAACATCTCCTCACGATGGGGTTTCCTGCTCGCGGAGGCGGCCAGCAGGGGGAAGGCCCGGCGGCCGCGCTCCGCCGAATCGCCTACCTGCTCGAGACCGAGCGGGCCGAGCCGTACAAGAGCCGTGCCTTCCGGCGGGCGGCAGCCAGCGTGGACGAGGCCGGCGCGTCCCGGATCGGGCCGCTGGCGGCCTCGGGACGGCTCACCGACCTGCCCGGCGTGGGCGCGGCCACGGGCCGCGTCGTGGAGGAATCGCTGGCCGGGCGTACGCCCGCGTACCAGGCCGAGCTGGAGGGGCGCCGCCCCGGGCCACGTGACGAGGCGGTGGCCTCGCTGGTGCGGCAGCTGCGCGGGGACCTGCACAGCCACTCGGACTGGTCCGACGGGGGCAGTCCCATCGAGGAGATGGCTCGTGCGGCGCGCGACCGCGGCACGGAGTACCTGGCGCTCACCGACCACAGCCCCAGGCTGACGGTGGCCCACGGGCTCGACGCCGAGCGCCTCACCCGCCAGCTCGACGTGGTGGCAGACCTGAACCAGCGCCTGGCGCCGTTCCGCATCCTCACGGGCATCGAGGTGGACATCCTCCAAGACGGGTCGCTGGACCAGGACCCGGCCCTCCTGTCCCGCCTGGACGTGGTGGTGGCCTCGGTGCACTCGAAGCTCCGCATGGACTCGGCGGAGATGACTGCCCGCATGGTGGCGGCGGTGGAGCAGCCGTTCACCGATGTCCTGGGCCATTGCACGGGGCGACTCATCGTCGGCAGGGGGCGGCCGCCGTCCTCCTTCGACGCCGACGCCGTGTTCACTGCATGCCGGCGCACCGGGACGGCGGTGGAGATCAACTCCCGCCCCGAGCGCCGGGACCCGCCGCACGAGCTGCTGGTGCGGGCGGTGGCTGCCGGCTGCCTCTTCTCCGTCGACACCGACGCCCATGCGCCCGGCCAGCTGGAGTGGCAGTCCTATGGCTGCGAGCAGGCGGTGGACGCGGGCGTGGACGCCGGCCGCATCGTGACCACGTGGGGAGCCGACCGGGTGACGGCATGGACGGCGTCCCACCGGTCGGGAGGCGCCGCCGACTGACCGGCCGCACCTGCGCGATCCCGCCTGCGTTGTAGCGTTTCCCGCGTGAAGGAGGAAGCGACCGTCAACCAGCGGTCCGCCGCGTCGGCCAAGCGGCGGCTCCGCTGGACGGCGCCCGTCGCATTCGTGGTGACGGTCGTCCTGGTGTTCGCTCTGGTCGTCGCGGTCCACGCTACCGAGACGGCCAAGGGTCCGGTGACCATCCAGTCCGGCGCCTTCGTCAAACCAGCCAGCGCCAAGCCGCCGAACTTCTCCCTCCCGGTGCTCCAGCCGCCGGCCGGTCAGCCCACATCGCAGGCCCCGGTCACGTTGAGGAGCCTCGTGGGCCACCCGGTCGTGCTCAACATGTGGTCGAGCTCGTGCACCGTCTGCAAGGCCGAGACCCCGGCGATCGAGGCGGTGGCCGCGCGTGAGCACGCGGTTTCCTTCGTGGGCGTGGACACGATCGACCAGAAGGCGGCGGCGCTGGACTTCCTCCGCAAGTTCCACGTCTCGTACCTCCAGCTCTCCGACCCCAACGAGGTCGTGGGCTCCGGCTACGCCATCCCCGGACTGCCGGTGAGCGTCTTCATCTCGGCAAGGGGCAAGGTGGTCGGTGAGTACCTGGGCGCGCTCACCGTCAAGACCCTGACGCACTACCTGGCGTCGCTGTTCGGGCTGCACGTCCCTCTCTCGGCGACCTCGGCACGCTGATCCCCCGGGGGCGGCTGCATTGGCCGCTGCCGGAAGGGGTAGTGCACGAGCTGGGGCGGCGGAGCACCGCCAGCCCGAGAGCGTCCGCAAGTCCAAGGGGGAGCGCCGTGCCGGGAGCGGGCCGAGGGTGAACGAGTTCGTGGTCCTGGCAGTGAAGGGCCTGGTGGGCGGCACGCTGGTCACCGCCTTTGCCGTACTGGGCCACATGCTCCGCCCCAAATGGTTCGCCGGGCTGTTCGGTGCAGCGCCGTCGGTGGCCATAGGCAGCATCGCCCTGACGGTCCTTTCCAAGGGCCACCACGCTGCGAGCCTCGCCGGTGGGGGCATGTGCTTCGGGGCCGCTGGGTTCGTGGTGTTCAGCGCCTGCGTCCGTCCCCTGCTGGGGCGCTACCACGCGGTGGTGGCCACCTCGGCCAGCTGCCTGGTGTGGATCGCGGTGGCCGTGGGGGCGTACTACCTGGCGGTGGTGGGCTGATGGCCGCAAGCGCAGGAGCGGACGACGGACCCCGCGGCGAGCCCCTGGCGGGCATCCACTTTTCCGCCATCCGCCACCTGCCGCTGCGCGACCTCGTGATCCGGTTCGTCTTCGGCGCCGCCATCTCGGTGGTGGCCGGCGTGATCTCGCTTGTGGCAGGGAGCGAGCCCGGTGGCCTCCTGCTCGCCTTCCCGGCGATCCTCCCTGCCACGTTGACCCTCGTCGAGAAGGAGGAGAACGAGCGGAACGCCGAGGACCTCGATGTCGGCTCGATCCTGGGAGCGGTGGCTCTCGGGGTGTTTGCCGTGGTGATCTGGCAGATGGTCGGGCACAGCTCGGCGCCGTTCGTGCTCGCACTGGCCACCCTGAGCTGGCTGGTCGCGGCCGTGGTGCTGTACCTCGGGCTGCGCCTGGCGTTCCACCGCGAGCTCCCGCTGCACAAGAGCGTCGCCGAGGTGCGTACCGGGCGCCGGTAGGTCCGGCAGAGGGGCGGCGAAGCCGAGGTTCGAGTGCGCCGCGGGGGGGTAGGAGCCGAGCGACGTCCGCCGCCCGGAGAAGAGCCCCGTTGCCCACCAAGGAACAGGTCCTCAGCTCGTTGGCCGCCTCGAGTGACTACGGGGCGGCAGGTCGCGCGTGCGGTATACCGGCTGGGCAGGCGTACCTGATCGCCACCGGGCTCCCGGCAGACGGCAGCGGCGGCGTCCCGCCGGACGAGCTGGATCTCCCGGGCGTCCTCGCCGGCAGCACGCAGCACCTGGTGTACAGCTCCGCCTGGGTCGAGAACCCCACCTCCAAGGCCGAGACCCACGCGTGGGTCAAGGAGCGGGCGGCAATCGACCTGCCGATGCAGCGCGCGGCCCGGCAACGCCAGGCCGACCCCGGAGAGGTGAAGGATCCACTGGAGCAGGATCCCCCGGACACCGACATCACCACCGTGCTCACGCGCGACCACGACCAGGTTGTGGCGCTCATGAAGCAGCTCAAGGCCATCCCCGGCGTGACTGCCGGCGGATCGCCGTCGGATCTTGCCCGCCGCAAGTCCATCGCCGACCTCGTGGCGGTCGCCCTGGACCGCCACGAGGCGGCGGAGCAGGAGGGGTTCTGGCCGGCGGTGCGCCGGCTGTGCCCGGACCTGGCCGCCCTGGCGGACGCCGCGGTGGCGCAGGAGCAGGCGGGGAAGGACCTGCTGCGCCAGCTCGGCCGGGCAAAGCCCTCGGACGAGCGGTTCGACCGGCTGGTGACGGAGCTGGACACTGCCGCCCGCAAGCACGTCGCACTGGAGGACAGGGTGCTGCTGACGTTGGCGGCCAGGATCCCCGACGACGTGCGGCATCAGATCGGGCTGGATGTCGCCAACGCCCGCCGCAAGACGCCGAAGAGCGCGGGGACGAGCGGCACGAAGATCGCGGAGAAGCGGACGGAGGAGACACGATGAACATCGGGAAGTGGCCGGCCCTGCGGCAGCTCACCACCAACGACCCCTCCGGCCGGGGCGCGGCCGTCAAGTCGGCCCGCACCGAGCACCTCACCCCGAGGACGGTCCAGGCCGATTCCATCGCCAAGTCCGTGTGCCCCTACTGCGCGGTCGGGTGCGGGCAGAACGTCTTCGTCCGGGACAAGAAGGTCGTGCACATCGAGGGCGATCCCGACTCTCCGGTGAGCCGGGGCCGGCTCTGCCCCAAGGGCTCCGCCAGCCTGCAGCTCACCACCGGCGACGCCCGTCTCTACGAGGTGCTCTACCGCCGTCCCCACGGCACCGACTGGGAGGCGATGGACCTGGACACGGCCATGGACATGGTGGCGGATCGGGTCATCAAGACCCGGCGGGAGCACTGGCAGTGGGATCAGGACGGCAAGCGGGTCCGCCGCACAATGGGGATCGCCAGCCTGGGCGGAGCGACGCTGGACAACGAAGAGAACTACCTCATGAAGAAGCTCTACACGGCGATGGGAGCGATCCAGATCGAGAACCAGGCCCGCATATGACACTCCGCCACCGTCCCCAGTTTGGGGACCTCGTTCGGTAGGGGAGGGGCGACCACCTTCCAGCAGGACCTGCAGAATGCCGACTGCATCCTGATCGAAGGATCCAACATGGCCGAGTGCCATCCCGTCGGCTTCCAGTGGGTGATGGAGGCCAAGGCTCGGGGGGCGACGCTGATCCACGTGGACCCCCGGTACACGAGGACCAGCGCCGTCGCCGACATGCATGTGCCGATCCGCGCCGGCAGCGACATCGCCTTCCTGGGTGGCATCGTCAACTACGTCATCGGGCACGACGCCTACTTCCACGACTACGTCGTGGCGTTCACCAATGCGCCGACGATCGTGAGCGGGGACTTCGTCGACACCGAGGACCTCGACGGTGTCTTCTCGGGGCTGGACGCCGAGCAGCGCAGCTATGACCCCAGCAGCTGGCAGTACGAGGGCGCGACCGTCCAGGCCTCCTCGGGGCAGAGGGAGCAGGAGCCCGACACGCGGGTGGCCGAGCAGCAGGGCTCGCCCGGGAGCCACAGCGGCGAGCACCAGCCCTCCGTGTCGGGGTCTGGCCGGGGCACAACCCACGGGTCCGGCGGAGCTCCGGTGCCGTCCTCGGTCGAGCGGGACGAGACGCTCCAGCACCCCCGCTGCGTCTTCCAGATCGTCAAGCGCCACTTCTCCCGCTACACGCCCGAGATGGTGGAGGAGATCTGCGGGATCCCCCAGGACCTCTTCCTCGAGGTGTGCAGGACCGTCGCCGAGAACTCGGGACGGGAGCGCACCACCGCATTGGCCTACGCGGTGGGGTGGACCCAGCACACCGTGGGGGCGCAGTACATCCGGACCGCTGCCATCCTCCAGCTCCTGCTCGGGAACATCGGCAGGCCGGGCGGAGGCATCTTGGCCCTGCGCGGTCACGCCAGCATCCAGGGGTCCACGGACATCCCCACGCTGTACAACCTGCTTCCCGGCTACATCCCCATGCCCCACGCCCACCGGGACGAGGACCTGGACATGTTCATCGAGGGGGCGTCCACCGCCAAGGGCTACTGGGGCGGCATGCGGTCCTACCTGGTGAGCCTGCTCAAGGCCTGGTGGGGTCCGCACGCCACGGAAGCCAACGACTACTGCTTCGACTACCTCCCCCGCCTGACGGGGAGCCACGGCACCTACGAGACGGTGATGGCGCAGATGGACGGTGGGTGCAAGGGCTATTTCGTCGTGGGCGAGAACCCTGCGGTCGGCTCCGCCAACGCCAAGATGCAGCGCCTCGGGATGGCCAACCTCGATTGGCTCGTGGTCCGGGACTTCAGCCTCATCGAGTCGGCCACCTGGTGGAAGGACGGGCCGGAGATCGAGACCGGCGAGCTGGCCACTGAGGACATCGGCACGGAGGTGTTCTTCTTCCCCGCGGCGGCGCACACCGAGAAGAACGGCAGCTTCACCAACACCCAGCGGATGCTGCAGTGGCACCACGCCGCGGTCGAGCCGGGCGGGGACGCCCGGAGCGACCTGTGGTTCTACTACCACCTGGGCCGGCGGATCCGGCAGAAGCTCGCGGGGTCCACCGACGAGATGGACCGGCCGCTGCTCGAGCTCCAATGGGACTACCCGACCGAGGGATCGGTGACAGAGCCGTCGGCCGACGCGGTGCTTGCCGAGATCAATGGATGGGATGCCGAGGGCCGGCCCCTCACCTCCTACGAGCAGCTCGACGAGGACGGCTCGACGGCCTGCGGCTGCTGGATCTACTGCGGCGTGTACGCAACAGGGGTCAACCAGGCGTCACGTCGCAAGCCGGGGCGCGAGCAGAGCTGGGTCGCCCCCGAGTGGGGCTGGGCGTGGCCGGCCAACCGCCGGATCATCTACAACCGGGCCTCGGCCGATCGGGACGGCAAACCGTGGAGCGAGCGCAAGGCCTACGTGTGGTGGGACGAGGACGAGGCGAAGTGGGTGGGCCATGACGTGCCGGACTTCGACCCCGCCAAGTCCCCGTGGCACCGTCCTCCGGCGGGGGCGACGGGCGCCCAGGCTCTGGCCGGCGACGACGCCTTCGTCATGCAGGGCGACGGCAAGGCCTGGCTGTACGTGCCGGCCGGCCTGACCGACGGGCCGCTGCCCGCGCACTACGAGGCCCAGGACTCCCCCTTCCCGAACCTCTTGTACCCGCACCAGCAGCGGAACCCGGTGCGCCAGGTGTTCTCGCGGCGGCACAACCGCTACCACCCGAACCCGAGCCAGCCGGGGTCCGACGTCTTCCCGTACGTGCTCACGACGTACCGGCTGACCGAGCACCACACCGCGGGCGGGATGTCGCGCTGGCTCGCCTACCTGTCCGAGCTGCAGCCCGAGATGTTCTGCGAGGTGTCCCCGGAGCTGGCCGCCGAGCGGGGGCTCGAGCACAACGGCTGGGCGACGGTGATCACCGCTCGCGGCGCCATTGAGGCACGGGTGCTGGTGACCGATCGGATGCGCCCGCTCACGGTCCAAGGGCGCGTCCTGCACCAGATCGGCCTGCCCTACCACTGGGGCCCCAACGGGTACGCCCGGGGCGACGCGGCCAACGAGCTGGCCGGGCTCTCCCTGGACCCCAACTGCCACATCCAGGAGGTGAAGGCCATGACCGGCGACATCCGACCGGGCCGGCGACCGCGTGGCGCGGCCCGCGTCGAGCTGGTGGAGGAGTACATCCGCCGCGCCGGCATCACGGCGGACACGGGGATGGAGGCGCGGGGTGGTCGCTAATCCCTTCACCTCCCTCCTGGAGCAGTCCGAGCCGGCCACCGCCAGCGGCTACGCCGACCACCCTCCCCGCATGGGCTTCTTCACCGACACGTCCGTCTGCATCGGGTGCAAGGCCTGCGAGGTGGCGTGCAAGGAGTGGAACCATGTCCCCGAGGACGGCCTGGTGTTCACCGGGATGTCCTACGACAACACCGTCGGGCTCGGCGCGGACACCTGGCGCCACGTTGCCTTCATCGAGCAGCGCAAGCCTCTGGGCCAACAGGTCACGGGGCACGGAGACGCCGGGATCCGGTGGCTCATGGCGTCGGACGTGTGCAAGCACTGCACCCACGCCGCCTGCCTGGACGTCTGCCCGACGGGGGCGCTCTTCCGGACCGAGTTCGCCACGGTGGTCGTCCAGGAGGACGTCTGCAACGGCTGCGGCTACTGCATCCCGGCCTGCCCGTACGGCGTCATCGACCAGCGGCAGGGCGACGGGCGGGCCTGGAAGTGCACCTTGTGCTACGACCGTCTCGGCGTGGGGGCCGAACCGGCCTGCGCCAAGGCGTGCCCGACGGACTCGATCCAGTTTGGCGTGCTCGAGGAGCTGCGGGAGCGGGCCGACAACCGGCTGAGCCAGCTGCACGGGGCCGGCGTCGCCGATGCCCGCCTGTACGGGCGTGATCCCGATGACGGGGTCGGGGGAGACGGCGCGTTCTTCCTCCTGCTGGACGAGCCCGAGGTGTACGGACTGCCTCCCGACCCGGTGGTCACCACGCGTGACCTGCCGGAGATGTGGCGGCGGGTCGCGGTGGCGGCGGCCCTCGTCGCCGGGGCCGTGGCCTTGGGGTTCGCAAGGAGCGTGACATGAGCGAGACCGAGCTGGCCAAGGGGGGCCAGGAGTACCCCCGCCCCGGGCGGGAGGCACTCGTCGGCGCCCACACCGGCCGCAGAGAACCGGGGCCGGAGCGCCGGGGCGAGCAGCCGATGGTGCCCGAGGCCGAATTCCGGTCGTACTACGGCAAGCCGATCATCAACAAGCCCGTATGGCAGTCGCCCGACATCCCGGGCTACCTCTTCCTGGGCGGCCTCGCCGGCGCTTCGTCGGTCATGGCCGCCGGAGCGCAGCTGACCGGTCGCCGCGGGCTGGCCCGGGTGGCCAAGGTCGGCGCGGCGGCCTCCGCGGGATTGTCGGGCGTGGCGCTGGTGCACGACCTGGGCCGGCCTGGCCGGTTCCTCAACATGCTCCGCACGTTCAAGCCCACGTCGCCCATGAGCGTCGGGTCGTGGATCCTGGCGTCCTTCGGACCGGCCGCCATGGCCGCCGCGGCCAGCGACCTCACGGGGATCGCCCCGGGGCTGGGAGCAGTGGCCACGGCAGGGGCCGCTGTGCTCGGGCCGCCCCTGGCCACCTACACCGCCGCCCTCATCGCCAACACCGCCGTGCCGGCATGGCACGACGCCCACCGGGAGATGCCGTTCGTCTTCGCCTCCTCGGCCGTCACGTCCGCTGCCGGCCTGGCCCTGCTGGCGGCGCCGGCATCGGAGTGCGGTCCGGCCCGCCTGCTGGGCAGCGTCGGGGGCGCGGCAGAGCTGGCGACCGGACGCCTCATGGAGCACCGCATGGGGATGGCGGCGGAGGCCTTCTCGGAGGGCAAGGCCGCAAGCCTCCACAAGGGTGCGCAGGTGTCGCTGGCTGCGGGCGTGCTGGCGTCGCTGGCCGCCCGGCGCAGCCGCATCGCCGGGCGCGTGGCCGGCATCCTCCTGCTGGCCGGCTCGGCGCTCACCCGGTTTGCCATCTTCGAGGCAGGGATGGCCTCCGCCCGGGATCCGAGGTACACGGTGGTGCCCCAGCGCCGCCGCCTCCAGGAGCGGGCTGGCAACGGGGGGCCCAACCGCACCGGGTAGTACCGTCGGCCAGATGGGCGGACAGCTGACCCCCGCCGAGTTCCACCGCAGCGAAGC
Organism: Acidimicrobiaceae bacterium; assembly: GCA_027306755.1. Lineage (GTDB taxonomy): Bacteria > Actinomycetota > Acidimicrobiia > Acidimicrobiales > RAAP-2 > JAJYVT01. The sequence goes on along the minus strand of DAHUZE010000030.1, from coordinate 10,352 downwards.
GACCGGGGACTGGCACGCCGTGTTCACAGGGGCGTGCGCGGTCTTCAGCACCCGGTCGTTCGAACGCGGCATGGAGCTGGCCCGGGAGATCGCGCGGCTGGCCGAGGCGGCGCACCACCATCCCGACCTGGACCTGCGCTACGCCGTGGTGACCGTGCGGCTGTGGTCCCACGACGTGGACGGGCTGAGCGAGCGGGACGTGGCGCTGGCCGCTGCCATCTCGGGCGCGGCGCGGGCCCTGGGGATCGAGGCCGATCCCGGCGCGGTGCAGGGCGTCAAGGTCGCCGTCGACGCCTGGGACATCCCCCGCGTGCTGCCGTTCTGGCAAGCCGTCCTCGGCTACCGCCGCCGCGGCGACGCGGACCTGGTGGACGGCGCCGGGCGGGGCCCGTCGGTGTGGTTCCAGCAGCTGGACGAGCCGCGCCGGGGCCGCTGCCGGCTCCACGTGGACGTGGCCGTGACCCGGGAGGCGGTAGGAGGCCGGGTGGCGGCGGCGCTCGAGGCGGGCGGAAGGCTCGTGAGCGACTCGCACGCGCCAACATGGTGGACGCTGGCGGACCCGGAGGGCAACGAGGTTGACGTGGCCGTCCTGGCCGGGCGGGGCTGAAGGCCCGCGCCGCCGGTTGGGGCACCGCATGGCTGACCGCCCCGGCACCGGTGCCCGCCGCGCGCCGGCTCGCTCGCTGCGCCGGTCGGTCGAGCTGTTCCGGGCCTTCCGCACCGAGCAGGCCGACCCCGACGGGTTCTACCGGCTCCTCTCAGCGGACGCCGTCGCCCTCCTGGCCGGGCGGGTCGATCTGGCGGGCGCGTGCGCCGTGGACGTCGGCGGCGGGGCGGGCTACCTGACCGCCGCCCTGCGGGCCGCGGGAGCCCGATGCGTCCTCGTGGACGCCGACGCCGGCGAGCTGGCGTGGCGGGGTCCCCCTTCCCCGGGGGCGGTCGTGGCCGACGGGACCCGCCTCCCGATGGCCGACGGGGCGGCCGACCTCGTCGTCTCCTCCAACGTCCTCGAGCACGTGCCCGCCCCCTACGCCCTGGTGGAGGAGATGGCCCGGGTCCTCAGGCCGGGCGGCCACCTGTGGCTGTCCTTCACCAACTGGCTCGGACCCTGGGGTGGTCACGAGACGTCCCCGTGGCACCTGGCTGGCGGCGATCGGGCTCGCCGGCGCTACGAGCGCCGAGCCGGGCGGCCGCCCAAGAACCTCTTCGGCGAGTCGCTCTTCCCGCTGCACGTGGGGTCGTTCCTGCGCAGGTTGGCGGACATGGCGTCCCTGGAGGTGCTGGAGACCCGTCCCCGCTACCTGCCCGAGGGCGCCGCGTTCGTCGTGAAGCTCCCCCTGGCCCGCGAGCTCTGCACCTGGAACCTGGAGGTGCTGGCCCGCCGCCGCGGCGCCGCCCCCTCGGCGGATGACGGCCGGGTCGCCAGACCTGGAAAGATGCGTCCCATGGCGTCCCGAGCACGGAACGGAGCGGATTGATGGAGGAGCTGGCCGGCAAGGTCGCCTTCGTGTCGGGAGGGGGGAGCGGGATCGGCCGCGCCGCCGCCCTGGCCCTGGCCGCGGCCGGCGCCCATGTGGCCGTGGCCGACGTGGACCGCGGCCGGGCGATGGTGGTGGCGGACGAAGCCTCCTGGCAGGGCACCGAGTGCTTCGGCATGGCGCTGGACGTCACCGACCAGGAGGCGTTCGACACCGCCCGGGACGTGATCCTGCGCCGGCTCGGGCGGGTGGACATCGTCATGAACAACGTGGGCGTGGTGTCCGCCGGCCTGCCCGAGCGCATCCCGCTCAGCGAGTGGGAGCGGAGCCTCTCGACCAACCTCCTGTCCATCGTGCGGAGCAACGCCACCTTCCTCCCGCTCCTCTTGGAGCAGGGGAGCGGGCACGTCGTCAACACGGCGTCGGCCACCGGGCTCTTCGCCTATGCCTACGAGCGCATGCCGTACTCGGTGAGCAAAGCGGGTGTGGTGGCACTCTCCGAGGCCCTGGCCCTTTACCTTCACCCCCACCACGTGGGGGTGACCTGCGTGTGCCCGGGCCCGGTGGCGACCAACCTGCGCCAGCAGGTCACCTTCTCGGGGCCGCCGGTCCGAATGCGCCCTCCGGTCAAAGGGATGTCCGAGCTGGAGCCCGAAGTGGTGGGGACGATGGTGGTGGACGCCATCTTGGAGAACCGGTTCCTGGTCCTCACCCACCCCGAGCTGCACGACCTCCTGGTGCATCGGGCCAACGACCCCGAGGGCTTCCTGGCCGAGCGCATCCAGGCCATCGAGGAGGGCTGATGCGCCCCGAGCGCGACGTGCGGCCCTGGGGGTCGTACACGGTGCTGGAGGACGCGGCCGGCCACAAGGTCAAGCGCATCGATGTCCTGCCGGGCGCCCGGCTGAGCTACCAGCGCCATGGGCACCGCTCGGAGCACTGGTTCATCGTGGCGGGGGAGGCGGACGTAACGGTGGACGGCCGGTCTGAGCGGCTGGGAGCCGGCCACGCGGTGGACGTCCCGGCGGGCGTGGCCCACCGCGTGGCCAACCCCGGCCCCGGCGAGCTCGTGTTCATCGAGGTCCAGCACGGCGACTACTTCGGCGAGGACGACATCGAGCGGCTGGACGACGACTACGGGCGGGTGAGCTAGGCCGCAGCGTCCGAGCGGGGCCGCCCGGGTGGCGGGCATAGGGTGGCCGCCGTGCGAGGGGCGGTCGGCCACCAGGTGGCAGTGGACGCAGGGGGCGGCCCACGCGTGCGCCCCGTCCCGCCGGGGGTGCTGCTGCGGTTCCGGGTCATGGCGTTCACCACGGCCGTGCTGCTCATCGTGCTCGTGCTCGTAGGGGTCCCGCTCCAGCTGGCCGCCGGCAAGCCCCAGGTGGTGAGCGTGGTCGGCACCCTCCACGGGTTCCTCTACATCGTGTACCTGGTGGCCGCGTTCAGCCTGACCTGGCGGCTGCGGATCCCCAAGTGGCAGATGGTCCTGGTCCTGCTGGCCGGCACGGTGCCGTTCTGTGCGTTCGTGGCCGAGCGGAAGCTGACGCGCCGGGTCAGGGCGATGGGCGCCGCGGGGGTCGCCCACGACGGCGCCCCGGAGCCCACGGCGCCCGGTGGCCGGCCGTCGGGGATCCGGCGCCGCTGGCTGTCGCCCCGCGCCCTCCTCTTGCACCTGGAGGTGGCGGTGGTGGCACCCGGCTGCGCCTTCGCCGGGTGGTGGCAGGCGACAAGGGCGCTGGGCGGCAACGAGCTCAGCTGGGTGTACTCGGTCGAGTGGCCGATCTTCGCCCTCCTGGCCGTCGCCGGCTGGTGGCACCTGGTGCACGAGGACCCCGACGCCTGGCGGGCCCGCCGGTGGAAGGTGACCCGGCGTGAGGAGGCGCCGATGGGGGAGGGCGCCGGGGTCGCGCCCATGCTGCCCATCGATGTGGACGCCCAGACGACCCGGTGGGCCGGCCTGCTGGCCATCGTGGCGGGGATCGAATTCCTCCTCGGTCTCGTCGCCCTGGCGGTCATCCCGTTCGGGCGCCCCAGCGGCTGGCTCCCGGCCCAGGGCGCCGCCGTGTACGGCATGCACGCCTCGTTCGGGCTGGCCCTCGGGCTCGGGGCGGCGCTGTTCTGCTGGCGGGCGCGACGGGGGGGACGCATTTCCCGGCTCTCTGGCTGGCTGGGCCTGGCCAGCGTGGTGGCGGCCAGCGGCGGGGGCCTGCTCACCGAAGCCCAGTCATTCACCCGGTTCCTCGGCATCGCGGTGATGATGGTGGGCGCGTTCCTCACCGTTGCGGCGTACCTGATCCCGATGGCGGCCGCGGCTCGCACCCGGGCGCTGGCCGCGGCGGCGGGAGGGCCCGAGGCACCGGGGTCGACACTGCCGGCGTGACCCCCGGTCCGGCAACCCCCGGCCTTCAGCGACCGGCCCAGCGGCCGCCGAGGTGAACCAGGAGCCGGCCGCCCACCATCGCGGCGCCGAGGAACCCGGCGGCCACGCCGATGAAGGCTGCCGCAGTGCCCTGACCGGCCACCACCCGCAGCACCATCCCCACGGCCACGGTGGCCACGCAGACGGCCACTCCTGACGCAAGGGAGGCCGGCGGGCGGCGCGCCAGTCGCAGCAACAGCCAGCCGGCTGCCAGCCCGCAGGCGAACGGCCACAGCGTGGAGGCGATGCCCGCGGGCGACTCCCCGTGGTTGTGGGAGGCCCGGCCGATGATGACGAACAGCAGCACGGCGCCCACGTCCACCGCGGCCGCTGCGCCGAGCCGCCGCCCGGCTCCGGCTTCCTGATCGTGCGCCATCGCTCGCCTCCCCGCCGGATCGCGTTGCCGCCGGACCGCCGGACCATCCGCTGGCACCCGCGTGCCGGTCCGCGACGCTACCGTGGCAGCCGAGCCGCTCCGCGAGCGGGTTCGCTGTACGACAGGACGGGGGGGACCGATGGCTGCATCGGGCGTAGGCGCGGCATCCGCGGCCGGACGGGAGCACGGGCCGATCGCCCGTGCGCTGTGGTACCGCCAGCTGGAGCGCTATCCGGCCACGCCCAGCAGGGTCCTCTACCTCGCCCTGGTGGTGCTGGCGACGATCGTCCTCTACTACCAGCTGTACGTGGCCGGCGGCGTGGCCCCGCAGATCCTGGCCGAGTACCACATGTCCTTCCGCTTCTACGTGGACATCACCGTCGTCGGCAATGCCATCGGCGCCTTCACCTCGGTGCTGGCCGGCCTCGCCGACCGATGGGGCCGGGCCAACATGGTCGCCTACGGGCTCGGCGTGACGGCGCTCCTGGTGCTGGCGGGCATCCCCAACGCCCCGAACAGCTGGTCCTTCGCCGTCATCATCTCGGCCATCGGCTTCGTGGAGGGCATCGTCCTGGTGGCCACGCCCGCGCTCGTGCGCGACTTCTCCCCGCAGCTCGGGCGGGCGTCCGCCATGGGCTTCTGGACTCTCGGCCCGGTGGTCGGCAGCCTCGTGGTAGCCGAGGTGGCCAGCCACACCCTGAGCCATCTGGTGGCGTGGCAGGACCAGTTCATCATCTGCGGCGTGGTGGGCGTGGTGGTGTTCCTCGCCGCCCTGGTCGGCCTGCGGGAGCTGGCACCGGCTCTGCGCGACCAGCTCATGGTGAGCCTGCGCGACCGGGCCCTGGTGGAGGCCCGTGCAAAGGGGGTCGACGTCGAGGAGTCCCTGCACCGCCCGTGGAGCCAGGTCGTCACCCGCGACATCGTGCTCTCCGCCTTTGCGGTGGCAGTGCTCCTGATCATCTATTACACCGCCGTCGGCTTCAACCCCATCTACTTCGAGACGGTCTTCGGCTTCTCCGCTTCCCAGGCCAACGCCCTGGGCAACTGGTTCTGGGCCTTTGACGCGGGGGTGCTCGTGATCGTGGGCTTGGCGTCGGACCGGCTGCGGGTGCGCAAGCCGTTCATGCTCGTCGGCGCCGTCGGAGCCGTCGTGATGACGATCGTCTACCTGGGCAAGGCGACGCAGCCGCACACCACCTACTACCAGTTCGCATTGATCATCTCGATCCTCGCCGCGTTCCTCGCCGTCGCCTACGCGCCCTGGATGGCCAGTTTCACCGAGACCGTCGAGCGACGGAACCCCGCGCTCACCGCCCACGGGCTGGCTGTGTGGGGTTGGATCCTGCGGGCCGTGATCGCCGTCTCGGTGTTCCTGTTGCCCTACGTCGTGTCCTCCACCAACCCGCTGGTGCAGGACGCGGCGGTGGCCACGAAGGCCCAGGCCATCGAGAAGGCCGACCCCAACGTGAAGATCGTGCTGGCGCACCAGGCCCTCTTTACCGAGCTCGCCCGGTACACAACGGCCAAGATCCCCGGCCCCCTCCTGGGCAAGGCGGTCAAAGAGGTGGGGCTGAAGGACCTGCTGGCGGTCTCCAAGGACCCGCGCATCAAAGGCGAGATCGCCTTCTTCTCCGCCCACGCGTCGGAGCTGCGCCAGGTGGAGGCCGCGGCCGCGGCCACGCCGTCGCAGTGGCAGCGGTGGTACTGGGTGTGCGTGGCCGGCGAGATCGCCTTCATCCCGTTCATCTTCGTCATGGCCGGTCGTTGGTCGCCGAAGAAGGCCAGGGAGGACGCCCAGGCGCATGACCGGCGCGTGGAGCAGGAGCTGGCCGCGTTGCGGGGCGCCGGCGACACGTCCGTGGCCAGCCGGTGAGCGCACGGGCCGCCGTCCGCCGCGGGCTGCTGGTTGTGGCCGTGGCGGCCACCGCCGTCCTGTCCGGCACGGCCGGAGCGGCCCCGACGTCCCCGTCAGCGCTGTCCGCCCGCTCGCGGGGGGCGGCGTCCCTCCCCGCCTTCTACCGTGTCCCGGCTCACATTCCTTCCCGCCCCGGAACCCTGATCAGGGAGGAGCCGGTCCACGCCGGTGGCGTGGCCGGCACCACGTACCGGGTGATGTACGTCTCGACGTCCCTGTCGACACGGCCCGAGGCGGTCACGGGGCTGGTGGTGGTGCCCAAGGGAGCGGCCCCGGCGGGGGGCTTCCCGGTGGTGGCATGGGGTCACGGGACCAACGGGATGGCCACGCAGTGCGCTCCGTCGCTCCACCCGGGGACAACAGGGGCCAAGAACGCCTTCGAAGAGGTGAACGCCCTGCTGGCTCAGCGCTGGATCGTGACCGCGAGCGACTACCAAGGGGAGGGGACGCCCGGGCCGCTTCCCTACCTCGTGGGCGGCATCGCCGCGCGCAACACCCTGGACCTTGTGCGGGCCGTGCATCATCTCCCCGGCGTGCAGGCCAGTGCCAGCACCGTGGTGTGGGGCCACTCGGAGGGAGGTCTGACGGCGATGTTCAGCCTCCACATCGCCGCTTCGTACGCGCCGACACTGCACCTCGAGGGTGTGGTGGCCGGTGCGCCGCCGTCCCAGTTCGCCTTCGTGTACACAGCGCTGCTCAAGAGCCCGGACCGCTTCTACCTGGTGATGGCGGCGGTGGGCTACGAGAAGGCCTACGGGGCGGCCAAGGCGCCGCTCCGCCAGGTGCTGACCAAGCGGGGGCTGGCGCTGGTGCCGGACATGACAAAGGGCTGCTTCACATACCTGGCCCGCACCGTCGACCGCTACAGCATGCAGCAGCTGGTGAAGAAGAACCCGTTCGACATCCCCGCCTGGCGCACCCTGTTGCAAGAGAACGACCCCGGGTCCTTCACGGCTGCCGCCGCGGCGCCACTGCTCATCGTCCAGGGCGGCACAGACACAACGATCCCGCCCATCTCCACGCAGCTGCTGGCGCAGCATCTGTGCTCGGTCGGCCAGGACGTCGAGCGGTGGATCTACCCGCGGATGACACACACCGCCGTGATCACAGTGTCGATCGCCGACATGGTCCACTGGATCGCCGATCGGTTCGCCGGCGGCCCCAATCCCGATCCGTACTCGCCGGTCGGCATGGCGGGGGTGCAGACGACCACGTGCCCCTAGCCACGCGCCGTAGGCCGGCGCGTGGTCAGGGGACCAGGGGCGGCGGATCGTCGTTGTGCAGCCAGGCCCGCACCTCCTCGGTGTCCTGGCCGAGAGCGGGCGGCGGCCGGCGGTAGCCGACCGGCGAGCCGGACAGGCCCAGCGGGTTGGCGACGGTCGCCACCGGCGGGCCGCCCCCGGGGCGGGGGATGTGCACGGCGGCGCGCATGCCCAGCCGCTCCGCCTCGGCGAAAGCGCCCGCGATGTCGTTCACCGGGCCGCACGGGACACCGGACTCCTGCAGGGCGGCGACCCAGTGGCCGACGGGGCGCCGGCCCAGCGCCGCCTCGAGCGCCGCCACCAGTGCTTGGCGGTGGGCGACGCGGTCAGGGTTCGTCCGGAACCGGGCGTCGCCGGCCAGGCCCGGCTCGCCGACGGTGTCGCACAACGCGGCGAACTGGGCATCGTTCCCCACGGCCACCGCCAGATCGCCGTCCGCCGCGGCCAGGGTCTCGTAGGGGGCGATGGAGGGATGGCGGTTTCCCATGGCGACCGGCACCGTGTGCGTGTTGAGGTACGCCGAGGCCTGGTTCACCAGGCCGGCCAGCGCGCTGGCGAGCAGGCTGACGTCCACCCGCTGCCCGCGCCCGGTGGCGGCCCGGGCGTTGAGCGCAGCCAGGATGCCGATCGCCGCCTGCAGGCCGGTCAGGACGTCCACCGCGGCCACCCCCACCTTGTACGGCGGGCCGCCGGCCGGTCCCGTGATGTCCATCAGGCCGCTCACCGCCTGGACCACGAAGTCGTAGCCGGCCAGCGACGCACCCGGGGTGCCCTCGCCGCCGAACCCCGAGATCGAGCAGTAGACGAGGCCGGGGTTCCGCGGCGCCAGCTGGTCGTAGCCGAGACCGAACGCCGCCAGGCGTCCCGGCCGGAAGTTCTCGACAACCACCGTCGCCCGCTCGGCCAGGCGCACCGCGTCCCGCCTCCCGCCCTCGGTCGCCAGGTCGAAGACGACGCTGCGCTTGTTGCGGTTGACACTCAGGTAGTAGGTGCTCTCCCCGTCCAGGAAGGGTGGCCCCCAGCGGCGGGTGTCGTCGCCGTTGGGATGCTCCACCTTGACGACGGTGGCACCCAGGTCCCCGAGGACCATGGTGGCCAGGGGGCCGGCCAGCACCCGGCTGAAGTCGGCCACCAGGCAGCCGGCGAGGGGCCCGTCGGGGCAGGGGGGAGGATGCACGTGGGCATCATGCCCGGCCGGCCGCCCCGGCGCGCCGCTAGTCGATCCGCCCCTCGCCCTTCTGCTCGACTCCCTTCTTGGCCATGTCCTCGTAGTGCCGGGCGACGTCGGCCGCCTCCCCGGACTGCTCGAGCTCCGCCTCGGACTCCTCGGCCGCCTGCTCCTCGGCCTCGGTCGGCATGCGATCAGGGGTGTGGGGCGCGTCGGCTGTGTTGGCTGGCATCGTCGGCTCCTTTTGAAAGCGGATCGGATCGCTCTTCTTCGCCCGATACCCCGGATGCACGGTGCCGACCCGTGCTCCCGCTCCCGGTCCCGCAGGGCAAGGGCCCCGTAGTATCGGCGCCGTGGCCCTCCACGACGCGGTCGAGCACCGGCTCGAGGCGCACGATCAGCGCTACACCCCGATGCGCCGCCTCCTGGTGGAGGCCCTGGCGGCGTCCGGCCGCCCGCTGACCGTCCCCGAGATCATCGACCGGGCCCCCGGGCTGCCTCAGAGCAGTGCTTACCGCAACGTGACCGCGCTCCTGGACGCCGGGATCGTGCGGAAGGTGGCTACCGCGGACGACCACTGGCGGGTCGAGCTGGCCGAGGAGATCGCCGGCCACCACCACCATCTCGTGTGCCGCGGCTGCGGCCGGGTGGAGGACGTGCCGCCGTCGCCCCGGCTCGAACAGGTCCTGGGGGAGGCGGCCCGGCTCGTGGCGGGGATGACCGGGTTCGTGGTCAACGAGCACCGCCTGGACCTGGTGGGGACCTGCGCCGCATGTGACGCGGCCGAGAGTGAGAGTGATTATCATTCCTGACTGAAGGCGACCCCCCTCGGAGGAGCTCGATGTCACGGATGGTCTCGGGTGTGGCGGCACTGGCTGCCCTGGTGATGGCCGCCGTGGTGATGGCCGCCGCGCCGACCGCCGGGGCGGCCGCCCGGAGGCCCCAGGCCCGGATCGTGGCCGTCGGCGCGGAGAACCAGTACGCCAACGTGATCGGCCAGGTCGGCGGCCGGTTCGTTCGCGTCTCGGCGGTCATGAGCAACCCCGCCACCGACCCGCACCAGTTCGAGGCCAGCACCCAGGTGGCCGAGGAGGTTGCCTCGGCCCGGCTGGTGGTGCAGAACGGCCTCGGATACGACGCGTTCATGGGCCGCCTCGAGGCGGCCTCCCCGAACAGCAGCCGCCGGGTGATCGACGTCCAGACGCTGCTCCACCTCCCGAGCTCCACCCCCAACCCGCACCTCTGGTACAAGCCGTCCACGATGCCGGCTGTTGCCGCGGCGATCGCGCGGGACCTGTCGGCCATGGATCCGGCCCACCGGGGCGCCTTCCAGCGAAATCTGGCGGCCTTCGACCGCTCGCTGCAACCGTGGCGCCGGGCCATCGCCGCCCTCAAGGCGCGGTTCGGGGGGGCGAGGGTGGCCACCACCGAGCCGGTGGCCGACTACCTGCTCCAGGCAGCCGGGCTGGACAACGCCACCCCCTTCTCCTTCCAGGCGGACATCATGAACGGGGTCGATCCATCTCCCCAGGACGTCTCGGTCGAGCAGTCCCTGCTGCGGGGCAAGGTGAAGGTCTTCGTCTACAACCGGCAGGTCACCGACTCGTTGACCAGCTCCCTGCTGTCGATCGCCCGGGCCGCCCACGTGCCGGTGGTGGGCGTCTACGAGACCATGCCGGCGCCGGGCTTCGACTACCAGTCGTGGATGACGGCCGAGGTGAGCGCGCTGACACG
>DAHUZE010000028.1 GCA_027306755.1 Acidimicrobiaceae bacterium | reverse complement strand
CAATCATGTGGACGAAGATCCACCGCAGGTCCCGCGTCCGCTCGGCGTGGTCGCCCCGGCTGGGCACCACCAGATCCAGGCTTTTGCCGGCAACCGCCGCCCGCGCCGCATCGACCTCTTCCCAGAATGCACCGATGTTGGCTGCGGCGTCGGCGGCCTCGATATCGTCGAAGTCCCGCCCGATCCCCTCGGGGTCGTACGGCATCGCCAATTGCTCGGCCCCGGCATGCATGCGGAACCACCAACGCTCGACCTCGGTCATGTGGCGGACCAACCCGAGAAGACTGAGCGACGAAGGCGGGCAGGCGCGAAGCTTCAGCTGCGCAGCGCTCAGCCCCTCGCACTTGGCGATCAGCGTCGCCCGGTGGAAGTCAACCCATTGCTCGAGCGCCACGCGCTCGCCAGCTACGCGGTCCGGATCGCGGCGCTCAGCGGCTGGAACGGTCCATCCGGAATCGACCATGGCAGCGACGGTAGTGCATGGCGTGCGGTCAGGCCTCGGATCCGGCTTTGGCGCAACCTCCGCCCGCAGTGCTCACCACGGGTACCGCCCGTCACGTTCGAAGGCCGAGATCCTCCAGGAGTAGAGCACGGCGGCCAGTGCAGTGGCGAGGTTGAGGCTCGACACGCCGGCCCGCATGGGCACGCTGACGGAGCGGTCCGCCACATCACGGATCCATGCCGGCAGCCCGTGGCGTTCGCCACCGACAACGAGGACGGAGTTGGGCGCCAGGCTGGCGGTGTCCAGCGGTTCGCAGCCGATGTCCACCGCGACGATGGGGCGCCCCCAGGACGTGGACAGCTCCATCCTCGCCACCGGCAACGCGAACTGGAGGCCGGTGGCACTGCGGATGGCCACCGGCGACCAGGGATCCTGACCCGAGATCGTCACCGCCCCCGCCCCCGCCGCGGCGGCGACCCGGATGACGGCCCCCACGTTTCCCGGGTTGCGCGGCCGGTCCAGATGCACCGCCGGACTGGTTCCCCCGGTGAGGGCGGCGGCAACGTCATAGTCCGGACGTGCACAGACGGACAGGAGCGGGCTCGAGAGGCTGCGCTGCGCCAAGCGGGTAAAACGCTCGCGGCTGACCTCCTGCAAGGGGCCCTCGATGCCGGGGATCGACTCTGGTGCCAGGCGCCGGGCCAACGTGAGGAGCTTCTGGCGGTCGTAGGTGACGGCCACGTCCAGGCGGGCGCCGAACCGCAGGGCGTGCCGGGCGGGATGGAACCCCTCCAAGACAGCCAGCTGGGGGTTGCGGTACGCGGCGTAGAAGCAGCGAGTGAGGTCAGCTTCTTGCGCGTTCATGCGGCAGGCCGCGATCGGGAACCGGGTCCGGGCGCCCCCCGGTGTGCACGTCTCGACCGGGCGCCCCCGAGCACCTCGGAGCGGTCAGGAGCGCGGGAGAGGTGCATGGCGTTCTGGGTCTCGACGGTACCGGCTGGCGACGAGGCCGCTCAACCGGGGAGGTGGCCGTGCCCATGGGCGCGGAGGAACCGGAGCACCTCGCCGTCGAACGCCCAGGGCTGTTCGATCTGGCATGCGTGCCCGGCGCCGGCGAGCTCGACGAACTCGGCGTCGGGGATGCGCTCGGCCAGCGCCCGCGCCGGGCCGTTGGTGAAGTCCTCGCTGCCGCTCAGCACGAGCACCGGCGAGCGCAGCCCGCGAGCCAGCCAATCGGGGTCGGGCTCCCCGAGCGCTGCGAACATGCGCAAGATGGAGTCGAGGTCGGCCGTCGCGTTGCGCTCCGTCCAGAGGTCGACGAGCCATCCGGCCAGCGGAGTTGTCCGGAAGGCGGCGCCGAAGCACTGGCGCGCGTAGTCGGCCCGGTAGTCGAGGCCGCGGGCCTGGTAGGCGGCAACCCGCCCGGGCACGAAGTCCTTCTCCTCGCGCCAACCGCAGCCGGATATCACCACCGAACCGGTGCGCCCGGGCTGCCGGTGGGCCATGTGCTGCACGATCGCGCCGCCTACGGAGCACCCGACCAGCACGGCCGGCTGGCCCGTGGCGTGCTCGTCAACCGCCTCCCAGCACGCGTCGGCGAGGTCGGTCATCGTGAGACCCTCGGTCGCTCCGGGGGACCGGCCGTATCCGGGCAGGTCCACGGCCACGCAGCGGAACCACGTCGAGAAGTGCGCCATCTGGTACAGCCAACTGGCGCTGTCCATCGGGTTGGGATGCACGAAGACCATCGGCGGGGCGTGGCGGAGTCCGGCCGACTCCGCATGCAGCGCACCATCGATATGTGCCATGACGGCCCCTCCGTTCGCCAGCGGCGCACGGGCGCCTCGCGGGGCCGGCCCAAGGAGCCCCGCAGGCGCAGGGTATCTCGCCCGCACTGATCGCCGGCAGCCGTCAGCGTTATGATCTTTAGACCACTTTATTATGCCGAGATAAACGACACTAAAGATGGTAATGTCCGTACGTGGATCCGATCCGGAACCCCTACACGCCAAATGCGGGCGCACAGCCACCAGCCGTCCTCGGTCGCGACGCGGAGCTCAGCACCTTCGAGCTGCTGCTGCGTCGGATCAGCGCGGGGCGCACGGAGCAGTCCATGATCATCACGGGCCTCCGGGGCGTCGGGAAGACGGTCCTGCTCGGCCGGTTCCGAGCCAAGGCGCAGGATCTCGACTGGGTCGTGATCGAGCGAGAGGTGTCCAAGCACGACGACGAGCAGTTCCGACGGCAGATGGTGAGCGCCGTCCGCACCTCGCTGTTCGAGATGTCCCCGAAGGCCCGATGGGGCGACCGCATGCGGCGCGCTGCCGCCGTGCTGAAGTCCTTCAGCATCTCGGTCGACCCAACCGGAGCGTTGACGGGTGGGATCGACGTCGACGCCGCAACAGGCTTCGCGGACCAGCAGGAGCTTCAGGGAGATCTCACCGATCTGTTGGTAGCCGTGGGGGAGGCTGCCAAGGATGCGGGCAAGGGACTCGTGCTGCTCCTCGACGAAGTGCAGTTCCTCTCGACCACGCAGCTGGAGGCGCTGATCTCGGCGCTTCACAAGACCGTCCAGCGAGGACTTCCGGTAACGATGGTTGGCGCCGGTCTGCCGCAGATCGCAGAACTGGCCGGGGACGCGAGGTCCTACTCGGAGCGGCTGTTCAAGTTCCCCCGGATCGGCAACCTAGATGACAGGGACGCACGCGCCGCCCTGACTGAGCCCGCGCACGCTGAGGACGCCGACTACAGCGAAGCGGGCCTAGACCTGGCGCTCGAGGTCACGGGCGGTTACCCGTACTTCCTCCAGGAACTCGGCTACGCCGTGTGGGGCATCGCCGAAGGCCCGACGATCACGCGCGAGGACATCGCCCTGTCCGTCCCCACGTACGAAGCGAAGCTTGACGAGTCCTTCTTCCGTGTCCGGCTGGACCGGGCTACCGAGATGGAGCGCATCTACCTGCGTGCAATGGCCGAGCTCGGGCCCGAAGCCCAGAAGGCTCAGGATGTGGCCGCAGTCATCGGGCGTAGGTCGACGCAGATGGGCCCAACGCGTGCCCAGCTGATCAATATGGGGCTGCTCTACACGCCTGAGCACGGCTACGCCGCCTTCACCGTGCCGCACTTTGACAAGTTCCTGTTGCGGGCCATCCCGGAGCTCATCATGCCGCCTGAACGTTCCAGGAGGTCTGGAAGGGAGGACTGACCTCGCGGCGGACGAGACCACGATCCTGGAGACGTGGGACGCCATCCGTGGCCACTGAACGGTATTGGGACTAGACCACAGGCATGGAGACGTGGGATGCCATCCGTGCCCGGCGCAATGTCCGGGGCTACTCGCACGACCGCATCGCCCGGGAGGACCTCGAGCGGATCCTCCAGGCAGGGTGGCGGGCACCGTCGTCGATGAACTGGCAGCCCTGGCATTTCGTGGTCGTCACCGATCCCGAGGTCCTCGAGGCCCTGTCCACGACCGGACCGGGGACGGGGCACGTCGCCACGTCCGCGGCAACGGTGGCCATGGTGGCCTACCACCCTGAGGACGACGTGCACGCCCGCTGGCTCCAGTACGACTTCGGCCAGGCCACCGCGTCCATGATGGTGACGGCCGCGGACCTCGGGATCGGCTCTGGGCACGCGTCGGTTCGTGACCAGCACGAAGTTCGCACGGTCCTCTCGCTGCCCGACGACACCGTCTGCCCGTACATGGTGGCCTTCGGGTACCCGGCCGGCCGGCCGTTGCGGCCGGTCGAGCACCCGGATCGCCGGCCCTTCCAAGAGGTCGTGCACTGGGGAAGCTGGTAGCGCTGCACTGGGGAGGTGGTAGCGCTGCACTGGGGAGGTGGTAGGGCGGCGTAGGGTGGCACCCCGTGAAAGGCGTTCTCCTCGCAGGCGGCACCGGCTCCCGGCTGCACCCCTTGACTCGGATCACCAACAAGCACCTGCTGCCGATCTACGACCGACCGATGGTGCAATGGTCGATCGAGGCCCTGGTGAACGCCGGCATCACCGAGATGATGCTGGTGACGGGGGGCACCCACGCTGGCGAGTTCCTGCGCCTGCTGGGCAACGGGCATGAGTTCGGGATCGACCGGCTGAGCTACGGCTACCAGGAGCGACCGGGCGGCATCGCCGAGGCCCTGGGCCTGGCAGAGCGCTTCGCTGACGGCGAGCCGGTCATCGTGATGCTGGCCGACAACGTGGTCGAGCGCTCCATCCGCCCGATGGTCGACGCATTCCGCTCCGATCCGGTCGGCGGCCGCATCCTGCTCACCGAGGTTGGCGAGCCGGCACACCTCCGTCACCTGGGCGTACCCCAGATGGACGCCGAGGCGCGGGTGGTGCGCATCGTGGAGAAGCCGGAGGACCCGCCGTCCCACTACGGGGTCACCGGCATCTACTGCTACGACGCAGGGGTCTTCGACGTGATCAAGCGCCTGGTCCCCTCGGGCCGGGGCGAGCTCGAGATCACGGACGTCAACAACCACTACGTGGACGCCGGCGCCATGCGCTACGACGTCCTGGAGGGGTTCTGGGGCGACGCCGGCGAGTCGATCGACGCGTACTACGTCGTCAACGACTTCGTCCGGACCTACGGAGCCAACAAGGCCTGATCGTCGATCCGCCGGGCCCTGCGCACGGCAGCGGCGATGCCGGCGCCGTCGAGCCCCGCGCTGGCCAGGATGTCGTCCGCCCTGTCATGGGGCAGGTACTCGCGGGGGATCCCGAGGGTGACCACCCGAGGCGCTGGCCGCTCGGCCCCTGTGGCGGTGCGCTCCACTGCGTCGGCCAGGAACGTCCCGGCGCCGCCCACGCGCAGCCCGTCCTCGGCGGTCACCACCACCCGGTGCCGGGCGGCGTCGGCCAGCATCGCCCCGTCGGGAGGGCTGACGGTGCGTACGTCCCAGACCGTGGCCTCGATCCCTTCGGCCTCCAGCTCCATGGCGGCCTCCTCGCACGCAGCCACCAGCTTGCCGACGCCCAGGATGCAGACCGAGCCGTCGCCCTGACGCAGCATGCGGCCCTCCATGCCCCGACCTGCCTGAGCGTGCCGAGCCGGAGTGGTAGGGAAGCGGATGGCCACGGGGCCGTCCAGGTCCAGCGCCGTTTCCAGCATGGCCTCGAGATCCTCGGCACTGGACGGCGCGAACACCGTCATGCCGGGAACGGCCAGGGTGAGCACCAGGTCGAAGATGCCGTGATGGCTCGGACCGTTGTCCCCGGTGATGCCCGCACGGTCGAGGGCGAACACGACGGGGAGCTTGTGCAGGCCGACATCCAGGTTCATCTGGTCGAAGGCCCGGGACAAGAAGGTCGAGTAGACGGCCACCACCGGGCGGAGGCCGCCCATGGCCATGCCGGCAGCCGCCGTGACCTCGTGCTGCTCGGCGATCCCTACGTCGAAGAAGCGCTCCGGGAAGCGCGCCTGGAACGCCAGCAAGCCCGTCGGCCCGGGCATGGCCGCGGTCAGGGCGACGATCTCGGGCCGCTGCTCGGCCAGCCGGATGAGGGCCCGGCTGAAGGCGTCGGTGTAGGTGGCGGCCGGGGGGGCCGACGGCGGCGGCTCATCGCTGCCGGGCGCGTCCTCTGTGGCCGAGGACCGGCGGCCCACCACCCGCAACGGGCTCGCCTCCGGCCTGCCGGCCCCGGCCACCCCGAGCGAACCGGGCACCGCGGTGGGCGGCCCGCCCTTCACGTCGTGGAGGCACTGGATCTCGTCTTCCTCGGCGGGCGCGTAGCCCCGACCCTTCTGGGTCAGCACGTGGACGACGATCGGCCCGTTCCATTCGGCGGCGTTCTCGAGGGCCTGCTCGATCTGGCCCACGTCGTGCCCGTCGATGGGCCCGGCATACCGCACACCCAACGCCTCGAAGAAGGTGTGGGGGGCCACCACCTCTCGCATGGCGCTCGTGAGGCCGTGGACACCGGCGTACGCAAGGTCGCCCACGCCGGGGATCTCCCGCAGCAGGCCGCGCAGGCGCTCGCGCGTCTGGACGTAGGCAGGGTGCAGTCGCAGCGTGGTCACGCTCCGGCTGAGCAGCGATACCGTGGGCGCGTAAGAGCGTCCGTTGTCGTTGAGGACGATCAGCACCCGCCGGCCGGAGTGCCCGAGATTGTTGATGGCTTCATAGGCCATGCCGCCGGTGAGGGCGCCATCCCCGACCACCGCCACCACCCGTCGCGCCCCGCCGGAGCCCACCAACTGACCCTCGAGGGCCCAGGCGGTCGCCAGCCCGTGGGCGTACGACAGCACGGTGGACGCGTGGCTGTTCTCGATCCAATCGTGGTCGGACTCGGCCCTGTTCGGGTAGCCCGAAAGGCCGCCTCGCTGGCGGAGGTTCCGGAACCCGTAGCGCCGGCCCGTCACCAGTTTGTGGATGTAGGCCTGGTGGCCGGTGTCCCACAGCACGGCGTCCCGAGGGGACTCGAAGACCCGGTGCAACGCCAGGGTCAGCTCCACGACGCCCAGGTTGGATCCCAGGTGACCCCCGGTGGTCGTTACCGATTCGACGATGAATGCCCGGATCTCGGCAGCCAGGGTCGCCAGTTCCTCGGGGCTGAGGGACCGCAGGTCGGTGGGAGTCTCGATGCGAGGAAGGATCGTCATGAGGGATGGGCCGCCCGCCGGCAGCCATTGCGGCACCGGCCCGGCGCCGACCACGCTACCCGGTCACCCGGCGCCGAACTGCCCAACGAACGCCCGCTCGTGCCGGTCCGGCCCGACCTCCGGGGACGGCCAGGGACTGCCGGGACTGCCGGCTTCCCCGAGGTCGCCCGGCGAACCGACTGCGGCCGGAGCCGGCGTCAGGACGTCTCGGAGCAGCCGGCCTTCACCAGGAAGGCGCTGCGCTGGACAACCACACGCGTGAGCCGGCCGGCTGCCACGAGGCCGCTCCTGTTGTCGTGGCTGAGCGTCACCGACAGGGTGAAGACGAGGCGGCGGCCCTCCACCTTCTCCAGCGTGGCCTCGGCCCGCACCGTCGCCCCGACCGGGACGGGCACGAGGTGGTCGAACTGGATCCGCGACGCGACGCTGGTGCGATCGGGGAGCAGGTGACCGGCCAGGGCCTGGCAGCATGCCTCCTCGCACAGGGCCACCAGGCGCGGGGTGGCCAGCACCGGCACGTCCCCGCTGCGCACGCACGCCGCCGTGTCGACCTCCCCGACGGTCAGCGGCGCCGACGCGTTCAGACCGGGCACGACCGTGGGCGACAGTGACGAGGCCGGGGGCGAGGTCGGGGGCATCACCGTTACGATACCGCCCGTGCAGCCCGCCTCCCCGAAGGCCGCGGCCGGCGCGGACGCCCCTCTCGTCGAGCCCGATGTGCTCGAGCGCGTCCTCCGGGTGGCCATCCGCCGGGGCGGACATATGGCCGAGCTCTTCGCCGAGGACCGGCAGACCTCCGGTGCCTCCATGGACGACCGCAAGGTCGAGGCGCTTTCGTCAGGGCGGGACCGCGGCGCAGGCATCCGGGTGGTGGTCGGTGAGACGACCGGGTTCGCCCACACGGCCGACCTGTCCGAGCGGTCGCTGCTGGCGGCGGCCGAGGCAGCGGCGGCCGTGGCCCGGGAGGGTGGCGGCGGTGTGCATCTGGTCGCCCTTCCGGCACGCCGCCCGGCCGGACCTGGGGCCGCGGTGCTGCCCTCCACCGTGGCCAAGGCGACCAAGCTCGAGCTGTTGGCCCGGGCGGACGAGGTCGCCCGGTCGGCGGGCGGCGCCATCTCACAGGTGAGCGCCTCCTACGGCGATGCGCGCCGGCGCGTCCTGGTAGCCAGCACCGAGGGCGTGCTTGCCGAGGACGACCAGGTGCGGACCCGGTTCAGCGTCCAGTGTGTGGCGGCGGGGGACACGGGGATGCAGACGGGGTCGGAGGCCGTGGCCCGCACCATGGGGTTCGAGCTCTTCGATGCAGCGGATGTGGGCGAGATCGCCCGAACGGCCGCCGCCCGGGCGCTCGTCAAGCTCTCGGCCCGTCCGGCGCCGTCCGGCGAGCTCCCCGTGGTGCTGGCAGGGGGAAGCGGCGGCATCCTCTTCCACGAGGCATGCGGGCACGGCCTGGAGGCCGACCACATCGTCAAGGACGCCTCCGTCTACACCGGCAAGGTGGGCGAGCTGGTGGCGAGCCCGCTCGTGACCCTGGTGGACGACGGCACCATCGCCGGGGAGTGGGGCAACTTCGCCGTCGACGACGAGGGACGCCCGGCTGCGCGCAACGTCCTCATCGACCACGGCGTCCTGACCGACTACCTGTGGGACTGGCTCCGGGCCCGCCAGGAGGGCAGGGCCTCCAGTGGCAATGGGCGGCGCCAGAGCTACCGCCACCTGCCGATGGTGAGGATGACCAACACCTTCTTGCTGCCGGGGGCCGAGGATCGCCACGAAATAGTGGCCCAGACTGCCCGCGGGGTGTACGTGGCCAAGCTGGGCGGCGGCCAGGTCAACACCGCGACGGGGGACTTCGTGTTCGGCACGACCGAGGCCTACCTCATCGAGAACGGCACGATCACCGAGCCCCTGCGGGACGCCAACCTGATCGGGAACGGCCCCGAGACGCTGCTCAGGATCGACGCGGTGGCCGACGATTTCTCCATGACGCCGGGCACCTGTGGCAAGGACGGCCAGAGCGTCCCGGTGGGATGTGGCCAGGCCACCTTGAGGGTCACGGGCGTCACCGTTGGCGGTACGGCGGCGTGAAGGGCGCCGTGCGTCCGTGACCGAGCTGACGGACCTGGCCCGGGCCGTCGTGGACCGGGCCCAGCCGGGCGAGGGCATCGAGGCCTACGTGTCCCGGGGGACCGACACGCAGGTCCGGGCGTACGACGGCCACGTCGAGCAGCTGACCACGGCCAGCTCGGCGGGGATCGGGATCCGCGTGATGGTGCCGGCCAGCAGCGGTCCGGGCACCCAGGTGGGCTTCGCCTGGGCCGGGACGCTGGAGCCGGGGGTGGTGGCCCAGGTGCTGGCCGACGCACGGGACAATGCCGCCTACGCCACGCCGGACCCGCACGTGGCGCTGGCCGAGCCCGACGGGGTGGCCCCTGCCGACCTGGACCTGTGGGACCCGGCGTTCTCCGAGCTCTCGACCGATGGCAAGGTTCAGCTGGCTCTGGACCTCGAGCGTGCGGTCCGCCATGCGGACCCCCGGATACGCCAGGTCGACTCGGCGGACTATTCCGACGGCACCCTCGAGGTGGGGCTGGCCTCAAGCACCGGAATCCTGGCAGCGTCCCGCCGGACGTCCGCCTTCCTGTCCGTCTCCGCCATCGCCGGGACCGGGACCGACTCGCAGACGGGCAGCGGCTTCAGCGTGGGCCGCGCCGGCGCAGCACTGGACCCCGGCGAGGCCGCGTCGGCGGCGGTCGAGCGGGCCGTGCGCATGGTGGGCGCCGCCAAGGCCCGCTCGCAGCGCTGCACGGTGGTGTTCGACGCCAGGGTGGTCTCGACGCTCTTGGGCGTGGTGTCCGCTGGGCTCTCCGGCGAGACGGTCGTCAAGGGGCGGTCGTTCTTCGCCGGCCGCGAGGGCGAGAAGGTGGCGGCCAGCGACGTGACCCTGGTTGACGACCCGACCGACCGGCGCGCCTACCGGGCGTCCGCGTTCGACGCCGAGGGCCTGGCGTGCCGTCGGACCGTGCTCATCGACGCCGGGGCGCTTCGTGGCTTCGTGTACGACACCGTCTCTGCCCGCCGGGCCGGCGCGGCACCGACCGGTTCCGCGGTGCGAGCGGGGTACGCCAGCACGCCTGGCGCAGGGTGCCGGGCGCTCCTGCTGTCGCCGGGCCGGCTGGACGAGCCCGGAGTCCTCGCAGCGGTGGGCGAGGGGCTCTACGTGCAGTCGGTCACCGGGGTCCATTCCGGTGTCAATCCCGTGAGCGGGGACTTTTCGGTCGGCGCGGTGGGGCTGATGGTCCGCACAGGCGCTCTGGCGGAACCGGTGCGGGAGCTGACGGTCGCCTCGACCCTCCAGCGCATGCTGCAGTCGGTGGTTTACGTCGGCGCGGACGTGACGTGGCTGCCCGGGACGGCGGCGGGCCAGACGCTCGCCGTCGCGGAGATGCAGGTGAGCGCGGCATAGAACGCTGGGACACGGACGCGCCGCCCGGGCCAGCAGGATCAGCCGGCAGCCTGCTTTGCGGATGAGCTGCCGGCTGACGACGCACCGCCGCCCGAGCCGCTGGTGGATCCCGAGCCGCCCGAGCCGCTGGTGGAGCCCGAGCCGTTCGAGCCGCTGGATCCCGAGCCGCTTGATCCCGAGCCGCTCGATCCCGACGTGGACGAGTCGGACCCTGACGAGCCGCTCGTGCTTCCCGCCGGCGAGCCCTCGCTGCCGGCGGCCGCCTTCCCGGTGTCCTTCGGCGTGCGGGCCGTGCCCGAGCCGTTGCGGCTGTCGGTGCGGTAAAAACCGGGTCCCTTCAGCACGATGCCCACCGAGCCGAAGACCTTCCGCAGCGAGCCGCTGCACTCGGGACAGGTCGTCAGCGGATCGTCCGAGAACGACTGGTGTGCCTCCAAGCGGTGGCCGCACGACGTGCAGGCGTACTCGTACGTGGGCATCGCGGTCTCCTTGGCCTGGCCCGGCGGGCCCGTCCCGGGCCGGCGCGCGACGTCTGGCACTCTCAGCTATCGAGTGCCAATCCTAGCGCACGCGTGCGGCGTCGGTCGCGCTCCGGGGCGACGCAGGCGCTCGCCTCCGTCCTAGACTTTCCCCTGTGCCCGAACGCAGCCTGACCCATCTGGACCCCCTGGGGAGCGCACGCATGGTGGATGTGAGCCCCCGGGAACAGACGCACCGTCGGGCGCTCGCCCGCTGTCACGTCTCCATGCTGCCGGAGACGACGACCAAAGTGGCCAACAACGCCATCACGAAGGGAGACGTCCTGGCGGCGGCTCGCATCGCCGGGATCCAGGCGGCCAAGCGTACGGCAGAGCTCATCCCGATGTGCCATCCGGTGCTCGTGGGGTCGGTCTCGGTGAACTTCTCGATCGGGGACGACTACGTCGAGGTCGAGTCCCAGGTGGAGGCCATGGACCGCACCGGGGTCGAGATGGAAGCCATGACCGCATGCACGGTTGCCGCATTGACCGTCTACGACATGTGCAAGTCCGCGGACCGGACCATGACCATCTCCGACGTGGCGCTGTGGGAGAAGTCCGGCGGTCGCTCCGGGCCCTGGCGCCGGAGCGACACGGAGGCGGGCTCGGCCAGCCGCTGATCTGGGCGGGGAGAGCCCTGCCCGAAGTAGCCGGCCGAGCTCAGCGGCGACGCCGGCCGGCCCGGGCGAAGTAGTCCGGCGTGATCGGAGGCGGCGGCGCGTCGTCGGCCGCGTGGTGCCCGTTATCGCTCGTAACCGCGCCTTGCGCCGTTGTTCCCGCTTGAGGCTGCGGCTGCGGCTGGATGGAGCTGATGGCCAGCACGTCGTCGGCGATGGACCCGCTCACACTGGGCGTCCGGGGGAAGGGGGCCGGGCCGCTGTTCGACCCGGAGAACTGCGGAAGCGGGGGAGCGGCATCCGGCTCCTGGTTCGCCGCAATGTCGGGGCCGAGAACGAACCCTGAGCCTGGCCATGCAGTGGCGTCGGCGGCCACCCCGAACCCCGGTGGGGGGGGCGGGGGTGGCGGTGCGGTGGAGTCGCCAGAGATGAACCCCGGGGGCGGAGGCGGCGCATCGCCGCCGGGCGTGAACCCCGGAGGGGGCGGGGGGGGCACCAAGCCGGGGTCGGACGGCGCAAACCCTGGGGGCGCCTCTCCGGCCATGCCGAACCCCGGTGGTGGGGGAGGCACGTCCTCACCGGAGGCGAACCCCGGCGGTGGAGGCGGCGGTGCCGACGTTCCGTTGCTCGAGAACCCCGGCGGCGGAGGCGGCGGCAGCTCGATATCCCCGGTCATCCCGAACCCCGGAGGGGGCGGGGGCGGAGCAACGTGCTCGCCTACCGGCCCGAACCCCGGCGGCGGCGGTGGCGGCGACTCGATGTCCCCGGTCATCCCGAACCCCGGCGGCGGAGGTGGGACTGGGCTCAACGCCTCCGGAACCGGTTCGTCACCGGGTGCGTACGCCAGCGGCACGGCGGCGGTGTCGCCGATGCCGCCCCAGTCCTCGAACCCGGGTTCCCGCTCTTGGGCCAGCTCGGCGCCCGTGGCGAACCGGAAGGGCGGAGGCGAGAGTGCTCCGGGCATGGAGCCTGTCGATGCCTCTACCGCCTGCGCCGCCTGCTGCAGCTGCTCGTAGATGGCTGGGTCGGAGGGGTCGTGGACGCCGGGAACCTGCACCTGAGGCACGTGCACCTGGAGCGGCTCGAAGGCCGACGCGGGGTCCGGATCGCCGTGGTCTGCGGAGAACGCCGGCATCGGGCCCGCCGCGTGACGACCGAAATACTCGGCATTGGAGCGCTCTGGCAGGGAGACGTCGATGGCTTGGACCTCTTCGGTGGGCGGGCCAACGACGTCCCGGGATGTGAATCCCTCGTCGTAGCGGACCGTCCGGGGCTCTGTCCACGCTGGCGCGCTGGGGGGATCGGCTGCGGGCCAGAGGGCCCCGGCGCTGTCCGGTTCCTGGCGCGCCTCGTCAGCTGGTCGGAAGAAGAAGGCTGCGGGTTCCTGGTCCACCGACGGCGGTGAAACCGTGCCCGTCCCGTTTCCGACCAAGAGGTCAACGGCGTCCATCGGCTCGTGGCCCGGGTGGTCCATAGGACCGGGCACGAACAAGTCTGTCTGTGCGACATCCCCGGTTCCGTCCCGCGGCTCGGGAGCGCCGATGGCCCGGTCGGACCATGTCGGGCTGCCGGGAGCACCACTCGTGATGGCCGGTTTAGCCGACCCACTGGGCAGCTGGCCCTCGATGCGGCCCAACATGGCTCGAAGCTCGGCCTGGGCTTCCTCCAGGTGCCGCAGCCGCTCGAACACTTCTTCCCACAACTTGGCAGACGACAGCGCGACGGACCGCACGAGATCGGCGGTGTCGTTCTGCCCGTACTCGTCGTACGAGCCGTGCATGCTCATGACATCCCCCTGACGCTGTAATGCGTCACCCATCTTGGCACCAGGCCACTCCGGAACACCGCTGCTGCGTCCGTCATCTGCCTGGATGCTCACCCGGGTACAGCGTACCGCCGCCGAAGGCGCGGATCGAGTCTTCATGGTCCGGTGCCCCGGAACCCGGAGCGCAAGTGAATCACTGCATCTGGCCCGGTCTCCCCGCAGCGCCGGCCGCAATGGACCTCGGCTGTCGGTTCCCGCACGCAGGGCAGGAGCACGGAAGGGTCGATGCCAGCGTTCACGGAAGGGGCCGCAAATCCCTCTCAACGATTCGCGCGGAAGATGAGGTATTGCATTCCAACTGGCGCGCGATATGCTGTGTCCACGGGTCGATGGGGACTCGTGAGCGTCACGCCCTCGGGGCGTGCGGAGCGAGAAGGGGAAAAAATGGGATCAACGTGGAGCGACGCGCTCCGTCGTGCCTCCGAGGCACTCGGACGTCGGCGCCGTGCTGCGGAAGCGGAGGGTGGGGAGACCACTGAGGAATCCGGGTTCACGCTCATCGAGCTCATGGTGGTGCTTCTCATCATGGGCATCCTGATGGCGATCGCGATCCCTACGTTCCTCGGCGTGACCTCGGTCGCGAACGACCGGTCGACCCAGTCGAATCTGACCAACG
>DAHUZE010000025.1 GCA_027306755.1 Acidimicrobiaceae bacterium | reverse complement strand
GCCGCGCCGTGCACGTCGAGCTCCCGACCCGCCAGGCGGGCTGCGTCAGCGCCGCCCCCTGATCCGAGCGGCCGAGCGTGGCGGCCGTGACCGCGCAGCGGCGGCCCGGCCGGCCCGGCGCTTCACCACCTTGCTTCCCCTGGACGCCCGCTCGCGCCGCACGGCCGCCTCCCAGGCAGCCTCCCGACGGCGCCGCACGGCGGCAACGGCCCACGGCGAAGCCAGCACGACCAGCAGCACGGCGCCCGTGACACCGGCATAGGAGAGGGTCGCCACCAGAGGGAACGACGTGGTTCCCAAAGACGGCGACGAGCCCGTGCGCTGCAGGTGGCGGTACTCGGACAGGGCAAGGCGGTCCACAGCGGCCTTGGCCTGGCTTCCCGGCCCCTGGCTGGTGGCCACCACGACGACGCGCCCGAGCGCGTACACCTCGGCGTCGGTGCGCCTGGTTGTGGCCGTGGTCACCGGGGATGTCCCTCCCGTGAAGGTCGCCCCCTTGGCGCCGGGAACGGACGCGAGCGCGAGCGACCCCGCGTAGACATAGCCGGCCGGCGTGAGGCTTGCCCGGTTGAGGTAGGACTTCTGTGCCTCCGTCCGGGCGGCGCGCGCATCTTGGACGGTGGGCAGCGCCAGCACGACGAGCGCCGTGGCGGAGCTCTTGGACTTGCCCTTCCACGTCACGGTGTAGACGGCGGTCTCCCCCGGTGTCGCCGCGGCGGCGGCCTTGACCGCGCTCAAGAGGCTCGCCGTGGCCGAGGACTGCCCGGCGTGAGGGTGGGCCTGGAATCCCGCTACCGGACGGGTCACGGCCAGCGCTGCGACTCGCGCTGCTGCGGGGTGGCGCACCGGGATCGTCAGTGCGTACCCGAGGGCGGCAAGGCCGAGCACCACGGTGGCGAGCACCCAGCGCCAGAGTCGGTTCGATCGCACGACACGATCCAACCGCATCGAGTTAAAGCACCCGTAAGAGCATCGGTGGTGCGGCGTTCCTCGCTCCGAGTCTTCTCGAAATTCCAACATCTCGCGGACCCGATCCTCAAACGGAGCGCCTTGAATGATCCCCATGAGCGAGGGGCTTGCGCACGGGCGCAATCGAGCAGGAGGGCAGGTGAGCGAGGTGAGGATGGAGCCGCACGCGAAGGACACCGCCGCAGTGGGCACGGGGCCGGCGCCGGGGCGCCTGGCGCAGGAGGGCGAGACCATCGTGCTCGACTCCTGCAACAGCGTCTGGCAGTTCCAGCCGGACCGCATGCGGTTCCGGCGGGAGCTGAAGGGACTGGGCCAGGCCTACGTCAGCACCGGCTGGCGCCCCTACTACGGCTTGGAGCTGGATCCCACTTCCGACAGCATCGTCGTCCTCCTCAACCCCCAGGGCTCCCGCCTCCTGCGGTCCTGGCGCCACCAGCCCGGCCAGGGTCGGTGCGAGTACTGCCAGGCACAGGCCGAGGAGCTGCCCTCGGAGCAGACCCAGGAGCTGTCCCTCGACGCCATCCGAATGATGGCCGGCTGATCGGGAATCAGGCCATCTGGTCGCCCGGTTCCGCTCCGGCCCCCGGGTCCACGAGCAGGACCGTCTCGTGGCGGTACGTGCCAAGCGTGAGGACCTCGGACAGGAACGGGCCCACCTGCCGGGGCGGCAGGTTGACCACTGCCAGGACCAAGCGGCCTTCGAGCTGCTCCCGGGAGTAGTTCGTGATCTGGGCCGACGACCGTTTCACCCCGATCTCCGGCCCGAAGTCGATCCGCAGCTTCCACGCAGGCTGCCGGGCCTCGGGAAAGTCCGCCGCCTCCACGATCCGTCCGACACGCACGTCGACCTTGGCGAAATCTTCCCAGACGATCATGCGTGCGCACCCGCCAGAGCTGCGAGCACCAGCTCGCCCGGGGTCACGCCATCACCCGTGCGTCGTCGGATCCGCATGGGGCCCACGCTGCCACACTGGGGAACATGCACGACGCTGCGCCCTTCCCGACGGCCCCGGAGGACGCTCCGGTCCGGGTGGACCCCCTCGCTCCGGGCGACGGCGACGCCTTCATTGCCGCGGTCCGTGCCAGCCGGGGGCTCCACCATCCGTGGATCGACCTGGCCGACAGCCCGGCCCGGTTCGCCTCCATGCTCACCCGGTTCCAGGCAGACGACCAGCGCGCATTCCTCATCCGCCACCGGATGTGCGGGGAGCTCGCTGGTTACGTGAGCGTCGGCAACATCGTGCGGGGAGCCTTCCAGTCCGCCTACTTGGGGTACGCGGGCTTCACTGGTCACGAGGGGCGAGGGATGATGACGGCCGGACTGCGGGCAGTGATCCGCATCGCATTCTTGGACCTCGGGCTGCACCGCGTGGAGGCCAATATCCAGCCCGGCAACTTCCGATCACTGGCCCTGGCCCGCCGCGTCGGCTTCCAGCGCGAGGGGTTCTCCCCGCGGTACCTCATGGTCGACGGGGACTGGCGCGACCACGAGCGGTGGGCGCTCCGATACGAGGGCCCCACCCGGGGAACTTGAAGGAAGCATGGCGGGGATCGGCATCAGATTCGGCGTCCTCACCAGCCCAGACATGCCCGATTTTTCGTTGTCGGCCCATGCGCAGGGCCGGTTCGGTGGTCCAGGCCTTTGCGTTCACGGCCCGGTGCCCGACGGCCGAAGGGACCGATCCGTACAGCCATAGATGCGAATAGGCCACGCACTGCCCGTGAGCGCCGGGGCGTGGACGGACCGTCACCCCGCTGGCGCCTTGGACCCTGACCCGGTCACGAGGTGCCCGTCAACGGTCCACGGCGTCATCGTGATGTGACATCGGCCACAGCCCATTCCCCGGGGCGTTCGGTCCCGGCCGGGTCCGCCTCCATCGGGTCGCAGGGCCGGAAGCCCAGCATGCAACGGGGGAAGGGACCCTCAGGACCGGAAAGCGGGGCCTCTCGGCTTCGCAATGTCCTCCCAAGGCGTCAAACAGGAGGAGAACCGCATGTCCAATGCCGGAAGGCAGAAGAAGCGCTGCGGCCCCTCACCAAGGATGGAGTTGCGCGATAGCGGGCTCGAGCGAAGTGGGTGCATCTTCGTGTAGGCTTGTGCGCTATGGCTTCGACTACTGCAAGCAAGAGGCGCGCCCGCCGGCCCGGACCGATGTCGGACTCCCACAAGGCCGCCCTCGCAAAGGGTCGCGAGGAGGGCCGCATCGTACGGGCCTATCTCGAGGCTCTGGAGACGACCAAGCCGCGTCGGGGGCGGAAGCGGACGGTTGATTCCATCCGCAAGAAGTTGACGGCGATCGAGAAGGAGCTGGCTTCCGCCAGCCCGCTGAACCGGCTGCACCTGGTGCAGGAGCAGCGGGATCTGGAGACGGAGCTCGCCCACTCGGGCCAGTCTGTGGACGTGGGCACGTTGGAGAAGGAGTTCATCCGGGTGGCCAAGGATTACAGCACGCGCAAGGGGCTCTCGTACTCGGCCTGGCGAGCGGTGGGCGTGAGCGCCCAGGTGCTCGAAAAGGCCGGGATCCCCCGCACGCGGGGCTGACCCCGGCCGGCTGGGCGGCTCGTCAGCGAAAGTCGCGTGAGCCCGGCACGGGTCCGAGGTCGAGGGACTCGAAGCGCTCGGCCACCAGGTTGACGACGCCCTGTGCCCGCTCCACCCGGCCCTTGACCACGAGGGCGGCCGCGGTGCGGGCAACGGGGCGCCAGCGCACCCACGCCCCCCGGGAGCACACCACGTTGAGCATCCCGGTCTCGTCCTCGAGGTTCAAGAAGACGGCTCCGTGCGCCGTCTCCGGCTGCTGGCGGTGGGTGACTACTCCGGCAACCAGCACCTTCCCCCCTGGGCGGCCCACTACGTCGGAGATGGTCGCGACGCCACGCGCCGCCAGCTGCGGGCGCACCAGCTCCATGGCCGTGCGATCGGGGGTCACGCCCAGCGACCACAGGTCGTCGCGGACCTCCTCCAGCGCCAGGCGCGCAGGCAGGGGCGGCGGATCGCCGCCCGTGACGATGCCCGGCAACCGGCCGGGCGCAGCCTGTGCCGCGGCTCCGGCCGCCCATACCAGTGCCCGGCGGTCTCCGTCGCCCGGGGGCAGCGCCTCCGGACCGGAGACGCCCAGCCCATCGAGCGCCCCGGCCAGGGCCAGGGTTTCGAGCTGCAGCCGGGTCAGGCCGCCCCGACGCACCAAGTCCTCCTGGCTGGTCCACGGCTGGCCGCCGGCCAGGCGCTCCGCCGTCTCCTTGCCGATGGAGCGGACCGACTGCAGTCCCAGCCGGATGGCCGCCGCGCCGGCCGGCGCCGCGCCGGCACGGCTGGCGTTGACATGCGGCCGGTGCACGCCGATGCCGTGACGCTGGGCGTCGGCCAACAGGCTCTGAGGCGACCAGAATCCCATCGGCTGGGCGTTCAGCAGCCCGGCGGTAAACGCCGCCGGGTAGCGGAGCTTCATCCACGCCGACGAGTAGACGAGCGACGCGAACGACAGGGAGTGGCTTTCGGGGAACCCGAAATTGGCGAACGCCGAGAGGCTCTCGAACACCTTGGCGGCCACGCCGTCGGGCACCCCACGAGCCGCCATGCCGTCGAACAACCGGTCCCGCAACGCCTCCATGCGCTCGTCGGACCGCTTGTGGCTCATGGCCTGGCGCAGCTCGTCCGCGTCCGACGGCGTGAACCCCGCCACGTCCACGGCAACCTGCATCAGCTGCTCCTGGAAGAGGGGGACCCCGAGCGTCCGCTTCAGGGCGGGCTCGAGCAGCGGGTGCAGGTAGGTGACGGGCTCTTCGCCCCGACGGCGGCGGATGTAGGGATGCACGGCGTGGCCCTGGATGGGCCCGGGCCGGATCAGGGCCACCTCGATGGCCAGGTCGTAGAAGGTCCGCGGCGCCATCCGGGGCAGGGTCCCCATCTGGGCCCGACTCTCCACCTGGAAGATCCCCACGGTGTCGGCCTGGCACAGCAGGTCGTATACGGCGTCCTCCTGGGGAAGGGCTGCCAGGTCGATCTCGACCCCCTGGTGCTCGGCAACCAGGTCGACCATGTGGTGGAGGGCCTCGAGCATCCCGAGCCCGAGGAGGTCGAACTTGACCAGCCCGGCCGCCGCGCAGTCGTCCTTGTCCCACTGCAGCACCGTGCGCCCGGGCATCCGGGCCGGCTCCACCGGGCAGACGTCCACCACCGGGCGGTCGCAGATGACCATCCCGCCTGAGTGGATGCCGAGGTGCCGGGGGAAGTCCAGCACCGCCCCGGTCAGCTCGCGCAGCATGGGCGGCACATCGGAGCGGGCGGCGAGCGGCTCACCCCGATCGGTCCGTTTGGCCCAGTCGTCCACGTCGGCGACTCCATGGCCCAGGGCCTTGCCCATGTCGCGCAACGCCGAGCGGGAGCGGTAGGTGATGACGTTGGCGACCTGGGCGGCGTGCCGGCGGCCGTACCGCTCGTAGACGTACTGGATGATCTCCTCGCGCCGGGTGGACTCGATGTCCAGGTCGATGTCGGGCGGCCCGTCGCGCGCCGGGGAGAGGAACCGCTCGAACAAGAGGCCGAGCGACACCGCGTCCACGAGCGTGATGCCAAGCACGAAGCAGACCGCCGAGGTGGCGGCCGAGCCGCGGCCCTGGCAGAAGATCCCGGTGCGCCGGCACTGCTCCACGATGTCCCAAACGGTGAGGAAGTAGCCGGCGTAGCCGAGCCGGCCGATGACGTCGAGCTCGTGGTCCAGCCGGGCCCACGCTCCCGCCACCCGCTCGGCCGACCGGGGACCGTAGCGGCGGGCCGCGCCCTCCTCCACCAGCTGGAGCAGGAAGCTCTGCTCGGTGTGGCCCGGGGGGACGGGGAAGTCCGGCAGCCGGGGCGCGACCAGCCGCAGGTCGAAGGTGCAGGCGCTGCCGATAGCCGCCGCCTCCTCCACCGCGCCGGGCCAGCGGGAGAAGCGGCGTTCCTGCTCCCCCGCCCCGCGCAGGCAGGCGGCGGCCGACGCGGGCAGCCACCCGCAGAGCTGTTCGAGCGGTTGACGGGCCCGGACCGACGCCAGGGCGGTCGCCAGGGGGAACCGGGACGGAACGGCGTAATGGACATTGTTGGTAGCCACCAGCGCAGTGCCGGCCTGGACGGCCAGATGGGCCAGGGCGTCGTTGCGGGTGGAGTCGAGCGGGTCCCCGTGGTCCCACAGCTCCACGGCCACGTTGTCCCGGCCGAAGGCCCCCACCAGCTCCTGCAGGCGGCGGGCGGCCGCCCGGGGACCCTCGTCCATCAGCGCGGCGGCCACCGCCCCCTTGCGGCACCCGGTCAGGATCTGCCACCGGCCGCCGTGGGCGCCGGCCAGGGTCTCGAGGGTCACGAGCGGCCGGCCCTTCCCGCCCCCGGCCAGCTGGGCGCCGGCGATGGTCCGGCTGAGCCGGGCGTACCCCTCGGGGTCACGGGCCAGCACCACCAGATGGTGGCCGCCGGGGTCCGGGGCACCCGTCCGGGGGGTGCTCGGGGCCAACGTGAGCTCGGCCCCGAACACCGTGGGCACGCCCAGCCGGCGTGCCGACTCGCTGAACCGCACCACGCCGTAGAGCCCGTCATGGTCGGTGAGCGCCAGAGCGGAGAGGCCGAGACGGCCAGCCTCGGCCACCAGCTCCTCAGGGTGGGATGCGCCGTCGAGGAAGGAGAAATTGGAATGGCAGTGCAGCTCGGCGTACCGCATCGTCAGTCGTAGACGGCCTCCACCCGCCACCGCCCGCGCTCCACCACCAGCAGGTAGGCCCGGGCGACCTCGTCGCCTGCCAGCACCTGCAGTCGGGCGGCCCGGCGCCTCCCCCGCGACCACCACCGCTCCTCCACCGGCCACGGCGCGCTCCATCCGGCCACCGGCTCCCAGGGGGCGCCGCCCACGGAGAGCCGGACGGGGCGTCCGGTGAGCAGGCCACGGGCGGTGACCGCCACCGGAGCCCCCCTGTCGTCAACGACCTCGGCCACCGCGGCCCGGCCTGCAGGACTGCGCTCGGCCGCGGTGCACTCCGCGAGCTCGCAGGCGACCACCCGAGCCGGGGCGGGTGGGGGGAGGCGCCCCGGCCACGGTGGCTCGGTGCCACGGACCGGCCGATCGGTGCCACGGACCGGCCGCTCGGTGCCACGGACCGGCCGAGCGGGGCGGGTGCGGCCGTCCGCGGCGCGACGGTGGTGGATGCTGCCGTCCTCCACGACGGCCCCGGCGGGGCGCCACGGGACGAGATGGCACCGGTCGCTCGGCCCCCGTCCTCCCATCAGCACCGGGGACGCGACCGCCTCGGGGCCGAGCCGGCGCTGCAGGTCGGTAAAGACCTCGGCCGCCCGCTCCTCGGCCGCGCTCACCCCGCCCCAGAACCCCGGCTGGTGCTCGGTGAGCGCAAGCTCCCGGCCGAGCGCGGCAACCAGTCGCCGGCCCATCCCCGGCATCCGCCAGCCCGGGAGCTCGCCCTCCAAGCCCCGGGCGACCCGATGGCAATGGCCGCCGGATGCCCCGAACCGGGCTAGCACGTCCGCGGCAGGAAGGGCGGCGAACCGGCCGAGCGTCGAGAGGCCCAGCCGGGTCAGCAGGTCCGCGAGGTCCGGCTCCCCCAGCACGTCCACCGGCCACGGCGCCAGGAACGCCACGGTCCCTCCTTCGGCCACCACCGCCTCCGACCTGGCCGCCAGGGTGGCGGCGAACAACCCCTCGGCAACCCCGAGCCGAGCCAACGCGGCCGGCGCGCCGCCCGGCAGTGCGAGCTCCGGCGCCACCACCGCAGCCACGATCTCGATCACCCGGGCAAGGACGGCGTCCTCGCTGCCGAAGTAGCGGGCGGGCCCCCTGATCGGCAGGGTGCAGACCCCGGTCCGGACCGGGTCGATCCACGGGCACACCTCGGCGAGGGCGTCGACCATCCGGGCGAAGATCCTCAAGCGACGGCCCTCGCCCTCCTCTGGCCGCCCAGGAGCGGCGGGAAGGGCAGGAACGGGGAAGGGCGCCATGAGCGCCGGGCACTCCACGATCAGGAGGCGCGGCAGGACAGTCATGCGGCAACCACATTGCCGGTTGCCGCAGGAAGCCACAGCTCCTGGCGGACCGGGCGGACCGCCGAGCCCCGGCCACTGGCGACGACGGTGACCCGGCGCGCCTGGAGGCGGCCCGCGCCGTCGGCCAGGCCGTGCCAGTTGGACTGCTCGACCACCAGCTCGTGGTCAGCCGCCCAGGAGCCGCGCTCCCCCACCACGAGAAGGACCGCTCCGCGGTCCCGGGCCCGGGCCGCCAGGGTCCGGACCGCCGAAGGCCGGGGGCGCGGCGGCGGGGCGACGATCACGACGTCCACGCCGTCGACCAGGATCCCGGTGGCCAGCGCCCAATGGGGCGAGGCGGCCCGGATGACCGCCAGCCGGTCCAGGTTCACGCCCAACCCGGCCGCGGCGAGCGCACCCAGGTCCTCCACCCCCACCACCGCGCACCAGGCTCCGGCGGCCGAAGGCCCGGCGGCCAGGGCCAGGGCCAGGCTCAGCGCACCGCCGTGCGCTCCGGCACCGCACCGCACCGCCGTGCCCCGGCGGAGCCCCCCGTCGGGCAGCAAGGCGGCCAGGGGAGAGAGCACCGGCAGCAGCCGCGTCTGGCTGGAAGCCGTCGGCCGCACCCGGTCGGCGAGAAGCTTGACCCGCTGGGGATCGAACATATGTTCGCCACGATAGCCCCGGCCACTGCCGCTCGCTCCCGGGCTCCCCGGCTACCGCCGGGCACAACGGTACCGTCGCGTCTGATGGTGACACCGCCTCCGCCTCCGCCCCCGGGCCGCGACTCCCCGGAGGGCGCGCCAGCACCGGACCGCGCCGCCCGCACCCGGGTCAACCACATCCCACCGACCATCGCCGTGGGGGCCGCCCTCGGGCTCTACCTCTTCCTCCCGAACCAGCTGGCGATCGGTCCCCGGTGGCTGATCCCCGCGCTCGAGGGCTCCCTAGTCGTCCTGCTGAACCTGGTGCGCGCCTATCGGCGAGGGTCCGAGGAGCGCGACGTCCGGATCTTCGTCGTTGCGGTGATCGCCCTGCTGAACCTGGCCAACATGGTGTCGATCGGGCTCCTCGTGGACGACCTCCTCTACGGGGGGCTGGCCAAGGGGCGCCCCCTCCTCTACGGCGCCGTCTCGGTGTGGCTGACCAACATCATCGTGTACGGGCTGTGGTTCTGGCAGCTCGACCGGGGCGGCCCCCTGGCCCGGGCGCGGCACGCGACACGGGAACCGGACTTCCAGTTCCCCCAGATGGTGGGAAGCCAGACGCCGGCCACCGGATGGATGCCCGGGTTCTTCGACTACTTCTACGTCGCCCTCACCAACGCTGCGGCGTTCAGCCCCACGGACACCATGCCGCTGACCCGGACCGCCAAGGCCCTCATGAGCGCCGAGTCTCTGGTGTCCATCGTGACCGTGGGCATCGTGGCGGCCCGGGCGGTCAACATCCTCACCTGATCCGGCCGGCGGCTCGTAGTCTTGGGCGCCATGGTCCGGCCGGGGTCCTCGGCCCCGCCGCGTCGAGCGGCCCGGCAGCTGGCGGCGGCCTACGGCATCTACCAGGCGCTCGCCCTGATCGCCTGGTGGCACCTGCTGGCCGGCGGGATGGCGTCGACGCTGCCGGCGGGGTCCGCCGACCCCGCCCAGGAGGCGTGGTTCCTGGCCTGGGTGCCCCATGCGCTCGGCGCGGGGACCAACCCGTTCGTGAGCCACGAGGTCTTCGCCCCGGCGGGGGTCAACATGCTGGCCAACACCTCCGCGGAGCTTCTCGGGCTCCTCCTCTCGCCGATCACGGTCACGGCCGGTCCGGTGGCCGCCCTGGGCGTGGCGGCGATCCTGGCCCCCGCCGCCAGCGCCACCGCCGCCTGCGCACTGGCGATGCGGTACGTCCGATGGCGACCGGCCGCCTTCCTGGGCGGCCTCTGCTACGGCTTCGGGCCCTTCTGCGCCACCGACCTCCGTTACGGCCACGTGAACCTCACCTGGCTGGCCGTCCCGCCCCTCGTGTTCCTGTGCCTTGACGAGCTCTTCGTACGGCGGCGGCACCACCCGGCGGCCTGCGGAGCCGCGCTTGGTGTGCTGGCGGCCGCCCAGTTCTTCATCTCCACCGAGCTCCTGGCCGTGACCGCACTCATGGCGGCGGCGGCCCTGGCGGTCGCCGGCCTGGCCTGGCCCCGGGCGTCCCGCGGGGCGCTGGACCGGGCGTGGCCCGGGTTGGCGGCGGCGGCGGCGGTCGCCGCGGCCCTGCTGGCCTACCCCCTTTGGATGGCGGTTGCCGGGCCTCGGCACACGACCGGCCCGATCTGGCCCCACATCGGGGACATCGCCACCAACCTTTCAGCAATCGTGCTGCCACATGCCGAGCTGGCCGGGGTGGCCTTCATCTCGGGGGGCAACGGCGGGTATCTCGGCATCACCTTGGTTGCGGTGCTGCTGGCCGGCGCCGTCGGGTTCTGGCGATCCCGCCCGCTCCGCCTGGCGCTCACGCTGGCCCTCGTCGCCCTGGTGGCGTCCCTGGGCTACCGGCTCCACGTCGGCCCGCACGCGCTCGCGGTCCCGCTCCCGTCCACTGCGCTGGCGCACCTGCCGCTGCTGGACTCGATCGCCCCCGAACGCTTCGCGGCCATGACCGATCTCTTCGCCGGCCTGTCCCTGGCGATCGTGGTCGACCACGTCAGGGGGGGCCCCGGCCTCGATGCCGGCGCCGGTGCCGGCCCTGCCGTCGGGCGACATCGAGCCGGCCTGTCAACCCGGGTGCTGATCGCGATCGGCGTAGCCGCCGTGGCCCTGGCACCTCTGGCCATGCTGCCCCGCTGGCCCTACCCGGTGACGCCGGCACCCACCCGCCCCCCGTTGCCCGCGCTCGCCCCCAACGCGAGCGGCCACCATCGGGTGCTGGTGGTCTACCCCGACTCCTCGGGCGCCGCGGCCGACGAGATGATGTGGCAGGCCGAGGACGGGTTCTCGTTCCAGCTGCCCGACGGCTACGCCATCCTTCCGGGGCCCGGTGGCCGGGCGGTGGAGGCTCCGCCGACCAACGCCCTGTGGCTGGTGCTGGCGGCGGCCAGCGTCCACCGGCTGGGCGCGCCGCTGTCCGCCTCCACCCTGGCCGCCCTGCGCCGGGACCTGCATGCCGTGCACGCGGACGCCGTGGTGCTCCTGCGGGGAGCCCCGGACGGCACCGTCCTGCGCCGGGACCTGGCAGCTCTGCTCGGGCCACCCCGCCGCCGGGCGGGAGGGTGGGTGTGGCCGGTGCGACCCTGAACCAGCGGGCGCAGCATCCCGCGCCGCAGCCCGTCGTGCCCCTAGCCTGCGAGACGTGGCCGCCGAGCCGACCCACCGGGTGACCGACGGGGTGCCCAGAACCAGTGATTAAGTACATCGGCTCCAAGCGCCGGCTGATTCCGGTGCTCGACGCCATCGCCGTTGCCAGCGGGGCGCGCACGGCGCTGGACCTCTTCACCGGGACCACCCGGGTGGCGCAGGCGTTCAAGCGCCGGGGAATCCGGATCACGGCGGTGGACGCCGCCCGGTACGCCAACGAGTTCGCCCGTTGCTACGTGGAGACGGACGCCGGCGCCATCACACACCGGGCACTGGGCGACGCGCTGGCCCGGCTTAACCGGCTCCCCGGGGTGGACGGCTACGTCACCGACACGTTCTGCCAGCGTTCACGGTTCTTCCAGCCGTTCAACGGGCGGCGCATCGACGCCATCCGCCAGGCGATCGCCGCCGACTTCGCCGGGACCACACTCGAACCGATCCTGCTGACGAGCCTGATCGAGGCGGCGGATCGTGTGGACTCGACCATCGGGGACCAGATGGCGTACGTCAAGGAATGGGCGCAGCGCTCGTACCGCCCCCTGGAGCTCCGCTGTCCCGAGTTGCTGGCCGGCCCTGGCATGGCGATCCGGGGCGATGCCCAGGCGCTCGCACCGGCCCTCGGCCACTTCGACCTGGCCTATCTGGACCCGCCGTACAACCAGCACCGCTACTTCACCAACTACCACGTGTGGGAAACGCTGGTCGCCTGGGACGCGCCCCCCCACTACGGCGTGGCCTGCAAGCGCGTGGACGCACGGGATCCGTCCACCAAGAGCGCCTTCAATTCCAAGCGCACCATGCCGGCCGCGCTGGCGGCCACGGTGGCCGCCGTGGACTGCCGGCTCCTGGTGCTGTCGTACAACGACGAGTCGTGGGTCAGCGTGGAGGAGCTGGAGACCATGTGCTCGCACCACGACGAGATCGCCACGCTGGCATTCGATTCGGCACGGTACGTGGGGGCCCGGCTCGGGATCCACAACCCCTCGGGGCTGAAGGTCGGCACGGTCTCGCACCTTCGCAATCGGGAGTACCTGGTTCTGGCCGGGTCGGTCACAGCGGTCCGCACCGCAGTGTCGGCGGCTATGGCAGCCCACCCCGGCGCTCGGTGGGCGATCCGTACCGAGGCTCTTCCAAGGGTGCGCCGGGAGGCCGGTCCGGCCGCGCGCCGATCCTGAACGGCCACCCTGAGCCACCGGTCCGGGCTACGTGTTTCCGCGGAGATACGTAGCCGTTCGCCCTATGGTGCATGCCGTGGCCCGGCGACTCGGCATCACCGTCCCGTTCCCCGACGCATCGCTGGCCGACCACCGCTCGTGGTATGCCGACGTGGCCGCAGCGGGCTACAGCGACGTGTGGTCGGCCGAGGTGGATGGCGCCGACGGCTTCACCCCGCTGGCCCTGGCCGCAGCCTGGGAACCTGGGCTGAGGCTCGGGATCGCAATCGCTCCGGCGTTCACCCGGGGCCCAGCCCTGCTGGCCCAGACCGTGGCCGCCATGGCCGAGTCGGCGCCCGGGCGGTTCGCCTTCGGCCTGGGCACGTCCTCCGACGTCATCGTCGAGCGATGGAACGGGATCCCCTTCGACCGGCCGTACGCCCGGGTCCGCGACACCCTCCGGTTCCTGCGAGCGGCATTGGCGGGAGAGAAGGTGCGGGGCGCCTACGACACGTTCGCCGCGGACGGCTTCCGCCTGTCGAGGCCCGTTCCCGTGGTGCCCCCCATCTACCTGGCAGCCCTGCGGCCGGGGATGCTCCGCCTTGCCGGGCGCGAAGCCGACGGGGTCATCTTGAACTGGCTCTCGGCCGACGACGTCGCCACCTCCCTGGCCGAGGTGGCAGCCGGCGTGGCCGGACGGCCGGCGCCCGCGGCTGGCCCGCCGGAGGTGGTTGCCCGCATTTTCGTGGTGCCAGAGCCGGACCCGGCCGTGGCCCGGGCGGTGGCACGGCGCATGATCGCCGCCTACCTGAACGTGCCCGCCTACGCCGCGTTCCACCGCTGGCTGGGGCGGGGCCCCCAGCTGGAGGGGATGTGGCGAGCCTGGGCGGCCGGCGACCGGGCCGGCGCGCTCCTCGCCATCCCCGACGAGGTCGTCGACACCCTGGTGGTGCACGGGGACCTGGAGACCTGCCGACGGCACGTGGCCCGCTACGTGGCCGGCGGCGTCACCGTCCCCGTCCTGGCCGTCGTGACCGCGTCCTCGCCTCTGCGGGGCGCCGTCACCGCACTGGGCGGCGGATGACCATGGACTTCCGGACCTCCACGGTCGCGGAGCTGTCGTCGTCGGTGCGGCGCGGGACCGTGTCGGCCCGGGAGCTGACGCAGCACGCACTGGCACGCATCGACGAGGTGAACCCGCAAGTCAACGCCTTCGTGGCCGTGGACGCCGACCGGGCGATGGAGCAGGCGGCGGCCGTGGACCAGATCGTCGCCGCCGGCGGGGACCCCGGGGCCCTTGCCGGGCTGCCGGTGGGGGTCAAGGACAGCGAGGACGCTGCCGGGTACCCGACCAGGCACGGCTCCGCGCTCTTCGACGGCGCGCCGGCCGCGGTACGCGACTCGGCGCTCGTCGGCCGCCTCCGGGCTGCCGGCGCCGTGGTGGTGGGCAAGACGAACCTCCCCGAGCTGGCCTGGACCGGCCACACCGACAACTCGCGCTTCGGCCTGACGAGGAACCCCTGGAACCTGACCCACTCGGCCGGCGGCTCGTCGGGCGGGTCGGCCGCGGCGATCGCCGCGGGCATGGTGCCGCTCGCCACCGGCAGCGACGGCGGAGGGTCGATCCGCATTCCCTCGTCCTGTTGCGGCCTGTCGGGGATGAAGCCGTCGCACGGCCGCGTGCCGGCCGGCGGCGCAGAGGGGGCTGGCTGGCTGGGGCTGTCGACCAAGGGCGTGCTGGGCCGCACCGTGGCCGACGTCGTGGAGGCCCTGGACGCGGTCGTCGGGCCCGACGCGACGGACCTCCGATCCCTGCCGCGCCCGGAGGCGAACTGGCGCGATGCCCTCGTGGAGGCTCGCGTGCCGGTACGCGTCGCCTGGTCGCCGGGTTTGGGGTACACCCACGCGGACGCCGAGGTGCTGCGCGTGTGCGAGCAGGCGGTGGCCGCGCTCGACGCCATGGGGGCGGAGGTGGAGGAGGTCCCGTCCGTCTTCGACACCGATCCCCTGGACGACTGGCTGGTCATCGTGGGGGCCCGGCTTCTTCACACGCTGGAGCCCTACCGGGAACAGTGGGACCTGGTCACACCGGTGCTGGTCTCGCTGGCACGGCAGGCGGAGGCGCTGCCGGCCACCCGGCTGGTGGAGGCTCTCGACCGCTGCCACGAGCTCAACCTCAAGCTGGTCTCGCTCTTTAGGAAGGTCCGGTTGCTGGTCACCCCCACGATCGCCGGGCTGCCGCCGCCCAACGAGCTGGGCGGCCAGGGCGTGGTGAACGGGACCGTGGACCCCAATTGGGTGCGGCTCACCTACCCGTTCAACATGACCCGCTCTCCAGCGGCCACCGTCTGTGCCGGGCTGAGCCGCTCCGGCCTGCCGGTGGGCGTGCAACTGATCGGCCCCCAGCACGCGGACCTCGTGGTGCTCCGCTCGGCGGCAGCGCTGGAGCAGCAGCTCGGGTTCGAGGTGCTGGCGCCGATATAGGGGGCCGCGTGCCCGAGCTGCCGCAGATGCAAGCCCTGGCGGAGCGCTTGACCGCTTCACTCGGAGGGCGGACGCTCGAACGGGCCGACCTGCTCGGGTTCGCCAGCTTGAAGACGGCGGCGCCCGCTCCCGACACGCTCGCCGGCACGACGGTGGAGCGCGCGGACCGCCGGGGCAAGTACCTGCTGCTGGTGCTGGCGGGCGGTGCCCGGGTGGCGATCCACCTCTCCCAGGGCGGACGGATGGACCTGGAGGAACCGCCCAAGCAGACGCGCCCGCGAGGCGCGCTGGTCCGCGTGGTCTTCGGGCCGGAGCCGGCCCGCGCCCTGCTGCTGCGCGAGCACGGCACCCAGCGCAAGGCCGGATGGTGGGTGCTGGCGCCAGGTGACCAAGGACCGCTGGCCACGCTCGGTCCCGAGCCCTTCAGCGAGGAGTTCGCCGACCTGGTGCGGACGGACCGCACCGGCCGGCGCGTCTACACCTGGCTGCGGGACCAGCACGTTGTGGCTGGCGTGGGCCGTGGCTACACCGACGACGCATTGAACCGGGCTCGGCTCTCCCCGTTCGCCACGATGGCCTCACTCGACGGGGAGGCCCGCACGCGGCTCGTGGACTCCGTGCGCGGCGTGCTCACCGACGGTCTCGCCATCGAGCGGGGGCGCACCGGTGCCCTCTCCGAGGGCAAGCTCGGCGAGCGCTTCGCCGTCCACGGGAAGGTGGGCCAGCCCTGCCCGCAGTGCGGGCAGCCCCTGCGACGGGTCTCCTTCGACTCCTACGAGCTCGCCTAC
Source organism: Acidimicrobiaceae bacterium (assembly GCA_027306755.1). GTDB lineage: Bacteria > Actinomycetota > Acidimicrobiia > Acidimicrobiales > RAAP-2 > JAJYVT01. The sequence goes on along the minus strand of DAHUZE010000025.1, from coordinate 10,314 downwards.
TGCACCTGCCAGACCGGCGGGAAGCCTCTGGCGGACCGGAGGCTGTCCAGGCTCCTGCGCTGAACGCGGCTGCAGCCGGATGGTGCGCCGGGGGGTTGCGCTCAGTCGTCGGCGGTCGCGGCGTCGAGAAGGTGGGCGAACTTGCGCCGGGCCGCCTCCCTCCGGGTCGGCACGTGCTCGCTCGGAACGTCCACCGGTTGGTACCGGCGCAGGACGTGGCGGGCCACCGATTGGCGGTGCACCTCGTCCGGCCCGTCGTAGATGCGGGCGGCACGCGCAGCCCGGTACATCGACTCGAGCGGGAGGTCGCAGGAGAAGCCCAGCGCGCCGTTGACCTGGATGGCGCGGTCGATCACGTTGTAGAGCACGGCCGCGCCCCAGTACTTGATCATGGCGATCTCGTCCCGAGCGGCGGCGGCACCGTCGCGGTCGATCTTCCACGCCGCCTGCAGGGTCATGAGCCGGGCCGCCGCCATCTCGGCCACGGAGTCCGCCACCCAGTTCTGGACCGTCTGCTTCTCGGCCAGGACGGAGCCGTGGGCGTAGCGGGACACTGCCCGCTCGCAGAGCATGTCGAACGCCCGCCGGGACTGGCCGAGCCAGCGCATGCAGTGGTGGATACGACCGGGGCCCAACCGGGCCTGCGCCAAGCGGAACCCTTCACCCTCGCGTCCGATGAGGTTGGCGGCGGGCACCCGGACGTCGCGGTACTCGATCTCCGCGTGGTTCCCGAACGTGCCGAGCTCGGCCGTCGGATGGTCCATGACCGGAACGTCGCGCACGATGGTGACCCCCGGCGTCTCCGCGGGCACGAGCAGCATCGAGGAGCCCTGGTACGGGTGGACGTCGGTGTTGGTGACGGCCATGACGATGAGGAAGTCGGCCACGGACCCGTTGGTCGTGAACCACTTCCGCCCGTTGAGGACGTACTCGTCCCCGTCGCGTTCGGCCCGGGTGGCCAGCAGCCGGGGGTCGGATCCGGCGGTCTCGGGCTCCGTCATGGAGAAGCCGCTGTGGAGCGCTCCATCCAGCAACGGCTGGAGCCAACGCTCGCGCAGATCCTGGCGTCCGGTCTCCTCGATGGCCACGGCCAGCAGCTCGGCGTTGCCGGAGTCGGGCGCGTTGTTGCCGAAGACGACGGGCGCGTACGGGGACTGCCCCAGGATCTCGTGCATGAGCCCGAGCCGCACCTGGCCGAAGCCGGACCCGCCGAGGGACGGGGGGAGGTGCGCCGCCCACAAGCCCTGGCCCCTGACCTCGTCCTGCATCGGCCGCACCAGGCGCAGCAGCGTGGCGTGATCCAGCTGCAGGGTCTCCAAGGGGAACACCTCGCTGCGGACGAAAGACCGCATCCAGTCCAGCTTCGCCTCGAACTCGGGCTCCGTAGCGAAATCCCAAGCCATCGCCTGCCTCCTTGGTCCTCGTGGGCGGTCGGTCGTCCCGGTACCACGTGCCTCCTCGCCCAGACCGTAGGGTACGCACCAGCCTGCAGCGCGACCAGGCTGGCCGGCGGCACCCGCCCGGGGCGCGGTCCCTCCGGAGCGGGCTACGCCTGCGGGCGGTGAACCGCGGTCGGGAGGCGTCGGTGCATCGGCTTGCGACCGGCCCACGAGACAGGATGGGAGTCGTAGCGGGCGCGCGTGGCGAGGAGCACGAAGCCGGCCACGCCGAGCACCGCGAGCGAGTCGGCCAGCGGGCCGTCGTGGCCGAGGGATCGCAGGAGGCCCAGGACGGACGACGCGCCGATGATCGTTTCGGCCACCGAGAGCCAGATCAGTCCCCGCCGGAGCCGGTCCCCGGCCACCGGGGCGAGCACCACCAGTCCCCACGTGAGGTACCAGGACCACAGCACCGGACTGAGGAGAGCGAGCACCAGGAGGGCCAGCCCCAGCGCACGGATGGGGCCGATGCGCGGGGAATGCCAGAGCAGCCAGGTACCGGCGACCATGGCGACCGTCACGGCGGTCAGGGCCACCACGGTCCGCACCGAGGCGGTGGACGTGGTGGCTCCCGCCAGGTGCAGCAGGCCAGCCGCCACCCGGGTCACGGCGTCCACCGGCGTGACCCCCGTCCAGATCGTGTCCCCCGCCGTGAGGGACACGACCCACCCCCACCCCACGCCCGAGACCGCCGACAGGACCGCCAGGACGGTCCCGGCGATGCCCAGGCCCAGCAGCGTGCGGGCGCCTCGGCGGACGACGCCGGCGTCATGGCCGGCCCAGTTCCACCCGATCAGCACGATCCCCAGGGCCGCCGGCGCTTTCACGCCTGCCGCCAGAGCGCAGAGCACGATCCCGGGTACCGGCCCCCACCGCTTCCACGCCGCTAGCCCGGCGACCAGCAGCCCGACCATGAGCCCGTCGTTGTGGGCCCCCCCGATGATCGTCGCCAGCACGACCGGGCTTCCCGCCCCGAGGGCGACAGCGAGGCCCGCGTCTCTCCCCACGCTGCGCGCCAGCACCGGCAGCCCGGCCACCACGAGCGCCACGCCGACCACGGACAAGAGCCGCAGCAGCACGAGGTCCGCAAGGACCTGATGCCCGGAGAGCTGGGTCACGAGGCCGTCCAACGAGAGGAACGTCGGTCCGTACGGGGAGGGGGTGTTGGCCCATAGGGGGCCGGCGAGCAAGTTGAACGGGGTGGCTCCCAACACCCCGGGGCCGTAATGGTACGGGTTGATGTGGAAGGTGACGAGCGCCCCCTGGCCGGCGTAGCTGTAGACGTCGCGGCTGAACAGCGGAGGGGCGACCGCGAACGGCGCGGCCCAGGCCGCCACCACCCGGGCCACCTGCCCGACCGGCATGCCGGGATGGGCCCGAAGGGCCCGCAAGAACCGCCACCAGATGACCACGAGCGCCCCGAGCCCGCCGTAGACGCCCAGGATGGCCAGGGCGGGGGCTCGGCTCGCCCCGGTGGACACGCTGCCGAGCGGCCCCCCGGGGGTCCCGAAGAACCACGCTCCCGGGAGGTGCGAGACGAAGCTGGAGCCTCCGACGACCGCTCCCGCAACGGCCGCCGCCGCCAGGAGCCCTGCCACGGCGAAGCGCCGGAACGACGGGGGTGCGGCGTCGAGCGCCTCGGCGGGCCACAGGAGGGCGCGGCGCGACCAGGCCGCCCGGATGGGGCGGCCCGCGGGAATCCGGCGCGTGAGGTCACCCGACATTGCGGACATTCTGACGCCGCCCCAACTTGGCCGCCACGCGCCTCCCCGGCCGGCCGCCCGTGATGCGCTCCTCGCGTGCCGCCCTGAGCGATACCACGGTTGGAACGGCCATGGCTGGGTACAACTTAAGCCGTCAGGCGGCGATGGGTCCGCTCGGAAACTTGGAGGAAACGACGTGCTGCTGATACTCGCATTACTCCTGGTCTTGCTGTTCTTCGGCCTTGGGTTCGCGATTCATCTGCTCTGGATCATCGCGGTCATCTTCTTCGTCTTGTGGATCGTCGGCTTCGCGATCGGGCGGGGGGAGAGCTCCGGGAGGCACCGCTTCTACCGGTGGTGATCTGACCACGAGGGGGCGAGCCTGTCCCACCCACTTCATTGCTCGAGCGCCGGTACGCCGGCGCTCGAGCCGCGCCCGGGACACGCGACAATGGGCAGATGGACAAGCCCAGTGGGAGCACGGCCAAGCCCAGCGGGAGCATGGATGAGCCCAGCGGGAGCACGGCCAGGCCTGTCGACAAGATCGGCGTCGTGGACACGATGTTCTCCCGCTACGACATGGGCGCCCAAGCCGTGGACGAGCTGGCCTCGTGCCCTGGCTACGGCCAGCGCTTCGAGGTCGTGCGCCGCACGGTTCCGGGGTTCAAGGACCTGGCGGTGGCCGCAAAGAGGATGATCGAGGGCGACGGATGCCGCATCGTAGTGGCCCTGGGCATGCCCGGCCGGGCCGCCATCGACAAGCAGTGCGCCCACGAGGCCTCCACGGGCATCATGATGGCCCAGCTCATGACCAGCACTCCGATCCTGGAGGTCTTCGTCCACGAGGATGAAGAGGACGACCCTGCCGACCTGGCGCCCGTCTTCCGGGAACGCTCCCGCAAGCACGCCCGCAACGCCTACTGGATGCTCTACCAACCCGAGGAGCTGGTCCGGAGGGCGGGGCAGGGCGTGCGGCAGGGCTACGAGGACGCTGGGCCGATCGACGCCGCGGCCGTGCTCCCGCTGGGCTGAAAGCCCCCCAACCCGGACGGCCGGCCACTCAGTCTCAGAGGGCGACCACGTAGTGCCCGACGTTGAGCACCCAGGCCACGGCCACCAGCGCGGCAACCACCCCCAGCCGGCGCCGAGAGCCCAAGAGGACCACCACCGACAGCAGGTAGAGGTCCTCGAAGCCCCGGAAGTTGGCCCGTCCGTACCAGATGCCGGCCGACAGCGAGAGGGCGACGAGCACGGAGATCCCCCACGCCAGCTTCTCCCACAGCGGAACACGCGATCCCCGGAGGCACCAGGCGGCAAAGAGGGTCACCACGGCGAGCACGAAGAGCTCGCCCAGCCACACGAGCGACCCCACCTGCGTCAGGCGCTCGAGGTAGTAGACGATGGCGCCCACCATGTGGACGACGGGAACCGCCAGGTTGTCGCCGCCGTCCGCCCGCATCGGAAGGGTGCCCGTGGCCGCCAGCCCCACCAGTTGCCAGGCGACGAAAGCCACGCCCGGGATCACCCAGGCCAGGTCCCACAGGGCCGGCCGGCGCCGCCGGCCCGCGATCTGGACGACACCCACTATGCCGATGGCGATCACGACATCCAAGGTGGTCTCCAGCGTGAGCACCGCTCCGGCGAAGAGGAGGCCGGCCGGCAGCGGCTTCTGCCGGCGAAGGGCCAGCAAGCCGGCCACGAGGAAGCAGCTGGCCACCACTTCGGGCAGATCCCGGCCGATGCTGAAGACGAACCCCCAGAATCCGGGGACGAGCAGGCCCCATGCCGCATGCCGGCCTGCGCTTTGCGCCAGCAGGCCGCCCAAGGCGCCGAGCACGGTGAGCGCCAGCAGGTTGACCGCCACCATGCTGTCGGGGATGAGCGAGCGCTGGCCTCCTGCGGCCAGCCAGGATAGGGCGGGTAGGCCGATACGCTGGACCCGGAAGCCCGCGTCCAGGGTGATCCCGAAGGCGGTGCGGACCAGGTCCGCCGGGTCCAGGGCCAGCCGGAAGTAGAACTGACCGTCGTAACCGCTGCCGGGAAAGACGTGCAGGCCCGCCGGCGACCGGGCCGGATTGACGAAGTCCTGCCCCGCCATCACGAAGCGGCTGATATCTCCCTTGGCCACGTCGAACAGGCGGGCGACGACGAACAGGATCCCGCCCAGCGCCGCCACCGCAGCCGGTGCCGCGGGGCTGTCGAACCGAGCGCGCCGGCGGTGGAGCGGACCGCGGCCGTGCCGCGTCTCGACGGATGTCGGGGCTTCTTGCTCTGCGTGCACCGGCTCGGTCGGCCCCCTTCTCAGACCAAGGAATCTACTGGCCTTCTCAAGCTCTTCACAGCGTCTTGCGGCTGGCTCCGACAGCTCGCAAGGCGCTTGCGGGAACCACCGGCTCGGGACGTAGGCTCCCAGCAGGTGGGGCAGGGGTGGTGGTGGTGGTGGTGACGAACTGGAACTACGCGGACGTGTGGGAGACGGTGGCCGACGAGCAGCCGGACGCCAACGCCCTGTCCCAAGGCGACCGGCGCGTCTCCTGGCGCCAGTTGGACCGGCGAGCTGACGGGCTCGGGAGGTGGCTCCTCGGCATGGGCGTCGGCCACCAGGAAGCCGTCGGCCTTTACCTCTACAACTCTCCGGAGTACCTCGAGTCTGCGTTCGGCGTCATGAAGGTGGGCGCCGTCCCCGTGAACACCAACTACCGCTACGTGGACGAGGAGCTGGTCTATCTCTGGGACAACGCGGACGCTGCCGCCGTGATCTTCCACGGCGCGTTCGCCGGAAGGGTCGAGCGCGTGCGCGACCGGGTGCCGGGGGTGAAGGCGTGGTTGTGGGTGGACGACGGCTCCGGCCCCTGCCCTTCGTGGGCGACCCGCTACGAGGAAGCGGCGGGGTCCGCCACCGAGCGGGTCCACGGCCCGGTCGATCGTTCCGGCGACGACCTGGTCATGCTCTACACCGGGGGCACCACCGGCATGCCCAAGGGGGTCATGTGGCGCCAGGACGACCTGTTCGCCCGGATGAACGCGTCCGGGTTCCGCAGCTACAACGAGGCGGCGGGCCTGGGCGGAATCCGGAGCACACTGCGGGCCAACGGGCCCGGCATGGCGCTGCTCCCGGCCTGTCCGCTCATGCACGGGACGGGCGGGTTCGTTGCCATGGAGTGCCTGAGCGAGGGCGGCCGGGTGGTCCTGCTCGAGTCCCGCAAGTTCGACGCCGAGGAGCTGTTCGACACCGTCGAGCGTGAGCACGTGAACGGGGTCGTCATCGTGGGCGACCCGTTCGCCCGGCCCATGCTGGCGGCCCTCGACGCTCAGCCCGACCGCTGGGATCTTTCCTCGCTCCTGGGCATCCTGTCCTCTGGAGCAATGTGGAGCGAGGAGATCAAAGCGGGCCTGCTCCGCCACAAGCAGGACATGGTGCTCTTCGACTTCTTCGCCTCCTCGGAGGCCGTCGGCATGGGCGCGTCCATGTCGTCGGGTGCCGCGGCAACCAGGACGGCCGAGTTCGTGCTAGGCCCCGAGGTGGCGGTGCTCGGGCCCGACGGCAGGCCGGTCCAGCCCGGCTCCGACACCGTAGGGGTCCTGGCCCTTGCCGGCCGCGGCCCGCTCGGCTACTACAAGGACGAGGAGAAGACGGCCGCGACCTTCCGGGTCGTAGACGGGGTGCGCTATTCGATCCCCGGGGACTTCGCCCAGGTGCGGGCCGACGGATCTGTGCACCTGCTGGGCCGCGGGTCGAGCTCCATCAACACGGGCGGGGAGAAGGTCTTCCCCGAGGAGGTGGAGGAGGCGCTCAAGACCCACCCGGGTGTCCGCGACGCCGCCGTCGTCGGCGTGCCCGACGACGCCTACGGGGAGATCGTGGTGGCCGTAGTCGCGCCCGAGGAGGGCGCCGCCCTGGACGAGCACGAGCTCATCTCCTACGTGAAGGAACGGCTGGCCAGCTTCAAGGCCCCACGGCGGGTCAGGACCGTCCCCTCGCTCGGCCGTGCTCCCAACGGCAAGCTGGACTACCGTCGCCACCAGGACGAAGCGGCGGCGTGGGTGGCACGCGCAGCGGAGGCACCGTCGGCGGCCAGCCCGTAGGCGGCGCTCGCGGCAGGGCTGCCCGCCCGCAGCCGACGTCCGTTGCGCCTGCGGAGCGCGGGTGGTGGGCGGCGGCCGGTGGCGGCACATCACAGTAAGCCGCGAATGTGCGTGTGGACACGCCCGGGAAGGCACCGGGCTGCGCTGGGTACGACAAATCGGTCCGAGCTGGTGCGCGTACGTTGCCGACGACGGCCGGCTGGGCGCCGATCACTCTCGAGTCGAATGCCGTACGGCACAGGCTCTCGGCCTCTGCTCGAGCTGCTGCGTACGAATGCGGCGGAGGATCGGCCGGCACCTGTGTCTCAACTGCTGCAATGGAGGCTCCGAGCGCCGCAACCGAGACCAGGCCCACGATGAGACCCGTACGACACTGTACCGTTGGCAAATCCGCAGGCGCCGCCGAACGTCAAGCCCGATGAGTATCCACCACCACCGATCGGCGTGTTCGGTGTCGCGGTTGTGCTGGCTCCTGCGAACGGCGTCAAGCTGAGCACCGCTGCCGCCAACGTTGCCGCTGCGATGGGTACTCGTTGTTGAGCGCGCCCTTACATTGGCTCACCCCCCTCTTCGGTAGGAGCCCGTTCGAGCTCCCCCTGCGCTGGGTCGGATGCGCCTCGGGTCCTGAGCTCCCGACTTGTTGGGGGGTATCGGCGACTAGACCCCGTGTCATGACGACGGCACGCACATGGGCGGACCGCTACGCCGAGGCGATCGGCGTGCAGCCCCTCCGAGACGACGAGATCGACGCGCTCCTGGCCCTGGCCGGCGTTGCGGCGCATGCTTCGGAGCGCACCGCAGCGCCCATCTCGACCTGGCTGGCCGGGCGGTCCGGGCTTTCGGCCGCCGAAGCGAAGGCCACGGCCGACCGCCTGGCCTCCGAGCTCGGAAGCGACGAGCCCTGATCGTCGTCCGGTGGGCGGCTGCCCGCCGGTGGGCGGCTGCCCGCGCCACGGTGCCCCTGCGGCAGTTCGGGGTCGCGCTGCTACGGTCGGCCCGATGAGGCGGCCCGTCCCGTGACCAGGGTTGCCCGGTGACCCGGGCCGTCGTGGGCGCGGGACGGCGTGCAGCGCCAGTGGAGCCGGTGATGGTGACCGAGCTGGGCGACGGTGCGCGGCGCGAGCGACCGGACCAGGTGGCGGGCGAAGAGCCCCTGGAGATACGACTGGGTGGCCCCGGCGCTCCGGCAGAGCCGGTGGCCGTCACCATGCGGACCCCTGGGCACGACTTCGAGCTTGCGGTGGGGTTCCTGGTGGGCGAGGGCCTCCTCGATCCGGGGCGCCCGGTACGCGCCGTCAAGTACTGCGAGCTGCCCGACGGGGACCCCCAGCAGTACAACGTGGTCACCGTGACCGCCACGGAGCCGGTGGACATCCGGGGCCGGCGGCGGGCATCGATCGTCAGCGCCAGCTGCGGGATGTGCGGCACGGCCACGCTCGAAGCCCTGCAGGACCGGTGCCCGGCGCTTCCACCGGGCGCGACCGTGGACGCCACCCTGCTCATGGAGCTCCCGAACCGGCTGGTTCGCCGGCAGCGCATCTTCCAGCAGACGGGCGGCCTCCACGCCGCCGGCCTCTACCGCGCTGACGGCCGGGTGCTGGCGGTACGGGAAGACGTGGGGCGGCACAATGCCGTGGACAAATTGGTGGGCTGGGCCACCTTGCAGCAACGGCTGCCGTTGGCCGACGCCGTGCTGGTCGTCTCCGGGCGAGTGAGCTTCGAGATCGTCCAGAAGGCTGCCGTGGCCGGCATCACGGTCCTGGCGGCGGTCTCGGCGCCCTCCAGCCTTGCAGTCGCAACGGCCCGGGCGCTGGAGATGACGCTGGCCGGCTTCGTCCGCGAAGGGCGCGCCAATTTGTACGCCGCGCCGTGGCGCGTGATCGACAGATCGGAGCAACAGGCCCCGTGACCGACGACGCGCTCTTGAGCCACGTCGACGCCCGCGGCCGGGCGCGGATGGTTGACGTGACCGGCAAAGCCGTCTCGGCTCGGCGAGCCGTGGCCCGGTGCGTGGTGCGGGCCAGCGAGGACGCCGTGGCTGCCCTGGACGCCGAGCCCGACGCCATCCCCTTCGCCCGCGCCGCGGGCATCCAGGCAGCCAAGCGGACCTCGGATCTCATCCCGCTCTGCCATCCGCTGCCCGTGGACGAGGTGGACGTGCGCATCGAGCGGGGCACGGGCCAGCTGAGGGTAACGGCGACGGCCACCGTCCTCAGCCGCACCGGAGTGGAGATGGAGGCGCTGACCGCCTGCGGCGTCGCCGGCCTCAGCATGGCCATGTGCCTTCTGCGGGGCGACCCCCGGGCCAGGATGGACGAGCTCACCCTGTGGCACAAGTCCGGCGGCCGTTCGGGCGACTGGAACCGCACGGAACCCTGAGCCGCGCCCTCCGTCGGTGCTCAGTCCGTGCGACCGAAGGCGTAGATGGCCACGGTCAGGAGCAGGGCACCCATCAGGGCGGTCACGCCAAGCTCGAGCCCGATCGGGACCGGCCAGCCGTCCCAGGTGATGCCCCCAGCGAACAAGGTGCGCACCGCCGGCGAGGTGGTGATGTGCTCGAACACGGCACGCCGCATCGGGTCCACCACGTAGGCCAGCGGGTCCAGCTTGGTCAGCACGGCCAGCCAGGTCGGGAGCGACCGCAAGGGGAAGAGCGCGCCCGAGAGGAAGAACAGCGGCAGGACGACGAACTGCATGACCACCTGGAACGACTCGACCTGAGCCATGCGTGACGCCATTGCGGTCCCGAGGGCCGTGATGGTGACGGCGGCAAGGAGCATCTCGCCTACGAGGGTGAGGATCAGGACCGGTGAGTAGGGCACGTGGACCAGTCCGGCCAGCGCCAGCATGATCAGGGCTTGAATGGTGGCGACGGTCGCCCCGCCTGCGCACTTCCCCACGACGAGCGCCCCCCGGCGCACCGGTGCGACCAGCATCTCGCGCAGGAAGCCGAATTCACGGTCCCAGACGATCGACATGCCCGAGAAGATCGCCGTCGTCACCACGCTCATCGCGAGGATCCCCGGGAACACGAACTTCTTGAAGTCGAAGCCGCCCGTGCTGCCGACGAGGCCGCCCATCCCGTA